>DATFQN010000064.1:0-66370 GCA_035264165.1 Gaiellaceae bacterium
CACCTGCCGCCTGCCGCGCCAGCTGAGCGCCGCGTTACCGTGAAGCTTCATCCGGGTCCTCCTTCGGACTGAGTGGCTTGGCAGCTCTCAGCCTCCAGGGAGGCCCGGATGAACCAACGTGCTTAGGAACTACACCTAGGAGGCCCGCCAGGCTCGCCGGATGCGGTCTCGGTAGAACAGGAAGAGCAGCGCAGCGACGATCACCAAGGCGGCCTCGTCGAGCGGACCAGGGAGAGGGAGCAGGCCGAAGACGACCAAGCCACGGAGGGGACGCGGAATCCTGCCGTCTCGGGCAAGGATCGCGACTGCACGGATCGCTCGTCGCATCTAGACGGCGTTCGGCGGCGCCTCCCCCGCCTCGACGGTCAGAAGATTGTCGACGAGCACGCCTGTCATCGCCTCGCGCGTTGCCTGCGTCGCCGTGCCGAGGTGCGGCGTCATCACGACGTTGGGGAGCTCACGGAGCTCCCGCGGGACGTGGGGCTCGTCCGCGAAGACGTCCAGCCCGGCTTGCAACCGCCCGGAAGTGAGCTCCGCGACCAGCGCCGGCTCGTCGACGATCCCGCCGCGTGCCGTGTTGATCAAGGCGGCGCCGTCGCGCATGAGCGCGAGCTTCTCAGCGTCGATCAAACCGCGGGTTTCGTCCGTCAGAGGGACGTGCAGCGAAATGACGTCGGCCTCGGCCAGCAGCTCGTCCAGCTCCCGGAAGGCGGGATCCTCGTCGCGCCGACGGCGCGTGTACAGGATCCGCATCTCGAATCCCCGCGCCCGCCGCGCAACCGCCTCCCCGATCCCGCCGTAGCCGACCAGCCCGAGCGTCGAGCCCGCGACCTCCTCGCCCTTTAGCGGCTCATCGGCCCAACCAGTCCCCCAGCGGCCGGAGCGGACGAACGCGTCGCCGGCAGCGATCCGCCTCCGGAGCGCGAGGATCAATCCGAGGGTCAGATCCGCCGTGGCTGCGGTCGTCACGCCCGGCGTGTTCGTGACCACGATTCCGCGCGCGCGGCAAGCCTCCACATCCACGAGGTCGTACCCGGCGCCGTAGTTGGCGACGACCTTCAGCTTCGGGTAGCGCTCGATGATCGCGGTGTCGACCGTCTCGGCCACGACTACGAGCGCCTCCACGTCGTCCGGCCCGGCATCGGGCTCGCCGTACTCGACGTCGGCGAGCTCGTCCCACGCCGGCCCGGGGAAGCGACGGGTCGCGAGGACTTTCAGGGGTGGCGGACCGGACTCGAACCGGCGACCACCGGGACCACAACCCGGGGCTCTACCAACTGAGCTACCGCCACCGCGCTAGACAAAGGATAGCGGCGGCTTTCCGAGGTTCTGGCGCAGCTCCTCGATGCTCTCGTAGACCTCGGCGGCGCCGGCGTCGAGGAGCTCCTGCCGCGACCAGCCGCCGGTCATGACGCAGACGGTCTCGAGACCCGCGTTGCGCGCGGCCTCGACGTCCCAGCGCGTGTCGCCGACCATCGCAGCGTCGCGCGTGCCCGCCTTGTCGAGGGCGGCGTGGACGAGGTCGGGCTCTGGCTTCGTCGCCTCGACGTCGTCCTTCGTCGTCCAGGCATCGGCAAGCCGGCGCGCATCGAGCAGCTCGAGGTAGTGGTCGAGCTCGTCCTGCGGCGACGAGCTTGCGAGCACGACCGTTGCCCCTCGCGTCTTCAGGTCCTGGAGCAGGTCGTTCGCGCCCTCGAGCGGCTCCACCTCGCCGATGAGCTCCTTGTAGCGCTCGCCGCGCGCGTCCTCGATGGCTTCGTGGAGGTCGTCCTCGATGCCGGGAACGAGGGTGGGGACCAGCTGGTCCCCACCCATCCCGATCGCCCGGTGGATCCGCCAGATCGGCAGCGCCACTCCGTGCTCGCGGAACGCCCGGTACCACGCGATCGTGTGGTGGTAGTTCGTGTCGACGAGCGTCCCGTCGACGTCGAGCAGCGCCGCCGGCACCTACGCGCCAACCGGGGTCTTCGCGAACTCCTGGACGAGCGTCCGGCAGAACGCGGGAAGATCGTCGGGCTTGCGGCTCGACGTGAGGTTGCCGTCCTGGACGACCTCCTCGTCGACCCAGTTCCCGCCGGCGTTCTTGATGTCGGTCTTCACGCTCGGCCACGAGGTGAGCGTGCGACCGCGCACCACGTCGGCTTCGACGAGCGTCCACGGGCCGTGGCAGATGACGGCGACCGGCTTGCCTGACTCGACGAACTCGCGGACAAACGCCACCGCCTTCTCGTCGGTGCGAAGGGTGTCCGGGTTGCCGACGCCGCCCGGGAGCACGAGTGCGTCGTACTCATGGGTGCTCGCCTCCTCGACGGTGCTGTCGACCTCGAACGTGTCCGCCTTGTCGTAGTGGTTGAAGCCCTGGATCTCTCCGTCCTCGAGCGAGAGCAGCTTGGGCCGGCCGCCGGCTTCCTCGACGGCCTTCCACGGCTCCGTCAGCTCGACCTGCTCGACCATGTCCGTCGCCAGGAATGCGATCCGCTTCCCCAGCAAATCAGCCATCCGATGCCCCTTTCCTCGCTGTCGGCGAGGGGGTACCCGTAATGCCTCGGCGCTACCCTTCGTCTGGGCGCCCGTAGCTCAGTGGAAGAGCAGCGGACTTCTAATCCGCGGGTCGGAGGTTCGAATCCTCCCGGGCGCGCACACGGAAAGCCCCGCTACGGCGGGGTTTTCTGTTGCCCCGCGAGACGCCGAGCGGGTGGCGGTGACAACGCAGGTGACAACAAACTGGCCGGCCGGACCCCGCCAGGCGCTTCCGTTTGTACGATCGGCGCCGTGATGCGGTGCTCCGACTGTGGCACCGAGCTCACACCCGACGAGCCCAACGCTGAGCGGCAGCCGTGCCCGAACTGCGGCTCGCTCCGACGGATCGAGGGCGAGCACTCCGCGAACGAGGCACGCAGCTGACCGGCAAGAAGCGCAATGGCCAGAACGCGAATCGAGTTCAAGCTCCCCCGCATGAGAAGGCAGCGATTCATGCCATGGCGCAGGGCTACAGGATCAGCGTCAGCGCTTACTGAGGATCTTGGCGATACAAGATCGAGAGGCACAGCAGCGCGCCGGGCTACCCGCGAAGTGTTACCCCCATAAGCCAGTGGGGAATAAATGAAGCGGCCGCGCGCCCTCCCCTGGACCCCCCGGGGATAGCCGCTAAGCGGCGCGCGGCCCTTCTCGTAGCCCAGTACCCGGTTTCCGCACGGGTGGTCTCTAGTTTCGTAAGTCTTTTGTAACGCTGGCCTGAAGATTTTCCGAACTGCGCCGCCTGCCAGTTGTTCAGAAGCGCTCACGTGCGCCGCGTGCCTGGAGGCCGTATAGTCCGCGGCTGACCTCTGCGGCTGCACATCTGTACGAGGGGGGTGAGGAATGAGGAGAGGGGAGAGGCCCGACGGGTTCGAGCCCGTCAGTCCGGAACTCGTACTCGTCGATCCTGAGTTGGCGGCTCGCGTCAGGGCATCGCCGGGCGAGCAGGCCGCAACGTCCGCGCTCCAAGGGACATCGAGGCGACGGGGACGGCAGCTGAGGAGTCTGCTGGGGCCGGCGATCATCGCCGGCGTCCTCGGCCTCCTGGCTTCGTCCGGCCTGCTATCTGCAGGTACGCCGTCAGCAGCGGCGCAGTACCAATACCCAGAGAAAGTGGTGATCTGCCACCACACGCATTCCGCGACGAACCCGTTCGTCACCATCACGGTCTCGCGGAACGCCTTAAAGGCACACATGGCGCACGGGGACACCATCGGCCCGTGCCCATGAGCTAAGCGGAACGGCTGAAACAAGAAGGAGAGGCCACCTCACAAGGTGGCCTCTCCTCTCCCCGTCCGGAGTTGTCCGGACGAGAGAATCCGCGGAGTTCAGGCAGAAGTGGCTTGTTTCCAGGGATCACGCGACTGTTGCTTGTGTCTGACAGCCACCACGCCGCCCAATCTCTCCCTCACCTAACAAAAAGACAGACTCGCAAGCGAGAGACGTACGCACTCCGTACGCGCAGCTTGCGAATCCGCTGGTAATCACCCCTCTTTTCTCAGCTCCTGCGGACTTCTAATCCGGGCGACGCCCCCGGGCGTCCGCCCCGCGGAGCGGGGCTAGGTAGCGGGTCGCCGTCCGATGACGAGCCGGTAAATGACGAGCAGGATGATTGCGCCGACGATCGCCGTGAGCCACGAGCTGATGTCGAAGAACTCGTCCAGTGGATCGGCGTCGAACAGCACCTGCGCAAGGAATCCTCCCAGGATCGCGCCCACGATGCCGATGATCGCGGTCACGATCAAGCCGCCGGGGTCGTCGCCGGGGAGGACGGCCTTCGCGATCGCCCCTGCGATCAGGCCCAGAACGATGAAAGCGATGATTCCCATTCTTGTCCCCCTTCGTTTGACCTCCAGCGGCATTCCCGGGTTGACAACACGGGAAACTCGAAGCTCGGGCCTAGCCCTCCCTCGGGTCGAGCTGACGAGCCCGTTCTCCGGCGCGTCCGACCTTCTCGACAACCGCGTACTGCGCCTGCCGCTCGACGACTCGCTCCTCCTCCGGCAGCACATGATCAGGCTTGACGAGGAATTGCGTGGGGACGCTACGCACTGCCTCGTATTTCGACAGGGTCATCTCCAACCGTTCTGCACACTCGATCCTGGCGCACTCGCAGACGAACTCGGCCCTGTCGGTGGCGACTTGAAAAGCCTCGTTGACTTCCTCGAGCCGCTCGTTCACTCGACGGAACACCGCCTCGTTCTGGGCAGCGCGGTCGGCGCGGTCGTCTCGGGCTTCATCCGGGCTCGACGGCTCCACTCGTCTCCTCCCTCAGTAGCGTCCAACGCCCTAGCGTAGACGCGCCCTCAACAGTTAGTCGGGTTTCCGCACCACGTCGTAACCGTCGAACTCGCCGACGACTACTTCGCCTTCGCTGCGCGGATGTCCAGGCAGCATCACGTACTCATTCGGCGTCGACGCGATCGATTCCCATTGCGCGCGTTCGAGTTCCACCCTCCCGTTACAGAACTCGTCCGCGCACTCGCACAAGAACGGGACACTGGCCGTCTCGGGAATCATCTCTTGTTGGTCGACGGCGATGCTGAGCCGCTCGTTCCCCATGCGGAAGATCTTCTGATTCTCCTCTCTGCGCGTATCTCGGGAGGACACCGTCCAGCAATTCCCGATGGCTACGACGCTGAAACGAGCGCTGCTTACGGAGCGTCGCTGGTCGTCAGCAACTGGTACTCGCTCAGGTGCGCGCGCCGAAGTCGGCGGTGACGATCGTCACGGCGCGGCCGCCGTACGCGCCGGGAGCCGACGGCGCGATCACGGCGCCGATACCGACCTCGCGCCAGTCGCGCGAGAGGATGTTCGCGCGGTGCGGCGGGCTGTGCATCCACTCCCGCACCGCGAACGCCGCGCCGTAGGTGTCGCTGGCCCAGAGCAGGTTCTCGCCGACCGTCCATGAGCGGAAGCCGCGCGATGGGTAGAAGCGTTCGATCCGGCGCCAGAATGCCGTCCCGTTGGCGCTGTCGTGCTCGAAGTAACCCTTGTGTGCCATGTCGCCCGAGTGGTACGCAGCGGCGGCCGCCAGGCGGCGGTTCGAGCGAAGCGGCCGCAGCCCGTGGCCGCGGCGAACGAGGTTGATCCGTGCCACGACGGCCTCCTCGAGGACCGCCGTCGCGGACTTCGTCCGCCTGGTCCCCCGCCTCGATGAGCGGGCGGGGATGGTCCGCGTTGCCAAGCTCTTGACGCGCAGCTCGACCTGCGTCTGAAGCGTCGCGCTCGTCGCCGCGCTCCCCGCTGCGGCCCAGAACGAGGCCAGCGCAACGACAACAATCGCGATTGCGACACCCCCTCGCATGCTTCGTTGATCGGCCCATGTCCCTCGGCCGCAGTCCCCCAAAAGGGGGATTCCGGAGGCTGTTAGGGCCCGGCGCGGGCCGGCGCAGCGGTCTCGTCGGCGCGACGGCTGGCGAGCCAGGCCAGCAGGAGGACCTGGATGGTCCCGGCGACCGGAATCGCCGCCAGTGCGCCGAGGATCCCGGCGATCTTCGCTCCGATCAGGACGGCGATCAGGATCGCGAGGGGCGAGAGCTGCACCGTGCGGCTGTAGACGAGTGGCTGGAGCAGGTGGTTCTCGATCTGCTGATAGACGATGAAGAAGATCAGCACGACGATCCCGGCGGGGATTGAATGGATAAAGGCGACGGTGCTGACGATGATCGCCGCCAGGGTCGCGCCCGCCAGCGGGATCAGATCGAGTATCGCGACGAGCACGCCGAGGGCGACCGCGTACGGAACGCCCATGATCAGCAGCACGAGCGTCGACGTGATGCCGGCGATCACGCTGATCAGGAGGTTCCCGGTCACATAGCCGCCGACCGTCAAGTAGATGTCGTACCCGATCTTCCGCCACTTCGGCCGTGACGCCTCCGGCAGCAGGCCGTAGAAGCGCTCCACCCACATCGGGCCTTCGAGGAGCATGAAGAAGGTCATGAAGGCGATCGTCACGATGGCGACGACGAAGGTGAGAACGCCCTTCGTGACGGCGAGCGCCGTGCCCGAGAGGCCGAGGATGCGCGCCGCGCCGCCGCCCTCGTTCACCGCCTCGCGAACGCGCTGCTCGAGCTGATAGCGCTCCGCCAGCCGGCCGAACTCCCCTCGCCCGTGAGTGACGTCGTCGACGTAGCCCGGCAGCGCCTCGCCGAAGCCGCGGGCCTCGTTGTAGAGCGTCGGGACGAAGAGCGATCCGAGCGCGACGATGGCGCCGATGGTGAGCAGGACGGTCACCGCCGTCGCGGCGCCGCGCCGCTTGACCCCGCGCCGCTGGAAGAACTCGACGGCCGGGTTCAGCGCCAGGGCGAGGAAGAGGGCGACGAGGATCCACGTCAGGACCTGGCGAGAGATCCAAACGACCGCGAGGATCGCTGCGACCGCCAGCACGATTCCGATCGCGACCAGGATCGCGCGCGGCTTGAATGTGACGACCCGCTCCTCGGGCACCGAGGGGCAGCATCGCGGCTCGATCGGACGGCCGGGACGCAGCAATGATGAAATGCGCACATGAGCCTCCGCGGCCAACCCGTCGAGAAGGAAGCGACGCTTCCGGACGGTGAGCGGGTTCTCATCCGCATCGCCCTCGCCTCCGACGGCTACGTTCCGCGGCGCGAGGTGCACACCGTCACGCTCGAACTTGTTGCGGACGAGCGCGTCCAAGCAACCGTGAACACCGTTCTGGACGCGGCTCAGGTCAAAGAGGCCCGCCACCTCGCCGCGGAGGTCGCGAAGCGGCTCGAGTCCGGTGAGCTCGAGCCCACAGCGTCGGCGATCGAGCCCTTGGCGGACAGCATCCTGTGAGCACGGCGACGCTCCATACGAGCGAGGGAGCAATCGAGCTGGAGCTCTACCCCGACGCAGCCCCGAAGACCGTCGAGAACTTCGCGAAGCTCTCGCGCGAGGGCTTCTACGAGGGCGTCATCTTCCACCGCGTGATCCCCGACTTCATGATCCAGGGCGGGGATCCGACGGGCACGGGCATGGGCGGGCCCGGCTACGAGTTCGAGGACGAGATCAACGAGCACCGCATCGAGCGCGGCGCCCTCGCGATGGCGAATGCCGGGCCGAACACGAACGGCAGCCAGTTCTTCATCGTCACGGCGGAGGCGACGCCGTGGCTGGACGGGAAGCACACCGTCTTCGGTCGCGTGACGTCCGGGATGGACGTGGTCGATCGGATCTCGGAGACCGAGCGGGACGCGAACGATCGCCCGCGCAAGCCCGTCACGATCGAGCGCGTCGAGCTAGCCGAAGGCTGAAGAGCGGGCGGCGGGGATCGAACCCGCGCACATGGCTTGGAAGGCCAATGCTCTACCACTGAGCTACGCCCGCAACCTGCGCGCCTAGGGTAGCGCCATCGCCCGCTCCGACCCGTACTCCTGGACCGTTCACCTCGAGGCTTCGCTGCCCGTCATCGCGCTCGCCGCGACCTACGCGATCGCGATCCGCGGCCGGCGCGCAGAGCCTTGGCGAATGGTGTCGTTCTACTCGGGCTGTGCGCTGCTGCTCGCCACGGCGGTCACGCCGCTGGACGCGCTGAGCTACCACCTGCTCTCGGCCCACCTCCTCCAGAACGTCGCGCTCGCCGAGTGGGCGCCCGCGCTGCTCGTCCTCGGCATCCCGCGGGCGATCGCGGCGGACGTCGCCCGTCTCGCGATCTTCCGCGTTCTCACCCGGCCCCCACTCGCGCTCAGCCTCTGGCTCGTCACGTACTACCTCTGGCACCTCCCCCCCGCCTACGACACCGCGCTCGAGCATCCGGCCCTGCTCCACCTCGAGCACGTCTGCTACCTCGTCGCCGGGTCGCTGCTGTGGTGGCCCGTGTTCCAGGACGTGCCGCACCGGCTCTCGAGCGCAGGTCGGGCGCTCTACCTGTTCGTCGCGTTCGTGCTGGCGAGCCCGATCGGGCTCCTCCTCGCCCTCCTCCCCGATCCCGCATACGACTGGTACGTGCAGGGCGGCGGCCTGTGGGGCCTCACGCCGGAGACGGACCAGCAGATCGCCGGGGTCACGATGTCCGTCGAGCAGGCCGTCGTGTTCTTCGCCGTCTTCGCCGTCTTCTTCTTTCGATTTCTCGCGGAAGAGGAAG
This sequence comes from Gaiellaceae bacterium, assembly GCA_035264165.1. Classification (GTDB taxonomy): domain Bacteria; phylum Actinomycetota; class Thermoleophilia; order Gaiellales; family Gaiellaceae; genus JACDAN01. Next base: position 8,609 of record DATFQN010000064.1, read on the forward strand.
CGCAGCCGGAGAAGATGGGCCGTTCGGCCTATTGAAGTCGCGTCCGCTCGGTGACAAGCTGGACGAGCGCTCCATGGCCTCTCTGCAGCTCTCCTCGTCCGATACGGATGCCGTCCAGGAGATCCTCCTAGGCGAGGCGCTCGAGCACGCCCCCGTCGGTGCACTGGTCTTCGAGGAGAGCGGCCGGTACCTGGCGGCAAACCGCATGGCATGTCGTCTCACGGGGTACGCGCGGGAGGAGCTCCTGGAGCTGACCCCATCTCAGCTCGCGGCGAATCCCGAGGCCGTGCCCGATTGGCTCAGCCAGTTGGAGGTGGGCGAGCTGAAATGCGGCTTAGGCCGTATGCAGACCAAAGAAGGCCGCCCCCTAGAGGTCGAGTACCGAGTGGGCGCAACGAGGAGTGGTGGCCTACCGTTCTTCGTCTTCGTGTTCTGGGAGCCCGAGTCGAGCGACTGCTAAGGCAGGGCGTCCGCTACGCTCATTTTTTGCGCCGGGGTGTAGCTCAGCCTGGTTAGAGTGCTGCGTTTGGGACGCAGAAGTCGCCGGTTCGAATCCGGCCACCCCGACTAACGATCTTCGTTCCGACGACTCCACGGCACCCGACGCTCGGCTACGCGATGGTGCTCGCGGCCGCGAGTCTCTGGGCGGTCAACGGAGTCGTCTCGAAGGTGATCATCCAATCGGGCGACGTTCCCGCGCAACGCCTCACCGAGGTGCGCACGACCGGCGCGTTCGCGCTCCTCGCCGTCGTCCTCCTTGCGTCGCGTCCCGAGCTTCTCCGCGTTCGCCGCGACGAGCTGCCCGTGCTCCTCATCTTCGGCGTGCTCGGCCTCGCGTTCGTGCAGTGGTTCTACTTCGAGGCGATCAGCCGGCTCGACATCGGCGTTGCGCTGCTGATCCAGTACATCGCCCCGGTCCTCGTCGCGCTCTGGGCGCGCTTCGCCTACCACGAGCCGGTTCGCCGCCGCATCTGGGTCGCGCTGCTGCTCTCGCTCGCCGGCATCGCGCTCCTGGTCGAGCTCTGGAACGGGGTGACGCTGGACGGCCTGGGTGTCGTCGCGGCGCTCGGATCGGCGTCGGCGTTCTCGATTTACGTCCTCTCCAGCGAGCGCGCCGTCACCCGCCGCGACCCCGTCTCGCTCGTCTGCTACGGCTTCCTGCTGGCGTCGATCTTCTGGGCCGTCGTCCAGCCGTGGACGGGGTTCCCGTTCGGACGGTTCGACGACAGCGTCTCGCTCCTCGGACGCCTCGCGGACGTTTCGCTGCCCATTTGGCTGCTCATGACGTGGATGGTCGTCCTCGGGACGATCGTGCCTTTTGCCCTGCTCTCCGGCTCGCTCCGCCACATTCCGGCCTCGAGAGCGGCGATCACGGCGATGTTCGAGCCGGTGGCGGCCACGCTCCTGGCCTACGCCTGGTTGGCGGAAGCGCTGAGTCCTTCCCAACTCTTCGGAGCCTTCGTTGTGCTCACAGCGATTGTTCTTGCGCAAACAGCGCGGTAGTCGTACACGTTTGAACAACCTAATGCGCCTTTTATGGCATCCGTCGTCCGCGCGATGTGTAAGACTGCCGCCGCGTGGAGCGGGGGGGCCGCACACTCACCGCCCTGATCGCTATGGGCATTCTCGCGCTCGGGTTTTCGTCGAGCGCGTCGTCGTCTCAGCTGTCTGAGCTGCAGTTGCTGAGCTCGCAGGAGCAAAGCGTCGTCGAGGCGATCAACCAGGCACGTGCCCGAAACGGCGTCCCGCCGCTTCGCGTCGGCGTCCGGCTGCAGCGCGCTGCCTGCCAGCACTCACGCGCAATGGCTCGAACGGGCGCGTTCACCCATGGCAACTGGTACGGCCGTCTCCGCCGGCACGGCGTACGCGCACGGATGCTCGGCGAGAACATTGCCTGGGGCGTGGGAGTTGACGGGACTGCAGCGGCGATCGTGGGGATGTGGCTGGCGAGCCCGCCACACCGCGCGACCATGCTCGGACGCGGCTTTCGGCGCGTCGGCGTCGGCGTCGCCGTCGGGACGATGTCGGGCCTGCCCGGCGCTAGCGTCGCCACTGCCGACTTCTCGAGCTGATTACTCGACGAGCAGGTCGCGCAACTCCGCGATCTTCTCGCGACGCAGGTCGTCGCGCTCGCCCCGGCGCACGCGCTCGAGCAGGCCCTCGACGACCTTCGCGAGCTCGGTCGGGTTGAACGGCTTCGTGATGTAGTCCACGCCGCCGAGCTCGAGCCCGCGCGCCCGGTCCCTGAGCTCTGCGCGCGCCGTGAGGAAGACGAGCGGGATGTCGCGCGTCTCCGGATCGTCGAAGAGGCGCTCTGCGACCTGCCAGCCGTCCATGCCGGGCATCATCACGTCGAGCAGGACGATGTCGGGCTTCTCCGCACGAGCCATCTCCAGACCCTTTTCCCCGTCCGCCGCCTCCAGCACGTCCATCTTCTCGGCCTCGAGGTTCACGCGGCACAGCAGCCTAATCGGCGCCTCGTCGTCGACAACCAGAACCTTCGTCACCGGGCACCTGCCTGTAGAGCGGCGTCGCCGGTCGGCGGACGCTCCGTCGGCAGCTCGAAGACGAAGCTCGCCCCGCGCTCGGCCTCAGAGTCGATCCAGAGGCGGCCTCCCATAGCCGACGCGAGGCCGCGGGCGATGAAGAGCCCGAGGCCGGTGCCACCCGGGTAGTTGTTCTCTTCCGCCCGATAGAACTTCCGGAAGATGCGCTCCTGCTCTCTAGGCGGGACGCCCGCGCCCTCGTCGGCAACGCGGACCTGCACGCCCTCGTCGGTCTTCCTGGCGGCGACGGTCACGGTTCCGCCCTCTGGCGAGAACTTGACTGCGTTGTCGACGAGGTTGGCCAGGATCTGGCGAACCTTCTCGCGGTCGGCCGAGGCGTCGAGTGGCTCCTCGGGCACGTCGATCACGAAGCGCCGCCCGTTCAGCTCTTCGCGCTGCGCGCTCGAGACGACGTCGGTGACGACGTCGCGGAGGTCGGTCGGCGTGAGCTGAACCTGCAGATCGCCGGCCTCGAGGCGCGCGACGCTGAGCAGGGCGTCGACGATCACCGTCAGCCGTTGCGCCTCCGTCGCGACGTAGCCGAGGAAGGTCTGGCGCTCTTCGTCGCTGAAGGCGATGTCCTCGCGGAGGAGCGTCTCGGCGAAGCCGTAGATCGAGGTGAGCGGCGCGCGAAGCTCGTGCGACACGGTGGAGACGAAGCCCGACTTGAGCTGCTCGACGAGCCGGTCGGCGGAGACGTCGCGGAAGGCGTAGATGCGGCCCGCCACCGCTCCCGCGGGGTCCCGCATGACAGCTTCGCTCACCGACAGCCAGATCTCGTCGCCGCCCCGGGGGATCTGAATGAGCCCTCGGCCCTCGTCGGAGGTCTCGTCGGGATCGAGGCTGCGCTGGAGAACCTCTGACGGGGCACGGCCGAGCGCTTCCGACTCCGCCACGCCCGTGATCTCCTCCGCCGCGGCGTTCCAGAGGACGACGTGGCCGTCGCGGTCGACGGCGACGATTCCGTCTGCGACGTTCCCGAGGATCGCCACGCTCCGCTCCCGCTCGAGCACCACGCGCTGGTAGAGCTCGGCGTTCGACAGGAATGCCGATGCGTTCCCCGCCAGCGCCGCGACCGCCTCGATCTCCTCCTCCCGCCAGCTCCGCGGTTCGCGCGCGTACACGGCGAGGACGCCATCCACGGCCCCTTCGGCGCCGACGAGCGGCACACCGAGGAAGGCGCTATGGCCGGCCTCCAGGATCGGATCCGACGCTGCGAGTAGGCGGTCGACATCGCCGTAGGCCACCGGCCCGCGTGCTTGTACGACCTCACCGGCCAGCTCGCCGAGCGCCGACGCGCGCGCCCCCAGAGCGGCCTCGGCGGCCGCTCCGTGGGCGGCGCTGACGACGAGCTCGTCTCCTTCGATCAGACTGACGGCGGCGGACTCGGCGTCGACGAGCTGCGGCGCCTGCTGGACGATCTCCTCCAGGATCGCCTCAGGGTCGAGCTCGCTGGCGAGCAGGCTGCCCGTTCGAGCAAGCCGCTGCGCGATCGCCCGCGACTTCCGCTCTGCCTCGTACAGCTCGGCGCGCTCGAGGGCGCCCCGGGCAGCGGCGGCGAGGTTGTTCGCGAGCTCGATCTCGTCGTCCGTGAACGACTGCTCTTCGGCGAAGAACACGAGCCCGAGACCGGGGCGGTCGCGTCGCGGCGCCTCGACAGGGACGGCCAGCAGCGAGGCGAAGCCCGCATCGCGCGCGAGCTCGTGCCACTCGTCGGCGAAACGCTCGTCGGTCTCGACCGTCGGAGCGGCCAGCACGCGTCGGCGCGCCGTGGCGTCGAGGAGCGGCGTCGGGCCGCGCAGCCCTTCGCCGAGGAAGGCGGAGAGCCTCTCCGGAAGCTCGTGCGAGCCGGCGAGCCGGAGGTCGTGCGGCTCGGGCATGAGCACGGCGGCGAAGGAGCCGCCGAGCGCCTCACTCGCCGCCTGGGCGACGGCGTCGAGCGTCTCGGGCAAGGACAGCGGCTGCGCGAGCACTGACGCGATCCGGAAGAACCCGCGCTGGATGCGCACCTGCCTCGCACTCTGCTCGATGCTCGCGACGTTCCGCAGCGCGACCGAGCCGAGGCTGGCAAAGGCCTCCAGAACCTCGAGGTCCTCCGCGCTGAATGTCCTCGCCGGGTCTTGGGTGCCCACGCCGATGACGCCTCGGACTTCTCCCCACCACGTCATCGGAGCGACCATCGCGGCGGCGAAGCCTTCGTAGGCCGGATGCGGGACGTCCACGCCGTCGTACTCCGTCGACATCGTTCCGCGCCCACGCTCGATCGCCCGCCCGGCCAGAGCCCGGTCAGCCGGGAACTCGAACTCGATCAGCTCGGCGGGGAGGCCGTAGACGGCCGCGCAGCGCAGAACGTTGCGCTGGGCGTCGAGGAGGTAGCAGTCGGCGGCGCTCGTGTCCAGCAGCTTCGTCACCTCGACGACGAGGCGCTGGAGCACCGTCTCGACGCGAAGCTCGCTCGTCATGACCTGGGCCGCCTGGACGAGCGCGGACTGCCGGTCGAGGCGCGTCCGGTTCTCCTCGAGCAGCTGGGCGGTGTGCAGAGCGAGCCCGAGCTCCCGCGCGACAGCCTCGGCGAGCAAGGTCTCGGCGGCCGACCACATGGAAGGCTCGGAGCGGTGCAGGCCGAGCACGCCGATCGTGCGCTCGAAGACGACGATCGGCACGGCCAGCGCCGCGCGCGCGCCCAGCTGCTCGAGCGTTTCCGCACCGCCCAGCTCGGGATCCGCCAGCTCAGCTGCGTTCGCGACGTCCGCGACGGCAACGGTTCTCTGCTCGCGCAGCGCGAGATTCGTCACGGGCAGCTTCGGCGCGGCGTTGCCGATCGCCTTGGTGCCCGGCGCATCCCACTCCGCGCGGATGGGTACCGACTCGCCGGCCTCCCCGAGGCGAATGAAGCAGCGCGCGAGCTCCAGCGCCTTCCCGGTCTCCTCAACGGCGACGCGGAGGACGGCTTCGATGTCGTGCTCCGACCGGACCTTGCGTCCGATCGCGGCGATCAGCCGCTCGCGGCCGAGCGCCTCCTCGAGCTCGACGGCCGAGCGGGCTCGGTCGAGAGCGAGCGCAGCTTCGGCGGCGACAGCCTCCAGCAGGGCGATCTCGTCGGCGGGGAACGGGCGGCGCGCGCGAGTGGTGGCGGCAATGAGCACCGCGATCACACGCTCGCCGGAGATCAGCGGGACGAAGGCGGCGCTCTTCGCCCCCACTCGCTTGGCGATCCGCCGGTCGACGCGGGGGGAGGACTCAACGTCGTAAATCGTCAGCGGCGCGGCTTCGAAGACGGTGCTCGCGACCGCCGAGGGGTCGGTCTCGAGGTCGAGCGTGACCGACGACCACCAGTCGAGCTCCGCATCGTTCCCCAGCGCGTAGAGGCCTCGCGCTTGCTTCCCGTCGTCGCTGATCAGCGCGAGGCCCGCGAACTCCACCTGGAGGAGCGTCACGACCTCGTGGAGGAGCACGCGGGCGATCGCCTCGGATCGGTCGGTATGGGAGAGGCTGGCGGAAAGTGACAGGACCCAGGCGGGCCGATCGCCTCCCCGCGCGCTTTCCGTCCGCTCCGGCTCCGGCTGCGGCGGTGATGCGGTGGGCGCAGTCTCGCCCGCCGCGGTCGTCCGGCGGTGATAGAGGACGAGCAGAATGACCGCGAGCGCGAAAATCGCTGCCGCCAACCCGAGCAGGACGTAGCCGAGGGTCGCCGCCGTGAGCAACACGCTGCTCGCGATGATACGGCGAGATGCCGTCGCGCGAAAACGAGGGAGGCCCGCCGCTCGGGGGGTCGGTACGGCGGGCGCTCCCCAGTGCTCACCGCGGATCGTGGCCAGGTACGCGCACCGCGGTTCGCGTCGCCCAGTGAGAGGGACGGTACCCCTGCAGGGTGGAAATTCCAATAGGCCGACCGGCCCATCTTTGTAAGCGGGAAAACGCGGGCGGGCTACAGTGGTCGGTGTGGTGAAGCGAGTGCTTCTGGCCTCCCCGCGGGGCTACTGCGCCGGCGTCGAGCGCGCGGTCGAGACCGTCGAGCGGCTGCTCGATCTTCACGGGGCGCCGATCTACGTCCGCAAGGAGATCGTCCACAACGCGCACGTTGTGCGAGAGCTCGAGAAGCGCGGGGCGATCTTCGTCGAGAGCGAGACCGAGGTGCCCGAGGGCGCAACGGTGGTGCTGTCGGCGCACGGGGTCGCCCCGTCCGTCTACGAGAACGCGGCCGCCCGAGGGCTGAACACGATCGACGCGACTTGCCCTCTGGTGACGAAGGTCCACGTCGAGGCGCGGCGGTATGCGGCGGAGGGTTACTCGATCGCCCTCATCGGACACCAAGGGCACGAGGAGGTAATCGGGACGACGGGCGAGGCCCCAGACTCGATCGTGCTCGTGCAGACCGTGGAGGATGCCGAGCGGGTGGAGTTCGAAGATGCCGAGCGCGTCGCGTACATCACGCAGACGACATTGTCCGTCGACGAGACGGCGGAGATCATCGCCGTGCTGCGGCGCCGGTTTCCTTCGATCCGAGCGCCCAAGCGCGACGACATCTGCTACGCGACCTCGAACCGACAGTGGGCCGTGAAGGATCTGCTGGAGGTCGTCGACCTGCTGCTCGTGATCGGCTCGAAGAACTCGTCGAACTCGAACCGTCTGGTCGAGGTCGCACGGGCCGGCGGGGTGCCGTCCCACCTGATCGACGACGAGACCGACATCGACGAGGCGTGGCTCGAAGGTGTCGAGACTGTGGGAATCACGTCGGGCGCATCGGCGCCGGAGAAGCTCGTCGAGCGGGTGTGCGAGTGGTTCCGCGCCTTCGGCGTGGACTCGATCGAGCCGTTCCAGTCCGTGTACGAGGACGTCGTCTTCCGACTGCCCGTCGAGCTCCGCCGCGAGCTCGCGCTCGCCGACGCGCAGCGCTAGTCCGCGGGGTCAGACCCCGTGACGAGGCGGTAACTCTTCGTCCACAAAGCTCCGCAGGCGGCGACGCGCGAGGCTCCTGCTACGCCCGAAGCGCCTCAGCACGCTGTCGGCGTCGAGGAACGATGGCGGAACGCGCAAGCCGATCGTCGCGGCGTAGCTGCTCCACTCCCACTGCTCGGGCTTGTGGCAGAGGCCGGCGCGGACGGGGTTGAGCGCGATGTAGCGCGACAGTTCGAGCAAGTGCGCGTCGCTTCTCACGGTGACCGAGTTGAAGCGGTCGCCGAACAGGTGCCCGCGGCGCTCGTGCCGCTTGTTGAAGCCCTGAGCGTAGATCCCGTTCAAACGGTGCATCCCGACCGACAGGTCCGCCGAAGGCGTCTGGAGCAGGAGGTGGTAGTGCGTACCGAGCAGGCAGTACGCTTGGCAGCGCCATCCTTGGCGGCTGACCACGCGATCCAGGAGCTGCAGGAAGTGCAGGCGGTCGCCGTCGCTGCGGAAAGCGACGAGGTCCTCGACGGCCGAGGTCGTGACGTGGTAGATCCCGCTGGGCTCGAGCAGTCGGTTGGCGCGCGCCATCGTCCGACGATGCCGAAACTGGCCAGGCCTGTGGCCGGTAGCGGCACTCATTCGTGCCACTCTTGGTGCAGACCCGACACGGGGTCTGGCACCGTGACGAGGCGCTACGGCTTGGGCCGACGGCGATCGCGGCCGGAGCGTCGGGTCCTGGCCTGATCGGCGCTCGCCCTCGTCGCGGCGCCGCGACTCCTTCCGCCGGTCGCCGCCTGAGCGGTGGTCCTTCCCGGACCGGCGGTCTCCGTCCCGCTCGCTCACACGCGCATCTTTTCTCAGACGCGCGCGATGTGGGGCGCTGCCGACCCTCCGTCGACGCGGATCTCCGTCGCCAGCACCTCGCGCTTGATCCACTCCTCGTGTGCGAGGAGGTCGGAATCCGCAGCCGGGAGCGTGACGACGATGCGGTCGGTCAACTCGAGGCCCGCCTCCTTCCGCATCGAGTTCAGCGCGTGGATCAGATCCAGCACGCGACCCTCGAGCAGCAGCTCGTCGTCGAGGCGCGTGTCGAGCGCGACAGTGAGGGCGTCGTCCGCCGCGACCGCCCAGCCTTCCTTGCCGCGGCGCTCGACGAGCACGTCGTCCGGACCGAGTTCGTGGCCGGCGGCGCGGAAACCGCCGTTGACCCGCTCGAACTCGCCCGCCGCCAGCGCTGAGCGCACTGCCGCGAGCTCCTTCCCGAGCCGCGGCCCGAGCACCGGGAGGTTCGGCTTGACGACCAGCTCCTCGGCCTCGAGCTCACCCCGCTCGACGTCCTTGACGCGCAGCTCCTCTCGAACCTCGTCGACGTGCTCGCCGGACAGCTCCGCGCCCTGGACGACGAGTCGCCGCAGCGGCTGGCGGAGCTTCAATCCCGATGTCGCGCGCGCCTGGTGCCCGAGGCGAACGACTCGGCGTACCTCCGCGATCTCGGACAAGAGCGCGTCATCCGCCTCCGAAACCTCCGGCCAGCGCGCAAGGAAGACGGATACCGGCGCGTCCTCCGCCTTTCGGCGGACGAGCACCTGCCAGAGATGCTCCGCCAGAAACGGCATCACCGGCGCCACGACCCGGATCCCCTGGACGAGCGCCCACCACAGCGTCGAGAACGCGCCGTCGTCGAATGAGTAGAACCGCCGCCTCGAGCGCCGGATGTACCAATTCGAGAGATCGTCGACGAACGAGTCGAACGCGCGGATCACGTCCACCGTGAGGAATGCCTCGTAGCCCGCCATCGCCTCCTCGACGAGCTGCGCCGTGCGGGCGACGAGCCACCGGTCGAGAGGAGCCTCGCTCGTCGGCGCGACCCCCCACTCCGGCCGGAAGCCCTCGATGTTCGCATAGGTGACGAAGAACCCCACCGAGTTCCAGAGCGTCAGGAGCTTCCGCTTGATCTCGTGCGCCGGCCCGTAGCCGAAGAGCAGGTTGCGATCCGGCGGCTGCGCGCAGAACTGCCAGCGCATGACATCCGCACCCATGCGCGCGAACGCCTCCTCGGCCTCGATCATGTTCCCCCACGAGCCGTGCATCTCATGGCCGTGCTCGTCGAGCATCTTTTCGTAGCCGAGCACTTCCCTGAACGGCGCGCGGCCTGTTAGGGCCACCGACATGAAGAGCTGCGAGTAGAACCAGAGACGGATCTGCTCGCGCATCTCCGACACCCAATCCGCGGGGAACCACTGCTCCCAGTACGAGTGATCCGGCAGATCCGCCCGCGTCAGCCCACGTGCCGCGCCCGTCGCGTACCCCTCGGGAATCCACTCGGGGTTCTGCCAGCCGAGCGTCGAGAAGGGGACGATGCCGGCGTCGAGCCAGACATCGCCGACTTCAGGGATCCGCCGCACCTCCTTACCACACGACTCGCAGCGAATCGGCACCTCGTCGAGCCAGGGCCGCCGGAGCTCCTCGAGTTGCTCGAGCCCGCCCAGCGCCCGCTCCTCGAGCTCAGCGCGTGAACCGATCACGTTCACGTGGCCGCACTCACACTCGTAGATCGGGAGCGGCAGGCCGTAGTACCGGCGACGCGAGATGTTCCAGTCGCCCATGTTGCGGAGCCAGTCGTCCATCCGCTTCCCGAAGTACTCCGGTGTCCACCGCACCGTCGCATTCGCGTCAATGAGCGGCTGCCGCAGCTCGTCGACGGCGATGAACCAGTCGTCCGTGACGCGGAAGATGAGTGGCGTCGAGCAGCGCCAGCAGTGGGGGTAGCGGTGGACGACCTCGCCGGCCTCGACGAGCCGCCCGCGCTCCGCGAGGTCCTGGACGATCTGGTCGGTCGACTCGACGGTGCTGACACCGTGGAGCCAGCCGAAGTTCTCGTAGAAGCGGCCGCTCTCGTCGACCGGAACGATGACGCGCAGGCCCAGCTCCTGTCCGAGCTCGAAGTCCTCGGTGCCGGCGCCGGGGGCGATGTGGACGATGCCGGTGCCCTCGTCCAGCGACACCTCCTCCCACGGGATCACGCGGTGCTCGGTGCCCGCGGCATCCCGCAGGTGGTCGAAGGGGCCTTCGTAGGCCAGCCCGAGTAGCTCCTCGCCCCTCAAGGTGCGGACGGCGGTGTCCTCGGGATAGCGCTCCCGCGCGACCCACTCGCCGCTCTCGCGGAGGATGTACTCGGCGTCGGGCTTCACTGCGGCTGCGACGTTCGCCGGCAGCGTCCACGGCGTCGTCGTCCAGACGACGAGCGACTCGCCGGGCCGGTCGACGAGCGGCAGGCGCACGTAGATCGAGGGGTCCGTCTTGTCCCGGTAGACGTCGCTCTGCGTCAGCTCGTGCTGCGAGATCGAGGTTCCGCAGCGGGGGCACCACTCCGTCGAGCGGTGGCCCTTGTAGAGCCGGCCGGCTTCGTGCACGACCCTCAGGAACCGCCAGATGTACTCGATGTTCGTGTCGCTGAACGTGAAGTAGTCGTTGCCCCAGTCCATCCACATGCCGAGACGCTTCGAGCCGCGTGTGAGCTCGCCGGCCGACCAGGCGACCTTCTCGCGACAGCGCCGCGCGAACTCCGCCAACCCGTACTCCTCGATCTCGCGCTTCGAGTTCAGCCCGAGCTCGCGCTCGACGCCCACCTCGATCCAGAGGCCCTGGCAGTCGAAGCCGTTCTGGTAGCGCTGGTGGAAACCACGCAGTGCCTTGTAGCGCTGGAAGACGTCCTTGAGCGTCCGCCCCCACGCGGTGTGGACGCCGAGGATCTTGTTGGCCGTCACCGGACCGTCGATGAAGCTCCACCTCGGGCCTTCGGCGTTCAGCTCGCGCAGCTTCCCGAACGTCCCTTCCCGCTCCCAGAGCGCGAGGATCTCCTCCTCGAGCGTAGGGTGATCGGGCACCTGAGGAAGCGGTTCGAAGACGCGATCGGCCATGCGTTCGATTTTACGGCGGGGCGGGAACACGTCAGCCGTCGCGGTCGTTAGCCTCTTCGAATCTCATTGTTGAAAGGAACCTGATGTCTCAAGCACAGAACGTCACCGAGCAGACCTTCGAACAGGAGGTGCTCGCGTCAGACACACCGGTCCTCGTGGACTTCTGGGCCGAGTGGTGCCACCCGTGCCACATGGTCGAACCGCATCTCGAGAAGATCGCCGAAGAGCGCCCCGGGTCAATCAAGCTCGTCAAGGTCAACATCGACGAGGAGCAGGGCCTTGCGCAGCGCTACGGGATCGCCTCGATCCCGGCGATGGTGCTCTTCAAGGACGGTGAGCCGGCAGCCGCCGCGATCGGCGCGCAGCCCAAGTCGGCGTTGGAGCGCTCGCTCGGCCTCGAGCCCGTCGAGGCATAACTCAACTCCTCCTGATCAATCCGCGCTCGGGCGACGACAGCCCGAGCGCGGAGGAACTTCAAGCCGAGGCGAACGAGCGCGGCATCGACGCGCGCGTCCTCGGGCCCGACGACGATCCCGCGGGGCTCGCGCGCGCCGCACAGGCCGACGCGGTCGGCGTCGCGGGCGGCGACGGATCGCTCGCGCCGGTGGCAGAGGTCGCGATCGAGCGCGACGTGCCGTTCGTCTGCGTGCCTTTCGGGACTCGGAACCACTTCGCGCGCGACCTCGGCCTCGACCGCGACGACCCAATCGGCGCCCTCGACGCCTTCACGGGCTCGGAGCGCCGGATCGATGTTGGTCGAGCCGCCGATCGCCCGTTCCTGAACAACGTCTCTCTTGGCCTCTACGCGCTCCTCGTCCACCACCGCGAGCACCACCGGCGGCGACGGAATGCCTTCGCGCAGCTCCGTGCCCTGCTCCTGCTCGCTCGCAATCGCGACAGCACCGGCCTCTCTGTGGATGGGAAGCCGGTCGACGCCCAGATCGCGCTCGTCGCGAACAACGACTACAAGCTCGAGCTCTTCTCGATCGGCGAACGCGAGCGGCTCGACGAGGGCCGCCTTCATCTCTATCTCGCGGGCGGCTGGCGACCCAGCAGCTGGGATGAGACGGCCCGCGAGCGATTCATCATCGACTCCGCTGCCCCGTCGCTTCGCGCAGCCGTGGACGGGGAGCCGACCAACCTCGAGACGCCGATCGAGTTCTCGATCGAGCCGCGCGCGTTAAGCGTCCTCGTTCCAGGCTGACAGCACATCCCGGATGTGCGCGAACGCCAGCTCACCCGTGGGAACCTCGGACAGCGCGAACCACCGCAGCTCGGCGACATCGTCCGCCGGCATCGGCGTCCCTTCGCCGACACGCGCCGTGTAGTAGACGTTGAGGGTGGCCACGCGCCGCCCTTTGTAGTCGTACTGGTCCATCCAGATCCCGAGCAGCTGCTCGTCCGCCAGCCCGATGCCTGCCTCTTCGCGGAGCTCGCGCCGCAGGCAGTCGAGCGGGTGCTCCCCTTCCTCGACGAAGCCGCCAGGGAGATCCCACTTCCCAGCGGAGGGGTCGTTGGCCCGCCTGCTCAGGAGCACGCGTCCCTGACCGTCGTCGACCACCGCGGACGCCGTCGGCATCGAGTGGGCGAAGGTTACGAATCCGCACTCGGGACACTCGACCCGACCCTCCTCCGGCTCGATCGCCGTCGCACACACCGGGCAGTGCCTCCAGCCGTCGAGCTCGCCCACGCCGCCACAATAGGGACCGTCGTGCCGCGCCACGTTCCCGCATCGGTCACCGAGCTCTCCCGCATCGGCCTGCTGGCAGCGCTCCCGGGTGAACGCCTGCTCAAGCTCGCCGGAAGGATGCGGCGCGAGGAGCTCGGGCCGGGCGCTCCGGTCGTCACCGAGGGCGAGAACGGCGACCGCTTCTATGTCGTGCTGAACGGCCTGCTCTCAGTCGTCCAGAACGAGCGCGGGATCAGGGGCGTGCTGAAGCCCGGCGACTACTTCGGCGAGGTGGCGCTGACGATGGGGATCCCGCGGACGGCAAGTGTGTCGCCGATGACGCCGGTCACGCTCGCCAGCTGCGACCGCGAGACGTTCGACGAGTTCATCCGGCCGCTCTTCTCCGATCCGGACTAGGCATCCCTCGTTCGAGGGATCGGACTCACCGACTGCCCGCGGAGGAACCGTTCAGAAGGGCAGTTGCAGCCCGCCGCATCTCGTTCACCCGTCATAGGGGCGAATTCGGGCCAGAGCAGGCCGAACGCCTGCTTTGGCGTGCCGGTTTCGGTCCTCGCCGCGGCGAGGCCGAGGCCCTCGCGAAGAAGGGCCTGAACGGTGCCGTCGAGGCGCTGACGGCGCCGGGGCGGCAGCGGTTCCGAGGGCCGGCGCCGAGGGACGACAAGGGCCGCCGGCTCGCGCCGCGGGACGCCTGGGGCCACGACCACCTCTGGTGGCTCGACCGCATGGTGCGCGGCAGCCGTCCATTGATCGAGCGCATGACGCTCGTCTGGCACGACTGGTTCGCGACGTCGAACGAGGGCGTCGGCTCGCAGGGACTGATGCTCCGCCAGAACGCGCTTTTCCGCCGGTACTGGCTGGGGCGGTTCGACCACTTGCTGCTGGCCGTCACCCGCGATCCGGCGATGCTGCTCTGGCTCTCGGGGACGGACAACTCCAAGTGGTCGCCGAACGAGAACTACGCGCGTGAGCTGATGGAGCTCTTCACGCTCGGCGCCGGCCGCGGGTACACGGAACGCGACGTTCGTGAGCAGGCCCGCGCGCTGACGGGGTTCCGCAACGACTGGAAAGAGGGCATCGGCCCGTACCGCTTCCGCTTCGACCGCGACCGGCACGACGTCGGCAACGAAGCGCGTCTTCGGCCGCCGTGGGCGCTTCGACTGGCGCGATGCCTGCCGGTTGTGCGTCCACCATCGCAGCCACCCAGTCTTCTTCGTCCGCAAGCTCTGGGGCTGCTTCAACCCGACCGCGCCGCCGCGCGGGACGCAGAAGGCGCTCGAGCGGCGGTACGTCAAAGGGCGCTACGCGGTACGCCCCGTCGTGGAGGCCATCCTCAAGCACCCGCACCTCTACGAGGGCCCGCGGATGGTCAAGTCGCCGATCGTCTACACCGCCGGCCTGCTGCGGGCCGCCGGACGCGGCATCGACACCGAGTCGTGGACGTGGCTGTGCGCGAACGCGGGGCAGCAGCTCTTCTTCCCGCCGAACGTCTCCGGCTGGAACGACGAGCGCTGGCTCGATACGGCGAGCTATCTCGCGCGCTGGGACATCGCGGGACGGGTCACGCGGCCCGCGGTGCTGGACCCGGCCAAGGTCCAGGCGCCGTTCGACGCCGACAAGCTCCTCGACCGGGCGCTCGAGTTCTGGGGCAGTCCGCACCTTTCGAGCGGCACGCGCCGCGCTCTACGCGCGTACAGCGTCCGCGCCCTCGCTACGGCGAACACGAGCTGGAAGCGCAAGAGCTACCCGGCGCTGATCGAGAACTCCCTGCGCCATCTGATCGCCGTCTCCCCCGACTTCCAGACCTCATGACCAACTGCTGCAACGAGTTCTCGCGCTCCTCCCTGCTCCGCCAGGCCGTCGCGGAAGCAGGGGCCGGCCTTCCCGCGATCGAGCCGGGGATGCCCGTACCTGCCGGAACGGGCCTCGACCGCCGCTCGATGCTCCTGCGCTCCGCCGGTGTCGCCCTCGCTGTCTACGGCGCCGGGGCGCTCCGCCTCCCGCTCTTCGAGGAGGGCGTGCTCGAGGCGGCCGAGGCCGCGCCGAACCAGCCCGTGCTCGTCTCGCTCTTCCTCGACGGCGGCGCGGACTCGCTCTCGCTGCTCTCTCCCGTCGGCGACCCCGACTACCGTCGCCTGCGGCCGAAGCTCGCGCTGCCGGACTCCGGCCTCGCGTTCACTGAGGATCCGCGGCTTCGCTGGCATCCCTCCGCCGCCGCGCTCAGGACGCTCCATCTCGAGGGCAAGCTGACCGTGCTGCCGACGGTGGGCTACACCGACGCCGACCAGTCCCACTTCACCTCGCGCCACTACTGGGAAGTCGGAGCGACGAACCCCCGGCTACGGACCGGTTGGCTCGGACGCTACCTCGACAACGCCGGCCGTCCCGACAACCCGCTGCAGGGCCTCAGCCTCGACGGCGAGCTCGCTCCGCCGCTCGCGACCGCGAGAGCGCCGGTGGCGGCACTGCGCGGCGCCGACCAATATCGGTTCTGGGCGCCGGGCGTCTGGGGCGACGTCGAGCGGGAGATGCTCGAGACGATCGCGCCGCTTGGGAACGCCCGAGGCACCGCCGACAAGGCGCTCGCCGCAATCGGACACGCCTCGACGCACGTGGCTCGCCTCCGCAGCCAACTATCGGTGTTCAACGGGGCACAGGGCGGCAACTTCGGGAGCACCGTCACCTATCCGACGCACCGCAGTGGCTTCCCCCAGCGGCTCGCCGGTCTCGCGGCGATGCTCGCCGCGGGGCTGCCGCTCCGCTGCGTCGCGCTGCGGGCCTACGGCATGTACGACACGCATTCCGACCAGCCCGAGGCGCTCTCGCAGGGCCTGAAGCTGACGAGCGAGACGCTGCTCGCGTTCCAGCGCGACCTCGAGGCGCGCGGTCTCGCCGACCGCGTGCTCACGCTTGTCTGGTCGGAGTTCGGCCGACGAGTCGAGGAGAACGGCTCCAACGGCACCGACCACGGCGCCGCGGGCGCCGTATTCCTGATGGGTGCCCGCGTCCAGGGCCAGATGGTCGGCGAGCTGCCGCGCCTTCGGGACGGCCTCGACAAGAACGGCAACCTGAAGGCCAGTGTCGACTACCCCAGCGTCTACACCTCACTGCTCGAGCAGTGGTTCGACTTCGACGCGGCCGATGCGATCCCGAACGCGCGGGCGTACCGGAGGCTCCAGCTCGTCAAATGAGGTTCTTCGCGCTCCTACTGGTGTCCGCCGCCGCAGTCGGCGCGGCGGCAACGCCCATGCTCGCCGCGCGAGCGCCGCAGCGCGTGCAGGTGACCGCGCTCGAGTTCGAGTACCGGCTTTCGCGGCTGTCGGTCCGCCAGGGCCCCGCCCTGATCGAGCTCGTCAACTACGGCGAAGACGAGCACGACCTCGTCCTGCGCCGAGTCGGCGGGACGAAGCGCTGGCGCATAGCGAAGATCCTCCCCGGCTCGCGCGCCACGCTCTCGGTGAAGCTCCGCCCGGGCCTCTATCGGCTCTGGTGCGCCGTAGCCGATCATTCCGTGCGCGGGATGCGCGCGACTCTGCGGGTCAGGCGTTGACCGCCTCCTCGTAGATCGCGTCGGACAGACGCGGCCACGCCGTCTTCGCCCAGTCGCCGAACTCGAGGTCGGTGAGCACGCCGAACGCGAGCTCGACCGCCGGGTCGACCCACAGGAATGTGCCGCTGCCACCGAAGTGCCCGAAGGTTCGGGCTGAGGGCTTCGTGCCGGACCAGTGGCCACGCTTCTCGTCCTTGAGCTCGACGCCGAGGCCCCAGTCGTTCGGGTCGAAGCGTCCCAGGTCGGGGATCACCCCCGCCAGGCCGGGGAACTGCACCGTCGTGGCCTCCGCCAGCGTCTCGGGCGCGACGAGCGTCGGCGAGAGGAGTTCCCTCGCCACCGCAATCAGGTCGTCGAGACTCCCGAAAAGATGGGAGCCCGCGGAGCCGCGGAGCTCCGCCCCCATGCCGAGCGGCTCGAGCGCGGCCTGCCGCAGGTACTCGGCGAACGGCATCTCGCCGCGCTCGGCGACCAGCTCCGCGAGGACGTCGAAGCCGGTGTTCGAGTAGATCCGCCGCGCTCCCGGCCGGGCGATCGGTTCGCGACCCTCGAACGGCAGACCCGACGCGTGAGCGAGCAGGTGGCGCACGGTGGAGTGCGGAGGCCCTGCGGGCTCGTCGAGGTCGATGATCCCTTCTTCGGCCGCGACGAGCACCGCGAGCGCCGTCACCGGCTTGGTCACGGAGGCCCAGCGGAACTCTCGCGCGGCGTCGCCGTGCGTCGCCACCACCTCTCCCCGGGAGACGACCCCGGCGGCGACGTTCTCCGCAGGCCAGCTCTCGACCTGGTTGAGCGCCTCCATGCGGAGATACTTCCAACATGGCGCGACGCCGCATCTCCTCCGCGATGCCGTGGGAGGCGAGCATCGGCTACTCACGCGCCGTCGTCGTCGGCGACCGTGTATTCGTCTCCGGAACGGCCCCGGTGATGCCGGACGGCATCGATCCGCCACCCGATGCGTACGGCCAGGCGCGGCGCTGCCTCGAGATCATCCTGGCCGCGCTTGCGGAGGCGGGCGCCGAGCCCGAGAACGTCGTGCGCACGCGGATGTACCTCACCCGCGCCGAGGACATCGACGCCGTCGGCCGCGCCCACGGCGAGGTCTTCGGCGAAGTCCGGCCGGCGACGACGGGCGTGGTCGTCGCGGCGCTTCTCGACCCGCGTTGGCTCGTGGAGATCGAAGCCGACGCGATAATCGGGCGATGAAGCAGGCCTGGCCGCCCTCGATCACCGGCACGGGGCTCGGTCCGGCGGGCAGCGTGCTCGACCACGCGTTCGGCAAGGGCCAGACCTACACGCTCGGCGTCGAGGAGGAGTACATGCTCCTCGACCCGAAGACGTTCGACCTCGTCCAGCGCATCGACACTGTGCTCGCGGCGATCGTGGGGCACGAAGACGAGGCGCGAATGAAACCGGAGCTGATGCAGTCGGTGCTCGAGGTCGCGACGCCGGTCTGCCGCACAGCAGGCGACGCGGACCGCGAGCTGCGCCGGCTGCGGACCGCCGTCCGCGACATCGCCGCCGACCACAACCTCCGCGTCGGGTCGGCGGGAACGCACCCATTCAGCCTCTTCGAGCGCCAGCGGATCACTGCCCGCGATCGCTACAGGACGCTCGTAGACCAGATGCAGTACGTCGCCCGCCGCGAGCTGATCTTCGGCCTGCACGTCCACGTGGCCGTCGACGACCCCGACAAGGCGATCAACGTCATCAACGGCGTGCTCCTCGACCTGCCTCTCCTCTTGGCCCTCTCGGCCAGCTCGCCCTTCTGGCGCGGAGAACCGACAGGGCTCGCGTCCACGCGGCAGCCGATCTTCGCAGCCTTCCCCCGCTCGGGTCCGCCGCCGCGCTTCCGCGACTACGCGGAGTACGCGGAGGTGATCGGCCACCTCGAGCACACCGGGGTGATCGCGGACTACACGCACACGTGGTGGGACATCCGCCCGCACCCCAAGCTGGGTACGGTCGAGATCAGGATCTGCGACGGGGTGACGCGAGTCGAGGACGCCGTCGCGATCGCGGCCTTCTGCCAGGCGCTCGTCAAGCACTACTCCGAGCTCTACGACGAGGAGGGCGAGATCCCGGGCTACCACCGGGTGCTCACGACCGAGAACAAGTGGCTCGCGGTGCGGTACGGGCTCGAGGCGCCGATAATGGATCTCGCCACTGGGCGGCGGAACCGCGTCGCCGTCGCCCAACTCGTGCGCCGGCGGCTGCGGGAGCTAGAGCCACATGCGCGCGAGCTCGGCTCCGAGCGGGAACTCGAGGGGATCACCGAGATCCTGCGCCGTGGCAACGGCTCGGACCGCCAGCTCCGGGTCTACAACGCCAACCGCGACATCACGGAAGTCGCCCGCGAGATCGCGGACGCCACCGAAGAAGCGGCGACCTAGCGGTCGCCTCTTCGCCGAAAGTCTCACGACTTTCGGCGACCGTATGAAGCCGGGCGGCGCTCCGCGCCGCGCGGCCCAGCCGCTCTCGGACACTTCCTTGTCGAGGAGCCGTAGCGGCGGAACGGGCGGAGCCCGTTCCGCGGCGTAAACGCTCTGGGTCAGGTCCAGTTGCGATCGCCGTGACCTTCCCCTTCACCTTCGTGTGCCCTCCGGGGAGGCGAGCGAGGAGAGCTGTGAGGTCGACCAGCCGCCCGGTCCTGCTCTCGATCGCCACGAGATGGCCCTCGCTGCTGGCATAGAGAGCCCACGTCCCTCGCCAGCGAAGGGGTGTCTCCTCGCACAGGCCGAACCAGAGGCCGAGTCCCGTCTGGTGGCTATACACCGGCTTCGGGCTGTGCCCTCCGGACTCAATGAGGTAGACGGTCTTCACGCCCGTATCGGGGCTGTAGATCACGATCGCTTCCGACCGGGGTGCGACGGCAGGAGCATCCTCCTCTCGAGCCTGCGTTTCGTCGAGCTGAGCGACGTGACGACTGCGCTCGACACGAAAAAAGCCGCAGTTCGTGCGGATCATCACGGCAGCAGGAAGGCCTTCGGGCGCGGTGGGGAGGTGGGAGCCGCCACACACTCCTCGATAAGCGTCTGCGGATCCGGAAGCCGCGCCCGCACCGCCGGCGACCAACATCACGGCGATTCCGGTGGCCGTCAGGGCTCGCATCACTCACAGTACGGGTGTGAAGACCCGAGGAGTCCCGGACTTCTCCGCGGAGCGCGGGCGTACTGCTGCCGATGGACCATTGCGCCGTACCCGTGCGTATTCCAAGCGGGCGATGGCGGGCTTGCGACGCGACGAGCGTGCCTGGATCCACGGTGCGCAGGCGGGCTCGCTGTCGGATCTCGAGGCGCTCTTCCGCGAGCACTGGCCGCGCGCGTACCGGGCCGCCTACCTCATCGTGCATGACGGCGCTGCGGCCGAGGACATCGCGCAGGAGTCGTTCCTGGCGGCGATTCGTGCCCTCGACCGGTTCGATCGGCGTCGCCCGTTCGGGCCGTGGCTCCATCGGATCGTCGTCAACCGCGCGATCGACTGGGCGCGAGCCAGGGCGCTCCGCGCAGAGGTCGGCGACGGCGTGCTCGCAGCGGTCGGCGAGGACGAAGGCGGCGAAGCGAGCTTCTCGCCGCCCGTCGTCGCCGCACTGGCCGCCCTCTCACCGGAGCACCGGGCCGTGATCGTGCTGCGGCACCTCCTCGAATACACGCCGGGCGAGATCGCCGAGCTGCTCGAGCTGCCGCGCGGGACCGTGAATTCACGGCTCCGCCGTGGTCTCGACGAGCTCGCCGATCGGTTGGAAGGCGACAGCCGGTGAACGAGCGCCGCCTCCGCCAGACGTTGGTGGCCGCGACGCCGCCCGACGAGATCGGGGCGCAGCGGCGTGCGTGGCGCGTCACCCGCACGGCGTTCTCCGAGCGGGAGCCGACGCCGTGGCCCATCCGCCACCAGCGCCCGATCGCGGCCGCTGCGATCGGCGTCGCCGTTCTCGCCGCGGCCCTAAGCCCGCCCGGCCGTGCCGTGCTCCGGGAGGCGCGAGAGGCGGTCGGGAGCGAGCGGGTCGTCGTCGGCGTCCCCCAGGCGCGGCCGGCGCCGTTCGCGCCGCCCACCCGCGGCCGCGTGCTCGTGGCGGCGCGCAGCGGCGTCTGGACGGTCGCCGCCGACGGCGCGCGACGCAAGCTCGGTGAGTATCAGGAAGCGACGTGGTCGCCGCAGGGCCGCTTCGTGGGCGCCTCCAAGCAGCACCAACTCTCGGCGCTCACGCCCAAGGGCGTCGTCCGTTGGACCATCTCGCAGCCGGGAATCCGGCATCCGCGCTGGTCGCCGAGCGGCTTTCGCGTTGCGTATCTCAGCCGCTCCAGCATCCGCGTGGTCGCAGGCGACGGGAGCGGCGATCGTCGGCTCGACGGCGTCGAGGACGTCGCGCCCGCCTGGAAGCCCGGCGACGAGCACGTGCTCGCCTACGTCGCGAAAGGCGGCAACGTCAACGTCGTCAACACCGACAGCGGCGCGGCGCTTTGGACGGGAGGCGAGGCTACTGCGGCGGCGCAGCAGCTGGAGTGGTCGCCGACCGGCCAGCGCCTGGTCACCGCCCCCCGCTACGACGCGGGGTTCGGGCTGAGCGTCTTCGACAGCTTCGGGAGGCGACGCCAGTTCCTCCTCTTCCCCGGCCGACTCGTCGACTTCGCGATTTCGCCCGCAGGACGTCAGCTCGCGCTCATCCGGCGTGTAGGCCCTCGGAGCGAGCTCCTCACCGTCGACGTCGACAACCTGCGCAGGCATCAAGTCGTCTTCAGCGGCAAGGGACGGTTCAGCGACATCGCTTGGTCGCCCGACGGCCGCTGGCTGCTGCTTGGCTGGGCCAGCGCCGACCAGTGGCTCTTCATCCGCTCGACGCACGTCAGCAAGATCAAGGCCATCTCGAGCCTCCGCGTCCAGTTTGACCCGGGCGGCACCGGCGTGGGTCGATTCCCGCGCATCGAAGGCTGGTGCTGTCGAGGACCGGGTTAAGGTCCGGACGTGCTCCGGATCGGCGATTCGATGCCCGAAGCGAAGGTCTGGCTGGCCCCGCGCGAGAGCCTCGCGCTGAACGAGCTGGTCGAGGAGGGCCCGGTGCTCGTGCTCTTCTACCTCTTCGACTGGTCGGGCACCTGAACGAACGAGATGGAGCTCCTGCGTGACAGGAGCGCGGAGTTCGAGCAGGCGGGCGTGAGGGCGATGGCGGCATCGCGGGACTCCCCGTGGTCGCACGTTGCCTGGATGCAGGCGCTCGACCTGAACTTCCCGCTGCTCTCGGACTGGAACGGGGAGGCGATCCGTGGTTTCGGCATCGCGCGCCAGTGGCGCGGGATGAATGACGTCGCCGCGCGCTCGGCGTTCCTTGTCGACGGCGGCGGTACGGTCCGCGGCGCATGGGCTTACGACGACGCGGAGGTGCCGGACTTCGACGAGCTCATCTCCGCGGCGCGGGCCTTGCGGGAGTCGTAGTCGCGGTCTATCTCGCCGCCGGGGCTGTGTCCACGTGGCCGGCGCTGAGACACGCGGACGATGAGTTCCTGGCGGAAGGCCTTCGCGGATTGCCGGTCGCCGCTGCTCCCGGAGACCACCTGCAGACGCTCTGGCAGCTCTGGCTGCCCGGCCACCAGCTCGGCCGCGGCGCCGACCCCGTCCACGATCCCTACAGCTTCCAGCCCGAGGCGGCGCCGCGGGTGAATTTCGCCGGGTGGCCATTCGGGCTCCCGTTCTGGCCACTGCACGCCCTCTTCGGCTCGGTCGTCGCTTGGAACGCCTTCGTGTTGCTCGGTTACGCCGGAGCCGGTGGGCTCACGTTTCTGTGGCTTCGTTCGCTCGGCCTCGGCACCGGCCCGGCGCTCGTGGGCGGCTTGGCGTTCGCGCTTGCGCCGTATCGCGCCATGCAGGCGGGCGCCGGCCACCTCCTCGCCTGGACGGCCATGGTGCTGCCGCTCTCGCTCTGGGCATGGGAGCGAAGGTGGTACGTCCTGTCGGCGGCGGCGCTGGCGTCGATCCCGCTGTCGGGACAGGTGCACCTCGCGCTCGGCGCGATCCCGTTCTTCGTGCTCTACGCGCTCCTGCGCCGCGGCAGTCGCGCCTGGGCGGGAATCGCCGCCGGCGCTTCGGTGGCGGCCGGCCTCCTCGTCTGGGCGTTCTCGATTCGAGGGTCGATCGGCGAGGCTCGCTCATTCGGGCAGGTCGAGCGCTACTCCGCCGACCTCGCCGACTTCGTGAGCCGCGACCCCCGGCACGGGCTCGAGACGTTCGTGCTCGTGGGCTGGCTGACGCCGGCGCTCGCCGTTGCCGGCGTCGTTCTCCTGCGGAACCGGCTCGGCGCCGTGCTCGCGGTCGGGGCAGCGGTTCCGATGCTGCTTGCGCTCGGAGGGAACCTCCCCGGCTATCGCGTTCTCTGGGAGCACCTGCCCGGCTTGCACAGCACCCGCGTCCCCGCGCGGCTGATGCCGATCGCCTGCCTCGCGATTGCCGGCCTCGCAGCCTTTGCCGTCAGCCGTGCGCGCTGGGCGGCGGCGCCCGTGGTGGCCCTCCTGCTGGTCGCCCTCGACCTGCGCCTCGGCGTCACCGTGGTGAAGGCGACGGCTGCCGACGAAGGAAATCGTGCCTATGCCGCCGTGCACGGCGCACCGCCTGGCCGGCTGCTGGAGCTGCCGGTCCTGGCGCCGGACCGCCAGGACGCAAGCGTCTACCTCTACTACGCCATACAGGCTCTGCGCGAGCGGCCGCTGAGCTACTCGACGGTAGCGCCGAAGGAAGCGCTGCGCGTCGTGCACGAGCTCGGCTCGTGCCCCGCCGCGTCGATGCTCGACTCACTCGGCGTGCGCGTGCTCGCCGTCTTCGGGAGGTCGGACTGCAACCCGCGCGGAACGTTCCTCCAGCGCGACGGTGCCGTCAGCGTCTATAGAAGGTGACGATGGAGCTCGACCGCTTCACGTTCGTGTTGCTGCGACGCGGCCCGCGCGCCGACGAATACTCCGAGGAGGAGCTGACGGAGCTCCAGCGCGGTCACCTGGCTTTCCTCGACTCGATGCGTGAGCACGGGCACCTCATCCTCGCCGGCCCCTTCGACGGCCAGGAGGACGAGACGAAGCGCGGGTTCTCGATGTTCCGAACGGGCGTCGACGAGACCAAGCGCCTGATCGCCGAGGGCGATCCGTCCGTGCGGGCCGGACGGATGTCCGTCGAGGTGATGACGTGGCTGACGAAAAAGGGCGCGCTCGAGTGAGCGACGACAGGCTCGTCCGGGGCGAAGATGGGATCGTCCGCTGCTTCTGGGGCGCCTCCGCACCCGAATACGTCTCGTACCACGACGCTGAATGGGGCTTTCCGGTCGCGGACGATCGACGACTCTTCGAGAAGCTGTGCCTCGAGGGCTTCCAGTCCGGCCTGTCCTGGCTGACGATCCTGCGGAAGCGCGAGGGGTTCAGGAGGGCGTTCGCCGGCTTCGACTTCGAGCGCATCGCTCGCTTCGGCGAGCAGGACGTCGAGCGGCTGCTCGGAGACGCATCGATCGTCCGGCACCGCGGGAAGATCGAGGCGACGATCAACAATGCTCAGCGTGCGGTCGAGCTCGTCGACGAAGAGGGCTCACTCGCCGGTTACGTCTGGCGCTTCGAGCCGGACTCCACGAGTCGGCCGAAGCGGCTGACGTGGGATGCGCTCCTGGAGATGGCGGAGACGGCGGAGTCGCGCGCGCTGGCGAAGGACCTCAAAGGCCGCGGGTGGCGCTTCGTCGGTCCGACGACCGTCTACGCGTTCATGCAGGCGATGGGCCTCGTGAACGACCACCTGCACGGCTGTGACGCGCGGCCCGAGGTCGAGCGGGCGCGGGCGAACTTCACGCCTCCCCGAAGCTGAATTCGCCGCGAAATGGGCTCTGCCCGTTCCGCCACGTTCGCTCCTAGGGCGCTACATCCCCATCGCGTGGTAGCCCGAGTCGACGTAGAGCGTCGTTCCGGTGACGTTGTCTGCCTCGTCCGAGAGCAGGTATCCCGCCGCGGCCGCGACGTCGTCGGCGTCGATCGGGCGATGGAGCGGCGCTCGCTCCTCGACGATCGACTCCATCGTCGGAAAACCCGCGATCGACCGCGCGGCCAGCGTTCTCACGGGGCCGGCCGAGATCGCATTCACGCGGATGTTCTTCTCGCCGAGGTCCCACGCGAGGTACTTGACCGAGGAGTCGAGAGCCGCCTTCGCGACGCCCATCACGTTGTAGTGCGGGACGGCCCTCTCTCCGCCCAGGTACGTCATCGTCAGGATCGCGCCCCCGCCCGCCGTCTCCATCAACGGCTCCGCTGCCCGCGCACAGGCGACGAGTGAGTAGGCGCTGACGTCGAGCGCCATCCAAAAGCGATCCCGCGGCGTATCGGTGAAGCGGCCTTCGAGATCCTCCGCCGCTGCAAACGCGACCGAATGAACGAGCACGTCGAGCTTCCCGTCGAATTCAGCTCCAACTTCTGCGAAAACCCGGCCAACATCCTCGTCTGAGCGGACGTCACAGGACGTGATGACCGAACTCCCGACGGACTCTGCGAGCTCACGGACGTTCTTCTCGAGTCGCTCGCCCTGGAACGTGAACGCGAGCCGTGCTCCCTCGTCCGCGAGCCGACGCGCGATCGCCCACGCGATCGAACGGCGGTTCGCCACCCCGGTGACCAGTCCCGTTTTGCCCTCGAAACGCCCAGGCACGGGTCGATCCTAAGGTGTCTCCGGTCGTCGCTACGCTGTTGCGGTTGCGCCGCTATCCCGTGCTCATCGCCCTGATTGCGGCGCTCGCCCTAACCGCGTCTGCAGCCGCCGGTCTCCAGCCGATCAACCGGTCGTTCGGCGACCGGACGATCCCTCGCGTGCGGTACGGCACGCTGAAGCTGCCTTCGGCCAAGCGCAGCGACCGCGTTCGCGTGATCGTCGGGCTGGCACGACCGTCGCTCGCGGAGGAGAGCGGCCCCGGGTTCTTCGGCTCGCTCTCGGGCAGCCGGCTCGACATCTCGAGCCGCTCGTCACGGGCCTACCTCTCCCGGATCGAGTCTGAGCAGCTCGCAGCGGCCTCGGCGATCCACGCCGCGATCCCCTCAGCCCGCGTCACGCGGCCATTCCAGGTCGTGCTGAACGGGCTGACGGTCGATCTTCCGATCCGGCGACTGCCGCGGCTGAGCGGCCTGCCGTTCGTCGCCGACGTCTACCCCAGCCTTCGCTACAACCTCGCGCTCAACCGCAGCCCGCAGCTGATCGGGGCACCCGCCTTCACGGCGGCCACCGGGATCACCGGCGACGGCGTCAAGATCGGGATCGTCGACGACGGCGTCGATCATCTCAACCCCTTCTTCAACGCGGCGGGCTACGCGTTCCCGCCGGGGTTCCCGAAAGGCCAGCGCGCGTTCACGACCGCCAAGGTCATCGCCGCTCGCAGTTACCCCGGGCCGGGCTCGGGAAGACGCGGGAAGCTTCCGCTCGACCGCAACGCGTCGTTCCACGGAACGCATGTCGCAGGGATCGCGGCCGGGAACAGCGGGACGACATCCCCCGGCGGCCGCGACCACCCGCCCACGCCGGGCCTGTCCGGCGTCGCGCCGCGGGCGTGGATTGGCAACTACCGCGTCTTCAACGTGCCCAGCCCGATCGGGAACATCGCCGACACGCCCGAGATCGTCGCGGCGTTCGAAGCCGCCGTTCGCGACGGCATGGACGTGATCAACTTCTCCGGCGGCGGGCCGGCAACCGATCCGCGCACGGACGCGCTCATCAGGACGGTCACGAACGTGGCGAACGCGGGTGTCGTCCCCGTGATCTCCTCGGGCAACGACCGCGACGACTTCGGCTTCGGCACCTCCGGCTCGCCCGGAACCGCGCCCGACGCGCTGACGGTGGCCGCGACGACGAATTCGCATGTATACGCGCCTGTGCTCGCCGTCCGCGACGCAGGCGCGCCGGCGAACGTGAAGCAGATCCCCTTCGAGGCTCCGGGCGGCGCCGCGCCAGCCGGCTGGGGGACGTCGGACCGGGTTCTGGTCGACGTCAGCTCGATCAGGGGCACGAACGGACAGCCCGTCGACTCTCGTCTTTGCGGGCTCGGCCGGGATCCGAATCTCGGGCGAAACCCCCTGCCGCGCGGATCGCTCTCGGGCGGCATCGCCCTCATCAGCCGCGGCCACTGCGGTTTCTTCTCGAAGGCGCTCAGGGCGATCCAAGGCGGCGCATCGGGGCTCGTGATCATCGACAACCGCGAGGGCGAGGCCAATCCGCTGCCGCTCCTGCTCCCGGTTCCGACGGGGATGATCCCGAACCTCGACGGCGCGAACCTCCGCAACTACCTCGCGGCTCGAGCAGGCCGTGCGGCGATTCGAGTGGGCCCGGGCGTCACCGAGATCCTCACCGGCCGCAGCGGGATCATCACGGGCTTCTCTTCCGCGGGCCCGACCGCATTCGGGCACATCCTGAAGCCCGACGTCGCCGCGCCAGGCGGCGAGATCCTCTCGGCGACCCTGCCGCATTTCTCCGGTGGCTCGAACTTCGTCTCGATCGACGGGACGAGCATGTCCTCGCCGCACGTTGCCGGTGCTGCGGCGCTGCTGCGCGCGCGCCATCGCGACTGGAACGTCAAGCAGATCAAGTCGGCGCTGATGTCGACCGCGGGTGCCGCCTGGCAGAACACGGCCCGCACACAGGAGGCGTCGGTGCTGCTGCAGGGGGCCGGCTTCGTCAACGTCCTCGCGGCCGACGATCCGAAGATCTTCCTGGAGCCGTCATCCCTCTCGTTCGGGGACGTGCAGCTGGGCGCCGCGACCGTCTCGAAACAGCTGCTGTTGATCGTGCGCGACGCGGGCGGCGGCGCCGGCACCTGGACGGTCGAGCTCCATCCCCAGTCGGCGAGCGCCGGCGTTGTGATCGACGTGCCCCCGCTCGTCACACTCGGGCCCGGCAGCATGGCCAGCGTGCCCGTCACGGTGATCGGGCCGCCCAGCGCCGCCGCCGGGGACAACTACGGCTACATCGCCCTTCGCCGCGGAACGGTCACGCGACGCATCCCGTATGCGGCGTTTGCTCTCCGCCCCGCGCTCGCGTCCGCGAAGGTCGGCCGCCTGCGCCGGATCCAGCGAGGCACAACGCGCAAGGGCCGCTCGCTGACGGACGTCTATCGCTTTCCGACCGCGCCGTTCGGGCATCCGCCGGACTACGGCGCCGCGGCGCCGATGCGCGAGGACGGCGCCGAGCGGCTCTTCGAGGTCCGCCTACGCAAGCGCGTGATGAACTTCGGTGTTGCCGTGGTGACGGCGTCGCGCGGGTCGCTGATCGACCCGTTCGTCCTCGGGGCGAAGGACGAAAACAGCGTCCAGGGGTATGTCGGGACGCCAACCAACATCAACGGCTTGACCTCCGGCTATCAGCTTCCGGTCGGGGCCGCGGGCGCCCAGTTCGCGCTGCCCGGTCGCTACTACGTCTCCGTCGATTCCGGGCGCGACGACTTCACCGGACGGCGTCTCGCCGGATCCTGGCGTTTGCGTTTCTGGACGAACGACGTCCGGCGCCCGACGATCCGCGTGCTCACGACGCGAGTGACGGCGGGCCGCCCGGCGGTGGCCGTGCAGGCCCTCGACCGCGGGTCAGGGGTGGATCCGGTCTCCCTGGTGTTCGCCTACGGCCGCGCGGTGATCGGAGCGGCCGCGTTCGACCCGTTCACCGGCGTCGCAGTCTTCCCTCTCCCGAACAGGGCTCCGAAGATCGGCGCTGGACGAATCCGCGCTGCGTTCCTCGCCTCCGATTACCAGGAATCGAAGAACGCCAACAGCTACGGCGGGGACGTCATGCCCAACACGCGGACGGTGCTACGCCGAATTCGGGTCGTCCGCGGCGTTACGGTGACGTGGCTCACGCCGCTGGGGCGCCGGTGTGCGTCGCGGAGCGCACAGCTGCTCGTCTCCGCCGGCGCGCCGAAGAAGATCCGCAAGGTCAGCTTCTTCGATGGCAAGCGTCGCCTGCGCGTCGTGAAGCGGGGTGTAGCGGGGCTGTACTTCGCGACGTGGCGCACACGGGGTGCCAAGCGCGGCGTCCACCGCCTGCGCGCGGTCGTGCATGCCGGCGGTCGGCGCGCCGAGGCCACTCGCGTCGTTCGCGTTTGCCGGTAGCCGTCGTCACCGGAGCGAGCTCCGGGATCGGCGCGGCGGTGGCGAGAGAGCTTGGTAGGCGTGGGTGGCACTGCGTGCTGCTCGCCCGGAACGAAGAGCGGCTGCGCGCGGTCGCGGCTGAGGTAGGCGGCGAATACGAGCTCTGCGACGTCGGTGACCGCCACGCCGTCGAGCGTGTCGCGGCGCGCGTCGTGGAGCGCCATCCGGCCATCCGGCTGCTCGTGAACAACGCGGGCGTCGCCGGTCGATCCGTTGGCGAGCGGGGACGGCGCGGCTTTCTCGACGCGCAGGCAGAGCGCCTCGAAGAGCTCTTCCGCGTCAACTTCCTCGGCGCCGTTTGGTGCCTGCGCGCGTTCATGCCGGCGCTGCGCGCGGGTCGGCCCTCGCATGTCGTAAACGTCGCCTCGGTCGCCGGGACCGTCGCCGTCCCGCCGGGACCCTACGCGGCGTCCAAGCATGCGCTCGTTGCGTTCTCGCGCGCGCTCGCCGCGACGCTTCCGCGCGAGGGGATCAGCGTGCACACGGTCAACCCGGGCTTCGTGGAGACGCCGGGTTTTCCGCAGCGCGGCCGCCTCGGGAACCGGCTGCTGGAGCGCTCGGTGATCGAGCCCGAGCACGTCGCGCGGCGGATCGTGCGCGCGGTCGAGCGGAACCGCCCGGAGATCTTCGTGCCCGGCTGGTACCGCGTTCCGGCGGTCGCGCAGTGGCTGGCGCCGGGGCTCGTGAGCCGGCTGCTGGCCCGCGTCCGCTAGGTGGTCTAGGGTCGGTTCGCCCGTCCTCCTCCCCGCTGCGAGCGTAGCGAGGAGCGGCGCACGCGTGTGTGCCCGGACGGTCACGAATCGGTGACGTCGCTCGGAGGCTGCGCCGGCCCGTCCTCGATGGTGGCCCGGCGTACGAGCTCGAGCGCCTCTTCCCGCGTCGCGATCGTGCCCGCGGCTCGTTCCTCCTCGACCAGTGCGAGCATCCGCCCGATCTCGGGGCCAGGCGAGAGTCCGAGCTCGTCGCCGCGCAGGAGCGGTTCGGCCGGATCGTTCTGCCGCGCGTCTTCGATCGCGCTCACCAGCTCTTCCGCCGCGCCCAGGAACCGCGCCGCCTCGTCCGCCCACGGCTCCGTCGCGCGCCGGAAGCGGAAGACCGAGCGCGCCGACACCCCGGCCGGCGCCTCGGCCCGCAGCAGCGTCGACGCGTAACGCCTGAGGTCGTTCGAGACGGGCAGCCGAGCGAGGCGCTCTTCGAAGACCGCGACGAGTCGCATCTCGGGCCCAGGAGCCGCCAGCTCCCGCAGCCGCCCCAGCGACCCGCCGAGCGGCGCGAGCAGACCGAGCTCGTCGAGGCGCTCGAAGCCGGGGACGCTCAGTCGAGCGAGCTCCGCGAGGATGCGCTCCCCCGCCGGCCGCGTGACAAGCTCGGCACGCTCCCGCATCAGCCGCTCTGTCTCCGGATCCAGGCGGAACCCGAGCTCGTCCTCGAGGCGCACCGCGCGGAGCAGTCGCAGGGGGTCGTCGTCGAAGATCGATGGCGCTACGCCGCGCAGCACGCGCCGTTCGAGGTCGGCCCGGCCGTCGAAGGGGTCGACCGGCTCGCCACCGTCGAGCGGAAGGGCGATGGCGTTGATCGTGAAGTCGCGAGTCGCGAGATCGGACTCGATCCCGTTCCGCAGCGGCGTGAAGTCGACGGTGCGGCCGTCCGGGAGCGCAACGCGCCACGCTCCGTGGCGATCGGAAAGCGGGAAAACAGGCGCGCCGTAGCGCCGTGCCGCCGCCTCGGGCTGTCGACAGGCAATGTCGAGGTCGACCACCGGCCGGCCGAGCAGCTCGTCGCGAACTGCGCCCCCGACGACCCATGCTTCCTCGCCGGCCAGTGCCTGCCGTGCGCGCTCAAGCATCGATTACCGTCCGTCGCGCGCGTCCCGGCCGCGAGTTGATCCCGCACACGATCTCGTAGTTGATCGTGTCCGCGATGGCCGCGTGCTCCTCCGCGAGGGCGCCGTCGCCGATGAGCGTCACCGCCGTTCCTACGGGAAGCCGATCCGGGAGCTCGACGGCCAGCGCGTCCATCGAGATCGTCCCCAGCACCCGCCGCCGCTCGCCCTCGACGAGAACCTCCGTCCCCGTCATGTCGCGCCGGAAGCCGTCGGCGTACCCGATCGGAACAATCCCGATCCACGTCGGCTCAGACGCCGTGAACCGCCGGCCGTAGCCGGTGCTCTCCCCCGCCGCGAGCTGCTTCACCTGCGCCAGCCGCGACTCCCAGCGCAGGACCGGCTCGAGGCCGTCCTGCGCGGGGTCGTGCCCGAACGGCGAGAGGCCGTACAGCGCGATCCCGCAGCGCACCGCGTCGAGGTGGGACTCAGGGAGCGCGAGAGTGGCGGCGCTGTTGGCTGCGTGCCGCGTGAGGTGCGAGTACGGCTGGGTCGCGTCCACGAACCGCGCCACCTGCTCCCGAGCGAATGCGGAATCCGAGTCGGCCGTCGCGAGATGCGTCATGAGCCCTACCACCTCGACGGGCAGCTCGCGAGCCTCCGACCCGCCCCACCGCCCCATGCCGGTGTCCAGCTTCAGATGCACGCGGAGCCCTTCTGGAACCTCGCCGTCGATCGCGGTCACCTCGATCCGCGCCTCGCGCGCCTGCGCGAGCTCCCGGCCCACCGTCGGCCCCATCACCAGGATCCGCGCGTCCGCGAACGCGCCGCGCAGCTCGAGCGCCTCCGCCATGGTCGCGACGCCAAGGACGGTGGCGCCCTCGTCCAGCACGGTGCCGGCGACGTCCACGGCGCCGTGACCGTAGCCGTCCGCCTTGACCACCGCCCAGAGCTCTGCGCCGCGGAGGAGCGCGCGAAGGCGGCGCACGTTTCGCCGCAGCGCCCCAAGGTCGATCGTGATCTCGGACCTATGCATCGAGGACGCGCGGGAGCGTCTGCAACAAGTCGCTCGCGACGAGACCGGACTTGTGCGGCGCGTGCACTGCCGCCTGCGTATGCGCGACAGAGGCGGCGGCGGCCGCGATCGGCGCCTCCACGCCCTTGGCCAGGAAGGCTCCGATTACACCGGTGAGGACGTCGCCCGTACCGGCCGTTGCAAGCGACGGAAAGCCGCCGCAGACGAGTGCACCGCGGCCAGGGGCGCCGACGAGGGTGCCCTCGCCCTTCAGCAGCACCGTAGATCTGAAGCGGTCCACTGCGCGGCGAAGGGCTTCCAGCCGATGCGCGTCGACCCACGAGGCCTCCTCCCCGAGCAGCCGTCCGAGCTCGCCGGAATGGGGCGTGAGAACCGTCGGCGCGTCTCGGCTGAACGGCTCGAGCTCCCACAACGCGTCGGCGTCGACGACGGCCGGCAGCTGCGTCTCTTCGAGCAGGTGGCGCACCAGCTTGCCGCGCTCGCGGCCGAGCCCAGGCCCAAGCGCGAGAGCGCCCGCTCGCTCCACCGCGTTCCAGACGTCGTCCAGCGGCCGCTTCACGGCCTCGAGCAACCGCGTCTCGATCACGGGTAGCGACTCGGTCGGCGCCGCCACGACGACGTAGCCGGCGTCCGCGCGAAACGCAGCCTCCGCGGTGAGGCAGATCGCTCCGGTCATCCCAGGCGAGCCGCCCACCGCGAGGACGGAGCCGGCGGTGTACTTCGTGTCGCCGGGACGCCGGCGCGGCACCCGCTCGAGGATCTCGGGCGTGACCAGGGCATGCTCGGTCTCGATCGTCTCGAGACCGATATCCGCGATCACCACCTCGCCGCGCTGGAACCGCCCCGGCGCGACCTCGTGCCCCACCTTCAGCCCGTGAAACGTGACGGTCAGATCCGCCGACACCGCTACTCCCGGAATCTCGCCGGTCGACGCGTCGACGCCCGAGGAGATGTCCACGGCGACGACGGCGCCGGCGGCGCTGTTGATCGCTTCGATCTTCTGGGCCGCATCCCGACGCGGCTCCCCGGTGAAGCCTGTGCCGAAGAGTGCGTCGATGACGACGTCGGCGTCTCCCACAGACAGCTCCTCCCAGCCGTTGGCCCGCAGAAGCTCAGCCGCGATTCGGCCGTCGCCGCCGTTGGCCCCACCGCCGTAGACGCCGGCGAACGAGCGGGCCTCGGGGAAGTGGTGCACGATCTCTTCGGCGACGGCGCGTCCCGCGCGCTCCATCAGCTGCTCGACGTCGTGTCCTGCCTCCGCCGCCCGCATCTCGGCGGCGGTGTAGAGCGGCTCCAGCTCAGGCATCCCCGTCCGCGACCACGCAGACCGCACTGGCGAGCTCCCTGGAGTGCGTCATCGAGAGATCGATGGAGCCGGCGTCTACGCGGCGCGCCCACGCCTCGATGCGACCCGACAACCGCACCGAGGGCTTCGGCCGCCCTGCGATCTCGATGTCGCGCCAGGCGAACAGGCGCGCCACTCCGAAGCCGAGCGCCTTGCCGACCGCCTCCTTCCCGGCAAAGCGGGCGGCGTAGTGCTGGGCGGGGTTCGCACGGCCGTCGCAATAGGCCTGCTCGGCGGGCGTGAAGCAGCGGTCCCGGAAGCCTGTGTAGCGCTCGAGCGCCTCGCGAATGCGGGCGATCTCGATCATGTCGGTGCCTACGCGCGTCACAGCATCTCCTCGAGCCAACGCGGCAGATCGGCCACCGACGAAAGGACGACATCGGGCTCGGCCGCAGAGCGGTCGAGGTCGTCGGGCCGGAACTTGCCGGTTCGCACGAGCGCCGTCCGTAGGCCGAAGCGCCGCGCGCCGGCAACATCCGCGTCGATGTCGTCACCGACCATCCAGGTGAGCGCCGGCTCGGCGTCGAGCGCCTCGACCGCGGCGGCGAAGTACGCCGTGCTGGGTTTGCCGAGCACGGTCGCCTCGACGTCCGAAGCGTATTCGAGACCTGCGACGAAGCAGCCCGAATCGAGGAGCGGCCCGCGCGACGTCTGCCACCAGCGATTGCGGTGCAGGCAGTAGAGCTCGGCGCCGGCCTCGAGCTCGGCAAAGGCACGTGCGAGGTTCATGTACGAGAAGACGCGGTTCGTCTCCTCGGTCTCGGCGGCGCCGCCGAGGAGCACGGCGTCGGCATCCTCCCCGACGAGCTCGACGGCGTCGAGATCCTCGAGCACGGCGGCCATCGTCAGGGCCAGCACCCGCCTCCCCGCGAGCTCGTGGGCGGCGGCAAGCGCCGTCGTCTGGAGCTCCTCGTCCTCGAGCTCGAACCCGAGCCGGCGGAGGTCGACGGCGAGCGACCGCCGCGAGTGCGTGGTGTTGTTCGTCACGAAGCGCAGGCGGTGGCCGTTCTCACGCAGCTGGCCGACGGCTTGCGGCGCGCCCCGGATCACCTCCCCCGAGACGTGGAGCACCCCGTCGATGTCCAGGAGAATGGCCGCCATGGACGGCGAGTCTATTCGGGTGACCAGGACCGTGGAGATCCCCGTTTCGGAGATCGAGCTGCGCTTTTCGCGGTCGAGCGGGCCCGGCGGGCAGCACGCTCAGAAGAGCGAAACGCGGGTCGAAGTGGTCTTCGATGTGGAGGCGTCCGAGTCCCTCAGCGAGGGGCAGAAGAAGCGCGTGAAGGAGCGTGCCGGCGCGGTCTTGCGCGCGGTCGCGCAGGACGAGCGGAGCCAGGCTCGGAACCGCGAGCTCGCGCTCGAGCGCCTGGCGGCGGCGCTGCGAGAGGCGTTGAGGGTGCCGCGCAAGCGCCGGGCGACGAAGCCGACAGCGGCGGCGCGGGAGCGACGGCTCGAGCAGAAGCGCCGGCGCAGCGAGACGAAGCAGCTTCGCCGCCCGCCCGACTAGGTTCCTTCGGCTAGACCGCGTGCGGCTTCGCGGGAGCAGGCGCCATGCGGAGGTAGCCGCGCATCACCTTGCGCGCGTAGAGCCGCTCGCTCGCGGCGCGATAGAGCGCGAGCGCATTCTCGCCCTCCTGCGGATGGATCGCCCACCAGAACGTCGCCTTCGTCCCCTGCGAGGAGAGCACCCACTCGAGCCGCGCGCTGAGCTCGGACGCTTCGTCGAGGGTTGCGGTCGATGCGAGCACCGCGAACTCGTCGCTGCCCACTCTGGCGATCTGGTCCTCGGCAGCGAGCGAGCGTGAGAGGCGATCCGCGACCTGGCGCAGAGCCTCGTTGCCCGCCGAGGGGCCGGCCTCCTGATTCAGCTCCTTCAGCGCGTCCATGTCGGCGAGCAGCAGGCCGAACGGCCGCCCCGTCTCGAGGCGCTTCGTGATCGCCGCTTCGAACGCGCGGGTCTTGGGCACGCCGGTGAGCACGTCGCGCTCCGCGAGGATGCGCAGCTCGTTCAACATCGCGCGGTTGCGGCTCGCGAACATCCCGATCAGCGCGCCGATGCTGACGAATGTGACGAACCGGATGACGGTGCTGCCGGTGAGGACGTCGGTCGACGGGATGTCCTTGTTCACCAGGATTCCGGACATAGAGCGCGGTGCCAGCAAGCCCCGCGAGAGCGCCGATCTGGGGCCCGGTCGCCATCGCGGTCAGCGCGATGGAGAGGTAGAAGAAGTGTGCGAGCCCAAGGCCTGGCTGCTCGTAGAGGATGAACGCGAGGAAGACGACGGGGAACGATGCCGTCGAAAAGACGAGCAGGAGCTGTCGTGCCGTCGGGGCCGCAGGCATCCCACCAACTGTCGCCCAGAGCGGGGGCGCCAGCGTCCCTCGAACGGGCTATTCGACCGTGACCGTTTTGGCCAGGTTGCGCGGCTGGTCGACGTTCAGCCCGCGCAGTCGCGCGATGCGGTAGGCGAGGAGCTGCAGGGGGACGATGGCCAGCGCGGCCTGCAGAAACGCCGGCGACTTCGGGACGTAGATCACGTCGTCCGCGTGGTGCTGGATGTCCTCGTTGCCGTCCGTCGCGATCGCGATCACCTCTGCGCCGCGTGCTCGCGTTTCCTGGATGTTGGAGACGATCTTGTCGTAGACGTGGGAGTCCGTCGCCACGCATACGACCGGCGTCTCCTCGTCGAGCAGGGCGATCGGCCCGTGCTTCATCTCACCGGCTGAGTAGGCCTCCGTCGGGATGTACGAGATCTCCTTCAGCTTCAGCGCGCCCTCGAGGCACACGGGCAGCCCGATGTGCCGCCCGAGGTAGAGGAAGAACGGCTTGTCGAAGTGCCGCTGGGCGATCTCCTCGATCGGATGGTTGCCGTCGAGGAAGTGCTGCATCTTGTTCGGCAGGTCGTAGACCTCGTCGAGGATGAACTCGATCTCGTCGGCGGGCAGCGTCTCGCGCACCTGCGCCATCTTCAGCGCGATCAGGTAGAGGAGCGCGACCTGCGCCGTGAACGTCTTCGAGGCTGCGACACCGACCTCGAGCCCGCAGCGCGTGAAGAGCGAGGAGTCGACTTCCCGCGTGATTTGCGACCCCATCATGTTCGTGATTGCGACGGTGTGGGCGCCCTTCTCGCGGGCGAGGCGCATGGCGTGGATCGTGTCCCGCGTCTCGCCCGACTGGGAGATCCCGATCACGAGGGTGTCGGGGCCGATGACCGGGTTGCGGTACAGCCATTCCGACGCGATGTCCGGCTCGGCCGGCACGCGCGCCCACTCCTCGATCACGTAGCGGCCGACGACGCCCGCGTGATACGCCGTCCCGCAGCCGAGGATCACCATTCGGCGGAGATCCTTGAGGTCCGCGTCCTCGAGCCCCAGCCCCTCGAGCACCAGCCGGCCGTGGCGGACGCGGTCGCCGATCGTCTCGCTGATCGCGTCCGGCTGCTCGTAGATCTCCTTGAGCATGAACGTCTCGTAGCCGGCCTTCTCCGCGCTCTGGTCGTCCCAGTCCAGCTCGACGATCTCGTGCTCGACCGGCCCGTCGTCGGGCCGCGCGAACACAGCGCCCTGCGGCGTGATCGAGACGATGTCGCCGTCGTCCGGGAACATCACGCGGCGCGTCTCGCGCAGGAAGGCAGCCGCGTTGGAGCCGAGGAACATCTCGCCCTCGGCGACGCCGACGACGAGCGGGCACTGCAGCCGCGCGCCGACGAGGAGCCCCGGGTGGTCGTGGTGGATCACGACGAAGGCGAAGTGGCCCTCGAGCTCTCTGTAGGCGCGCTTCACAGCCTCGGTCAGGTCGCCGTCGTAGTGGCGCTCGATCAGGTGGGCGACGACCTCGGCGTCGGTCTCCGAGCTGAAGCTGTGTCCGTCGGCCTGAAGACCCTCCTTGAGCTCGCGGTAGTTCTCGACGATCCCGTTGAGGACGAGCGCAACGTCGCCGTCCTCGCAGCCGGTCAATGGATGCGCGTTCTCCTCGGAGACGCGACCGTGGGTCGCCCAGCGGGTGTGGCCCAGGCCGGTCGTGGCCCTGGAGCCGTTCATCGAAGCGGCCGACTTCAGGTGGCTGAGATTTCCGACGGCTCGCACGTAGTCGAGCGCGTCGTCTTCGCGCAGCACGATCCCGGCCGAGTCGTAGCCTCTGTACTCGAGGCGCTCGAGGCCGTAGAGAAGGAGCGGTTTACACGCCCGGGGCCCGACGTATCCGATGATTCCGCACATTTGGGAGCTCCTTCGATATGGGCCACTTGATCGAGATGCCCCCTCGAAACGCACAAAGCCCGGCCGCGCCCTACCTCCTGCGTCGGAGGTCGGTCAACCGAGCTCTCTGCGAACGAGAGCCGAGATGGTACCACAGAGACGGGCCGCTTCTTCCTCCGCGGGGGCCTCGGCGAGAACCCTGACCAGAGGTTCAGTTCCGGACGCTCGGACGAGGATTCTGGCGATTCCGTCGAGTTCCGCGTTCATCCGCTCGATCTCGTGTTGCAGCTCCTGCGGGAGCTGCGTGACACGGGCGGAGATGTTCTCCTTCACCTGCGCGAACTTCGGCATGACTGCCGCGGCCTCGGCGAGGGAGCGGCCTTCGAGCGCGCGGCAAAGCAGCAGCGCCGCGGCGAGGCCGTCGCCGGTGACGTGGCCGTCGAGGCAGATGATGTGGCCCGACTGCTCGCCGCCGAGGATCGCGCCTTCACGACGGAGAGCCTCGAGGACATAGCGGTCGCCGACGTCGGTCGTCACGACGCGGATCCCGTGGTCGGCCATCAGCCGGTGGAAGCCGAGGTTCGTCATCACGGTCACGACGACGACGTCGACGTTCAGGTGCAGCGCGAGCACGGCGAGGATCTGGTCGCCGTCGACGGTGTTGCCCTCGGCATCGACCGCGAGCATCCGGTCGCCGTCGCCGTCGAACGCGACGCCCAGCTCATACGCGCCCGCATGTCGCTGCAGCAGCGATAGGTCGGTGGCCCCACAGCCGACGTTGATGTTCGTTCCGTCAGGCTCTGCCGCGAGTGACACGACGTCTGCGCCCAGTCGCCGGAAAGCCTCGGGCGCAATCTCGGAATAGGCGCCATTGGCGCAATCAACGGCAATCCGAAGCCCCCTCAGGTCGGCACCGAACGTCTCGAGGATGTGTTCGAGGTAGCTGACGGCCGAGATGCCGACGCGGTCGACCGCGCCGCGCTCCGATCTCGGCGGCTCGTCGAGCAGCGCCTCGATCTCCTCCTCCGAGGCGTCGCTCAGCTTCTGTCCCTCGCCGTCGAAGAACTTGACGCCGTTGTACTGCGGCGGGTTGTGCGAGGCGGAGATGACTGCGCCGAGGTCGAGCGCGAGCAGGGCGACGGCAGGCGTCGGGAGGATGCCGCCAAGCACCGCGTTCCCGCCCGCCGATGCGACGCCCTCGGCGAACGCGGCCTCGAGCTCCGGGCCGGAGCTCCGCGTGTCACGGCCGACGAAGACGCGTCCGCGCCCCGACCAGAGCGCGGCCGCCCGGCCGAGACGCTCGACCAGGTCGGTCGTCAGCTCCGCGCCGACGACGCCGCGAACGCCGTCGGTGCCGAAGTACCGGCGCGCCATGCGCGGAAGCCTAGGACGGGAAGCGCGGGTCGGAGCGGATCGACGCGAAGTCCTCTTCCTGCTGAGCATCCTTCGCGAGCTCGGGCTTCAGCGCCACCGCGCGCTGCAGGTGCTCGAGCGCCGCTTCCGTGGCGCCGTCTAGCGCCTCGCCGCAGGCGAGGTCGTACAGCAGGCTCGGGTTGTCGGGATGCTCACGGAGACCGTGTTCGATCGTCCGTCGGGCGCTCGCGTAATCACCTGCGCGCCACGCCGGGATCGCCTCCGCCACCCATTCCCACGGCGACACGTCGTATGCCTCGCCCGGAGCGCCGCCGACTGCCAGCACGGTCGTCTCCGGAGCGGTCGCGACCGCCCCACGGCGGGCCGCCGGATCACGGATGAAGACAACCGTCCCCGGCGAGGCGTCGAACTCCTCGCCCGCCACCGTGAAGCGGGCGGCGCCGCCGATGAGCACGTACAGCTCCTCGTGCCCGCCCGCGCCGCTCCCGAGCTCGTCGTGCTCTTCGATCACCTCGTCGCCCGCCTGCTCCGCCCAGTAGGCGTTGACGCCGAACGCCCGCACTCCCAGCGGTCGCCGCAGCGGCTTCCACTTGAGCTTGCCGAACGTCGGCAGCGCCTCGACCTCGTCGAGGCGGATGACTGAGTACGGGTTGTTCAGCGCTTCGAGAACTGCGGGGCCTTGCGGGCCTTGTGGAGGCCGGCCTTCTTGCGCTCGACCTTGCGGGCGTCGCGCGTCAGGAAGCCCTCGCGCTTCAAAACTGTCCGCAGCTCGGGATCGGCTTCGACCAGCGCCCGCGCGATGCCGTGGCGGATCGCGCCCGCCTGCCCAGTCGGGCCGCCGCCCTCCACGCGAACGCGCAGGTCGTAGGAGCCCTCGGCGCCGGCGACCTTCAGCGGCGCCATGACCGTCGTCCGGTGGGTCGACCGCGGGAAGTAATCGTCCAGCGTCCGGCCGTTGATCCACGTCGCGCCGTCGCCGGGTCGCAGGATCACGCGCGCGATCGACGTCTTGCGCTTACCGGTGCCCTGGTACTGCGCTGCAGTCGCCATCAGAGACTCAGCTCCTTCGGCTCCTGCGCGTCGTGCGGGTGCTCGGGGCCTGCGTACACCTTGAGCTTCGTCAGCTGCGCACGGCCGAGTCGGTTCCGCGGAAGCATCCCTTTGACCGCCTTCCGGATGACCTCCGTCGGCCTGCGCTCGAGCTCCTCGCGCAGCGTCCGGCTGCGGATTCCGCCGGGGTAGCCGGAGTGCCGGTAGTAGACCTTGTCGTCGAGCTTCTTCCCGGTGACCGCGATCTTCTCGGCGTTGACGACGATCACGAAATCGCCGGTGTCGACGTGCGGGGTGTACTGCGGCTTGTCCTTGCCGCGAAGCGCATCGGCGATGCGCGTGGCGAGACGCCCGAGCGTCTTACCGTCGGCATCGACGAGGTACCAGCGGCGCTCGACCTCGCCAGGCTTTGCGTTCCAGGTCTTCGTAGGCATGGAAAAGCGGCGGACCCACGGCCCGCCGGCGGCGCATGATAGCGGCTTAATCTTCGTCGTTGCGGCTCCCGACCCAGGCTGCAAGCGCCACGGCGACGATCAGGAGCGCGATCGAGACCTCGACGATCGCCCCCGCCACACCCCCGTGGGCGAGCACCATGTCAGCCGTTCCAGAGCAGCAGCAGCCCCGTGCACGTGTAGAGCACCATCAGCGCGAGCATCGCGTACTGCGTTCGGATCGCCGTCCGCGCCGAGCCCCAGATCGCGACGGCGCGGTCATGCGCGAGCGCGAGCCCGAGCACGTGCCCGATCACCAGCACGGCGACCTGCGTGTACCAGATCGCGTTCGGCGAGTTGAACAGCGAGGGCTGGAACTTCGACGTGCCGAACAGGTCCCACCCACGGCCGAAGGGGTCGGAGGCGAGCGGGATGCCGTACTGCCCCTGGTTAACCAGCAGCGTGAAGTAGTGCGCGATCGCGTACGCCAGCGCGATGGGAATGAGGCTCGCGATGAAGACGCTGCTGAGATCCTCCCGACTGCCGGAGACCGCACGGGCGGCGCGCACAGCAATCAGGAAGATCGCGGCGATCGCGCACACCGCGGCGACGAGACCCATCAGGTTGATCCCGGTCGCGACCAAGTCGGCGGTCCGCGGTGAGTTCACGATGTATCTCGACTCCGCCTCGTAGACGCGGTCCTGCCACCAGGTCGCGCGGCTGAGCCCGTCGAAGGCGACGGAGCCGAGCATCACCGAGACGAAGGCGATCGTCCCGGGGGTGTCCTGCCGCGCGGTCAGCCCCGCGAGTGGCGGGCGGATCGTCACCACGCGACGGCCCTCCCGCTCCTGCACGGCGAATGGCGCGATCAGCGCGAGGAGACCGAAGTAGACGTTGAAGGCTTCGCCGTTGTCGAGCCAGGTCCGGCGGCCGAAGAGCAGCATGCCGGCCCACGTGATCCAGCTGTAGACGACGATCGCGAGCGCCAGCGTCCGCGGCTCGGCAGAGCGGGGATACGCGAGCTCCAGCGTTGCGAAAGCCAGGAGGAGAATCGCCGCCGGC
Source organism: Gaiellaceae bacterium (assembly GCA_035264165.1). Classification (GTDB taxonomy): domain Bacteria; phylum Actinomycetota; class Thermoleophilia; order Gaiellales; family Gaiellaceae; genus JACDAN01. The sequence goes on from DATFQN010000064.1 coordinate 49,647, forward strand.
CAGCGTCCGAGCCGCTCGGGATACGCCGCTGCGGGCTCCCAGTCGCGTCGCGTCTTGCCCCACGCCCAGGCGACCGCATCTCCCACCGCACGCCACGGGCTCAACACCGCCCACAGGTTCCCGAAGACCACAACCAGGGGGACGAGCCCGAGCCAGAAGATCACCCACACGAAGGTCGGCGCGATGTTGTTGCCGGCATCCGGCTGGCCCACGAGCGCCGCGAGCCACACCAGCGCGAGCAGGCCGACCGAGAACGCGCCGAGGAGCACCCGCCACCCGACCCACAGGATCAGCCGCTGCCAGAACTCCCCGAGCGGCCGTCCCTGGTCGCGCCCCTCGAGCAGCGGCTTGCGCCAGAGAACGCCGAGCGCGACGAAGCTCAGGATCAGCGTCAGCGAGGCGCCGTAGAAGAACAGCCACAGGGGGATGACGGGATCGCGGATCCCGCCGATCCCGTGCGCGAGAGGGAGGACGAAGCTCACGGATTGGTCGTGATGCGGGCGAGCGGCACGCCGCTGTGTTCGAGCTCGGCTTCGACCGTCCCGGCGATCGTCGCGCGGAACGCGATGCGAGCGGGCTCACCGGGGGCAACATCGCGCGCGATGTTGTAGCCGTGCAGGTGCACCTCCTCGGGAACGTCGGAGGTGACGACGAGCAGGACACGCCGGCCTTCGGCGACGGTGACGCTACGGACGCCGCCGACCGGCTTTCCGCCCTTCACCACGATCTGGACGCGCGTGGGCGGGGGCGGCGTCGGTGGTGCAGGCGGCTGAGGCGCCCGCGTCGTCTCGCTGTCCATCGTCGTCGGGCTCGTCTGCGTCGCCTCGCCCTCGTCCCCCTGCCGCAGCACGAGAAAGAGCGCGACTGCAACGACGACGGCGACACCGACGATCAGGAGCCTGCGCATCACCGGATGGATAGCAGCAGGCCTGCACGGAACGCCGCAGAGCCGCCGTGCGACGGGTGCCGCACGTAGGCGCCGCCCAGCACCGAGTGGGCGACGCGCCCGACGGCGACGATGCGGCGCCCGGCCGCGATGCGCTCCAGGAACGTCATGCCAGCTCGTACTTCGGCTCGCGCCGGCCGGCGGTTTGACCGTGGCTCGCCCGGACGATGCGGATGCGTCGGCACGACGTTCCAAAGCAGCACGTCGTCGTCGAGGCCGAGCTCTGCGAGGACGCGATGGACGATCGTCGCCGTCGCCTCCGCAGGGCCGCAGCCGCTGAGCTGGCGCTCCGACGTGAAGGGCAGCCCGCTCACGCGCGCGCCGCGATAGCCGGCCGCCTCGCCGACGAGCAGATACGGCGCGCCGCGCCGCCGCCCCAGGTACGCGATCAGCCGCTCCCGGCAGAGCCGCGACGCCGCGTACTGGTTGAACGTCTCGCCGATTCGCGCACCGGCGAGCGACTCGACGAAATCCCGCTCGTTCAGGCTGCCTCGCTGCCGCGCAGGTAGGCCAGGACGGCGAGCACGCGCCGGTGGTCGTCCGTCGCCTGCGGCAATCCGAGCTTGAGGAAGATGCTGTTCACATGGCTCTCGATCGTCTTCGGGCTGAGCACGAGCTTGTCGCAGATGCCCTGGTTCGAGCGGCGCTCGGCCATCAGTCCCAGCACCTCGCGTTCGCGCGGGGTCAGCTCTGAGAGCGGATCGTCGTCCGTCCGCCCGCCGAGCAGTTGGGAGACAACCTGAGGATCGACGGCGGTGCCGCCGGAGGCGACGCGCCGCACAGCGTCGAGAAACTCGTCGATCTCGAGCACCCGGTCCTTGAGCAGGTAGCCGAACCCCTCGGGACTGTCCCGGAAGAGCTGGAGGGCCGACTGCGCCTCGACGACCTGGGACAGCAGCAGGACGCCGACATCGGGCTGCTCTGCACGGATCGTGAGCGCGGCTCGCGCGCCTTCGTCGGTCTGTGTCGGCGGCATCCGGACGTCCACGATCGCGACATCGGGGCGCTCTCGCGCCACCGCATGGCGAAGCTCGTAGGCGTCGCCGGCCTGTGCCACGACCTCGAAGCCGTTGTCCGCGAGGACCTTGGCGAGGCCTTCGCGGAGCAGCACGGAGTCATCTGCGATCACGACTCGCACGGCAACTCCCCCACGCGCGTTCCCGCGCCGTCATGGCTCTCGACCCAGAACCGACCGCCGTGCGCCTCGACCCGGTCGGCGAGACCACGAAGGCCGGAGCCCTTCGCGTCCGCGCCCCCGGCGCCGTCGTCCGCCACCTCGATCACCAGGTAGCCGTCACGCTGAAACGCGGAGATCGTGATTCGCGTCGCGTCGGCGTGCTTGACGGCGTTCGTGAGTGCTTCGCAGGCCACGAAGTAGGCGGCGGCCTCGATCGGCGGAGGCAGCCGCTCGGTCGGCGCCTGCGCCACGGTTACGACCGTCGGGGTCTGCGCCGCGAGCGCCTGGAGAGCCGCCGCGAGCCCACTCTGCGTCAGCACCGACGGGTGCACCCCGTGCGCGAGCTCCCGCAGCTGCTCGACGGCCCGCTGGAGCTCGCCGACCGTCGAGCTGAGGACCTCGTGCACCTCGTCCGGCATGTCGCCGCCGAGTCGCCTCTGCGTCGCTCTCAGTTGCAGCGCGAGGGCCACGAGCTGCTGCTGGGCGCAGTCATGGAGGTCGCGCTCGAGGCGCCTAGGCTCCTCGTCCCCCGCGGCGACAATCCGCGCCCGCGACTCCTGCACGAGGACGAGTTGCGCGCGAAGCTCCGCATGCAGTCGCGCATTCTCGAGCGCGAGCCGGGCGGCGGCTGCGGCGTCACGCACCAGCGCCGGCTCGTTCTCGAGGCCGACGTCGTGGACGAGCGCGGCGAGCGGCTTACCCTCGGTCCCTCTAATGGCCGTGATCGCCCGGCCAGGGTCGTGGACGGGGAAGTCGTACGGCGCCCCCGCTGCATTCACGTACACCTTGCGCTCGGGCATCCAGAAGGCAACGTCGAGCTCGGGGTCTCCGAGCACGTCGGCGAGCGCGGCCCGAACGCCCTCGGGTGAGGCACCGTGCAGGTCCGCGAGCGCGTCGGCGAGCGTCGCCCGGGCCTGGATCACGCGGAAGACGCTGACGACGAGCGCAATGCCGAGCGCGACCTCCATCGCCTGGCCCGTCCAGAAGAGCACCTCCTCCTCGTCCCGCGACGGGTCGCTGAAGCTGTAGATCGCCTCAATGATGCCGCGGAGCGCGAGGATCAGACCGAAGACGAGCAAAGGGGTGTACATCCGCCGCGCCCGCGGGCTGGCCTCGACCAGCTTCGCAGCGATCAGACCGACCAGCAGGACCGGCAGCGCTCCGTAGATCACGAACGACTCGACCTGTCGAAGCACGTCGTACACGTCCGCGTCCGGCCAGATCGCGATTGCGCTCTCCGCCGCCTCCTCGGCGCCCGGCAGCCGCTCGTGGACGAGCAGGGCTGCGAGCGGGAGCGCCATCGCGGCGGTGTATGCGACCACCGCGAAGATCCGCTCGCGGCGGCGCGTCAGCCTCCCCGTCGGGTACGACACGACGATGTGGCCGAAGACGACCCAGGGGAGGTCTCGGACGAGGAAGCCCACCGTGAACAGCCAGCTATCCGGCTCGCCGTACTGGAACTTGCGCACGAGGAGGCAGAACCCGAGGATCGTCATCAGCGGGCCGAGCCCGTTGGTGGGACGGCGGGCCCAGGCGACGAGGCCGGCGGCGACGAAGCCCAGGGCAATCGCCAGGGTGACGATGACGCGACTGGCAGGGTCCGCGGGATAGAGCACGTCTGCCGCGACGATCGCGAGCAGCACGGGGAGGCCGAAGAGCCCGAAATGGAGCAACCCGACCCGGCCCTTGTTCACGGCCAAATCGTCACACAGAGGTCGTCCCGTGGCTACCGGGAGAACCCTGAACCGCGCGTTACCGCGTGCTGACCTTCAGGAAGCTGTTGAACGGCTTGTTCGCGAGCCCTACTCCCGGCCGACGCTTCAGCGAGTGGTTGCCGAGGCTCCAGAGCACCAGGATCGTCGCGGCTCCCGCAGACCCGATCGTGTCCCAGATTAGATCCGTGGCGGTGTCCGTCGTGCTGATGACCAGGTGAGAGCCGGTGGTCGTGTCGAGCGTCCACTCGACGATCTCCCACGCCGCGCCGATCGCCATTCCCAGGATCAGCACCGTCAGAAAGAAACCGACGCGTTGCCTGTGGCTCTTCAAGTCGCGAAGCTCCGGTAGGACGTCGAGTCGAATCAGAAAGACGTACACGACGCCGGTCAGGAGGAGCGGCACCGTCGTGTGCACGACGTTGTCGTAGTAGCGCCACGAGTCGTAAATGCCGAGCGCCTCGCCCCAGCCCACGAGGGTCATGACGACCAACAGACTGAAGTCGTAGAAGCGGGGAAGGTCCGCCGCACGCGCGGCGATCAGTACCAGTGATGCCCCCACCACCTGCGTCCAGGGATGTCCTGTGAGGCCCCAGACGAGCGCCGCCGCGATGAAGATCAGCCGCAGGACGTCGAGCGGGTCGCGGATGTACTTCGACCAATCTCCGAGGAACACTTTCTGCCACGTCAGGCCATGCGCCTCGTCGGGCACCACGGGAGCGAGTACGTCAGACATTGCGACCTCCTTGTCCATAGCAGGTCACCGCACGGCCACCTTCAGGCCGACGATGAACATTCCGACCGCCGCGTTGAGCGAAGCGGCGGCGACGATGCCCCACGGGCTGAAGCCCTCCGTATAGGCGAGGCGGATTCCCCAGCCGACGAGCGCCACGACGCCGACGGCCGTGGCCACACCCAATGCCGTGTGTGCTCCGAAGACGCCGAAGCAACCCAGGACCAGCGGCACGGCAACGGGGAGGCTCGAGTTGAACAGGGGTGCGTCGCGCGTCACCGCCGCCTTGATGTCGTCGCGGGTCGTCCCGCGGTGTCGCTGGAGGCGCTGGGCCAGGAGCGAGGCGTATACGTGGGCAGCCCAGAAGAACACGCTGGTGGCTAGAAGGATCCAGAGCCCTCGCGGCGCCGAGACCGAGGCTCGCTCCCCCAGCCCGGCGACGACGGCCGTGGCGACGATCGTCCCGTAGATCGCTCCGGCGAGGTTGACCGACCGTTTCCCGGCCAGCCGACTGGGAAGGTGCCTTCCGGTGATCGACGCGGCTGTCACTGTCCGTCAGGCCGCGGCCTGCGCCTTGTCCGAGACCGCCGCGCGCCACGCCGAGTTGAGGCCGCTCTGCATGTAGCCAAAGAGCGCGGGAAAGATCACGAGGTAGAGGATCAGCCCGATCCACCCGTTGATCGGGTTCTGCTTCGTCAGGCGTTGAGCCGACTGGACGCGCTGGAACGTCGTCACACCGGTCCACAGGGCCGGAATCACAACGAGAGCACCCGGAAAGACGGCCAGCGTCGACATGGCGGGGTTGTCTCCGAGCTCGCCGGTCGAGCGGGAGCGACCGTAGTCGGCCAGCTCGCGGTTGACGTAGTACCACCAGAAGACGATGTAGATCCCGAGGGTGATCACGGACAGGATCGCCACGACGAGCGGGCTGCGGATCTTCGCGGTCGCGCCCTGCGCGAGCTCGACGGTTCCGGAGATCTGCGGCACGGCTGTGGCTGCGTGGCTTGGGGAAGACGAAGCGGACATGCGGGCTCCTAACGGTTGAGGGAGTAACGGCGGCGCGCGCGACGCATGAGCACCGCCTGAGCGGAATGGGGCGCGGCCTCCTTGCTCGGCCGAACCCGATGCCAGGACCCGTCGCCGGCCAGCTCCCAGGACGACGCGGTGTCGGCCAAGAGCGCGTCGAACGCGGCCGTGATCTCCTTTTGGGCCAGGGTCTCCTCGACGGGCACGACGACCTCGATGCGGTGGTCGAGGTTGCGCGGCATCAGGTCGGCGCTGCCGAGGTAGAACGTGCTGCGATTGCCGGCATCGAAGTTGAACAGCCGGCTGTGCTCGAGGAAGCGGCCGAGCACGCTGCGCACGCGAATGTTGTCGCTCAGCCCGGGCACGCCCGGCCGGAGCGAGCACACACCCCGCACGACGAGGTCGAGGGAGGCGCCGGCCTGAGAGGCCGCGTAGAGCTCCTCGATCATCTCCTGGTCGGTGAGGCCGTTCACCTTGATCCGAACGCGCGCCTTCTTTCCCTTCTTCGCCGCCTGTGCGACGGCCCTGATCTCCTCGACCAGCCGTTGGCGGAGCGTGAAGGGGGCGACGAGGAGCTTGCGGAACTCCGCCGGCCGGCCGAAGCCGGTGAGGTAGTTGAAGAGCTCGGCGACGTCTGCGCCGGTGTCCTCGTCGGCGATGAACAGGCCGAAGTCCTCGTACGTCTGCGCGGTGAGGTGGTTGTAGTTCCCCGTCCCGATGTGGACATAGCGGCGCAAGGTCCCCGCTTCGCGACGAACCACGAGCGTCGCCTTGGCGTGGATCTTCGTGGTCGGGAGTCCATAGACCACGTGCACGCCGGCCTGTTCGAGCGCGCGCCCCCAGTTGATGTTGCGACGCTCGTCGCCGCGTGCCTTGATCTCGACGAGGCACACCGTCTGCTTCCCGCTCTCCGCAGCCTGGACGAGCGCCGGCGCCAGCGGCGCGTTCTCGCCGGTCCGGTACACGGTCGACTTCACCGCCACGACGTCGGGGTCGGCCGCCGCCGTGTTGACGAACGACTCGAAGCTCGCGGCGAAGGAGTCGTAGGGGTAGTGCACGAGTCGCGGCTCCGAGCGAATCGTGGCGAACTGATCTGGCGCGCCGTTGAGGTTTCCCAAAGGCGGACGTGCAACCGGAGCCCAGGGCTCGAGCTTGAGGTCCGGCCGGTCCAGCTCCGTCAGCTCCGCGATGTCGGCCAGGTCGAGCGTCCCGCTGACGGGATAGACGAGATCGTCCGCGACGCCGAGGCCCGCCTGGATCTGCTCCCGCATCGCGGCCGACATCGTGTCGGAGATCTCCAGTCTCATGACTTCGCCGAAGCGCCGCCGTCGCAGCTCGAGCTCGACGGCCTCGAGCAGGTCATGTGAATCGCCCGACAGCTCGAAATCGGCCTCGTCGCGTGTGACGCGGAACAGCGAGGACTCGAGCACCTCCATCCCCGGGAAGAGTGTCGACAGGAAGTGGGCGAGCATCCGCTCGATCGGCACGAAGTGCGTCCCGTCGACGGACAGGTATCGCGGGAGCCGCTCCGGGACCTTGACGCGCGCGAACCGCTCCTCCAGCGTCTCCGGGTCGCGGACGAAGACGGCGAGGCTGATCGAAAGGCCGGAGATGTACGGGAATGGCTGTCCCGCGCCCACGGCGAGCGGCGTGATCACGGGGTAGATGTCGGAGGCATAGCGCCGTCCGAACTCCTCCACGTCCGAGCTCGAGAGCTGATCGAGCTCCGCGACCACGAGACGTTCCTCGGCGAGGGCCGGGACGATGTCGTCCGCCCAGAGCCGCGCCTGCTTCTCCTGGAGGTCGAGCACACGCGCCCTCACCTCCCGAAGCATCTGCAACGGAGTGCGCCCGTCAGGTAATCGGACGCCGATGCCCGCGTTCGCGCGGCTCGTCAATCCGACCAGGCGAACCATGAAGAACTCGTCGAGCATCTCCGAGAAGATCGAGCAGAACTTCACCCGCTCGAGGAGCGGCAGGTCCAGGTCACCGGCGAGCTGGAGCATCCGCGCCTCGTACTCGAGAAAGGAAAGCTCGGGGTTGAGCGGCCGCTGGTCGGCCTTCGGAACGCGCTTGAGTGCCCGGACTGCGGCCATCAGCGGAAGGTCACGCGCCCTGCTCGGGGACGCAGATGCTGACTGCGGCGGGCTCGATCTCGACGCTGAAGGTCTTCTGCTTCGTCCGACTGCCGCCGTCGAGCTCGTAGAGGACCTTCTTGCGCAGAGTCACCTCGGCCGAGCGTCCCTTGGTCATGTGGATGAAGGGCGACTTCGCGGCGCTGCTGAAACGCAACCGGGCGAACGTCCGCGCCCACTGGAAGATGCCCCGAGCGTCGGTGACGCCGATCTCCAGGAGGCCGTCGTCCGTGCGGGCCTCGTCGAAGATCTCGATTCCGCCAAATGCCTTGCCGACGTTGCCGAAGAGGATGCAGCTCGCCTTCCCCTCGTACCACGTCTCGCCGTCGACGTCGATCCGGGCCTTGAACGGCTTCATCCGCAGGTTGCGGATCGCCGAGACGATGTAGGCCAAGCGGCCGAGACGCCGCTTCAGCTTTCGGTCGGCTCCCCCGATCACCAGCGCGTCGAAGCCGAGTCCCGCCATGACGGCGAAGCGCTCGCCGTTGATGCGTCCCACGTCGAATCGCCGGCGCTCGCCTTCGAGGCCGAGATCGACCGCAGCCTCGAGCTTCTTGGGGATGCCGACATTCGAGGCGAACAGGTTCGCCGTGCCCGCCGGGACGATCGCGACGGTGGCCTCGCGGTCGGACAGGGCGTCGACGCACCGCTGGACCATCCCGTCGCCGCCCCACACGAAGATCAGGTCGGCGCCTTGGTCGACAGCCTCCGCGATCTGTTCGGGTGCGTTGCGGCTCTTCATGACCTCCCGCCACTGCGGGTCGGAGACGCCTCGCCTCGCGAGCTCCTTCCGGAGCGCAGGCAACCCGCCGTCGAGCGTCTTCGCTGCGTTGGCTACGACCGCGACGCCACTCATGAGAACAACTCGATCTGCTTCTTGGCCCGCAGCTCGGCGACCGCGCGGGCGGTGCGCACGGCAAAGATCCCGACGAGGATCGCTCCGACGCCCATCAGCATTCCGGCCGCAACGTCGATCGGGTGGTGCTCGCCCCGATACATCCGGGCCAGCCCCACGGTGAGCGGGATCATGGCGGCGACCGTCCAGATGGCGATCCGCAGCGGCAGCGCCTTGAAGTGCGCTGCCAGGAGCAAAGCGGCCGCGCCGTAGATGGCCGTCGAGGCGGCGACGTGCCCCGACGGGTAGCTGTGGTGGACGTTGAAGGTGTCGAGCCGGACGACCTCCGGCCTGAGGCGGGAGATGAAGTACACGGCGATCGCGTACGAGGTGAACTCGGCCAGCGCCGCCTGCAGCACGAAGCTCGCGGTGCGCCAGCGGCGGTAAAGCACCAGCGAAAGGCAGACGAGGCCGACGAACGGCACGAGCACCGGAACGTCGGCGATCAGCGACCCGACGTACGACGCGTCTGTCCAGAACGGGCTCCGGTGGGCCGCCAACCACTCCGGGAACCAGTCGTCCGCATTCGAGATCGTGCCGCTCGCGAGCAGGACCTTCGTGACGAAGAATCCCAGGCTGACCACGAACAGGCCGAGCAGCAGGATGCAGGGCTGCGCCACGAGCCAGGAGACCACGAGCGACGGAAAGCGCTGGAGGTGCGGCGCCAGCCGCTCGGACAACCCGCCTTCGCGAGGCTTGATGCGCCTCGAGGCGCGAGACTCTTCGGGAACGCCGGAAACGGGCGGCGTGTGATGCGTGAGGTCGGTCATGCGGCTCCCCTCGCTTGCGTTCCGCGTTGACAAGCGGGTCAACGCGCTACGCCGGCCGAGTGTCGGAGCCGGAAGAAAATTGCCCGCCGGATGCTAGGGCGGGGCGCTTTCACACTAGCACCGTTCGCCCAAATTCGAGTAGTTTCGCGAACGTTTTAAGTCGGTCTACACTGGCTGTGTGAGACCCATGCGCGAGCTTGAAACCCACAATCTCCGTGTCCTGATCGCGAATGAGCGAAAGGATCGCCTGGCCCTCGTCGCGCCGATTGTCGCCGCGCTCGGGCACGAGGTGATCGCTCGCGAGATCGACGTCGAGGACGTGGGCCGGGTGACGGCGAGAGAGCGACCAGACGTCGCGCTCGTCGGGCTTGGGGAGAGCTCAGATCACGCCCTCGAGCTGATCGAGAAGATCGTTCATGAGGCTGCCTGCCCGGTGATCTTGCTGCTCCACGCGCCCGATCAGGGGTTCGTCGAGGAGGCGGCCAAGCGGGGTGTCTTCGCCTACGTCACCGACGCCGCCGCCAAGGACTGGCAGAGCTCGATCGACATCGTGCTGCGCCGCTTCGCCGAGTACCACGACCTCGAAGGCGCCTTCGGTCGCCGGGCGGTCACGGAGCGGGCCAAGGGGATCCTGATGGAGCGGCACTCGGTGGACGAGGCCTCTGCCTTCGAGATGTTGCGCGACCGCTCCCGGTCCTCGAACCGAAAGCTCGTCGACGTCGCGAGCGCGATCGTCGATGGGCACCCCCTGCTTCCGAAGCATCCCTGACGGGTGTAGGCTGAAACTCGTTCCGCCCTAGCTCTCGGCGGGGCGTCTCCGGCTCCAGCACTCGGTCGGCCCGTTGTCTACGTAGGCGCGAGGTGAGGAGTCGTGACGCTAGTCGCGGAACATCCAGTCGAGTCGTACCGCCCCTCGGCGAAGTGCCGCGCTGCAGCGATTCTGGCCCTCGTTGCGATGTCGGCAGTCTTCGTCTTCGTCTTCTCCGCCGTGACGAACGACATCGGAGCGTTCTTCTTCGCCTTCGTCTTCGTCTTCATCGTGGCCTTCTCAGGCTGGTTCGTGGTCACGCGCCAGGGCATGGCCCGCCTCCTCGGCACCGGCGGCGTCTTGGTGGCCTTCCTCGGCCTGCTCGGCTTCGTCCAGCACCAATACATGCAGCTCGCGATGATCTTCGGGGCGACCGCGTCGTTCGGCCTGTTCGCCCGCTACGCAGTGCGTAACGACGCGGAGCTCCGACTCTCGGGAACTGCGACGCGACGGGCTGGGCGCCGCGTCACCAAGGGCGTTCTGATCATCAACCCGAAGTCGGGAGGCGGGAAGGCGGAGCGATGGGAGCTCTCGGACGAAGCTCGGAAACGTGGGATAGAGCCCCTGGTGCTCGGCCCAGGCGACGACCTGACCGCGCTGGCGGAGTACGCGATTGGCGGCGGGGCCGATGTCATCGGCATGGCCGGCGGTGACGGCTCCCAGGCGTTGGTGGCCAACGTGGCGATGCGACATCAGGTTGCCCACGTCTGCATTCCTGCCGGCACACGGAACCACTTCGCCGTCGACCTCGGGCTCGATCGCGACAACGTCGTCGGCGCCCTCGACGCGTTCACCGACGGCGTCGAGCGCCGAATCGATCTCGCACGCGTGAACGAGCAGGTCTTCGTCAACAACGCCTCGCTCGGGTTGTACGCGCGCGTGGTTCAGGCGCAGACGTACAGGGAAGCCAAGCTCGCGACGTGGCGGCGCATGCTGCCCAAGATCCTCGGCCCCACGGCTCAGGACTGCACGCTCGTGTTCGACGGCCCTGACGGGAACGCGTGGACGGATGCGGCGATGGTTGTCGTCTCGAACAACCCCTACCAGGTGCGACGCCTCGGGGGAATCGGCTCACGTCAACGTCTCGACGGAGGACATCTCGGCATCGTCGTGACGCGCATCCGGCGCGCGACCGACTTTGCCCACTTCGTCACACTCGGCACTGCGGGCCAGCACAAGCGCTTCGGCGGTCTCCGGCAATGGTCGGCGCTCGAGTTCGAAGTCGATTCGGACCGGCCCATCGCTGTCGGTCTCGACGGCGAAGCGCTCCTCCTCGAGCCGCCGCTGCGGTTCGCCACGCTTCCCGGCGCGTTGCGAATCCGGATGCCGCGGCAAGCGAAGGGCCTCTCTCCCGCTGCGCTCGCAGTCACGCTGACCCGGCGCGACTTCAAGCGACTGCTGCGGATCGCCGCGGGCAGGTCGCGGCACTCTCCTGTGCGCTACGTCTAGGCCTAGCCGTTGACGCGGTAGAGCTCGCCCCTGTCGTACCCCGTCGCCCAGACGGCCCCCTCGCCGATCGCCACTCCGGTGAAGCCCGAGACGGGGAGCGGCGTTCTGGCCACGACCCGGTTGGTCGAGAGGTCGATGCGGCCGAGCGCGCGATCGGTCACCGCCCAGGCCGACCCACCGCCGGCGGTCACCCCGAACAGCCGGCCGAGCGTCACCGGGATCCTCGCCACGACCCGGGCTGTCGCCGGATCGATGCGACTGACGACGTCCTGGTTCGGGTGTGTCGCCCAGATCGACCCCTCGCCCGCGGCCAGCCACCACGTGTAGAGGAAGCTCCGCTGGACGGGAGCCGGCGGCGTCACGTCGGCGTGCGTGATCTCATGACCGGCGGAATCGAGGTGGAGCACCGTCTGCGGCTGGTTCACAAGCAGCCAGATCGTGGAGCCGTCGCCTACGGCGCCCGTCAGCGCCGCCGACGTGTCGCGGTCGGCCCGCGTGTTGGTCGCGGGGTCGATCCGCGTTGCGACGCCGCTGAGGAAGCGAGCTGCCCAGACAGCATCGCTCGTCGCGGTGACTTCCGCCGGTCGCGAGCCGACGGCAATCGTCGCCGTCAGCTGGTTCGTCGCCGGATCGATGCGAGCGATGAGTCCATGCTGGTCGCTCGCCACCCACACCGAGCTGTGCCCGACGCTGGCGGAGTCGTAGAAATCTCCGCGCTCGTTCGCAGGCCGCGCCGGCGCGTACCGGATTCGCGCCACGACGGCGTTCGTCACGGGATCGACGCGTGCGAGCGTCCCGTCGCCCGTGTTCGGAACCCAGACGGCGCCGAAGCCAGTCGCAGGCGCGCCCGGCTCTCGGCCGACGGCGATCGTGGCTGCGATCGGGATCGTGGGAAGGCCGGGCGCCTTCCTCACAATGCGCACGCGGACGACCGTGACGCGGCTTCGGCGCGCATTCCTGCCGACCGCCTGCACCCGCAGCGTGTGCCTCCCGAGGCGGAGGCGCTGCGAGTAGCGGCGCGCACAGCGATGGAGGCGGGGGTGTCGAACGAGCAGCGGAAGGCGAGAGCGCCTCTCGCCGAGAACCGAAACGACGGGCGCGTGTTCGTAGTCGAGCGGGGACCGCTCACCTTCGGGGCGGGCAGCGAACGGGCGGCACCGGCTGCCGTGACGCCGAGCAGGGCCACAACCGCGATGGCAGGGAGCACCGTCCGCATCGGATACCGCAACCTTGTACCAACCTGTTCTTGTAGAACGGGTTAACGGCTACGCCACGAGCGCGATCAGTACGACGATGCAAGCGATCGCGGCGACGAACAGCAGGGCGAGCGTGACCGCGGCGCCGATGAGGATGCGCTTCGCTTCTCGCGTCAGCCGCTCGCGCAGCGGACGCGGATCGTCCTCCGTGAACAGCCGGAAGGCCCGGCGTAACACCCAGAAGCCGATCAGCCGGTGAATCACGGTCGGACTCGGCGGTGGGCTACTCCCACTCGATCGTGCTGGGCGGCTTCGACGAGATGTCGAGTGCCACGCGGTTGACCGCGGGTATCTCATTGATGATCCGGCTCGAGATCGTCTCGAGCAGGTCGTAGGGCAGGCGGGCCCAGTCGGCGGTCATCGCGTCTTCAGAGGTGACGGCGCGGATCACGATCGGGTAGGCGTAGGTGCGTTCATCGCCCTGGACGCCGACGGAGCGGATCGCCGGCAGCACGGCGAAGGACTGCCAGAGCTCGCGGTAGAGGTCGGCCCGCCGCACCTCCTCCTGGAGAATCGAGTCGGCTTCGCGAAGGATCTCGAGCCGCTCGCGGGTGACGTCGCCGATGATCCGGATCGCGAGCCCGGGTCCGGGGAACGGCTGGCGCCAGACCATCCGCTCGGGTAGTCCCAGCTCCTCGCCGACCCGCCTGACCTCGTCCTTGAACAGCAGTCGCAGTGGCTCGACGAGCTCGAAGTCGACCTTTTCGGGCAGCCCGCCCACGTTGTGGTGCGACTTGATCGTCGCGGCGACGCCGTCCGTCCCGCCGGACTCGATTACGTCCGAGTACAACGTGCCTTGGACCAGGAACGGGATGCGGCCGAGGCGCTGTGACTCCTGCTCGAAGACGCGGATGAACTCCTCGCCGACACGCTTGCGCTTCTCCTCCGGGTCCTCCACGCCCTCGAGGCGCGAGAGGAAACGATCTTCCGCATCCACATGGACGAGCGGGACGTGGAAATGGCCCTCGAAGGTCTTGATGACCTGCGCCGCCTCGTCCTTCCGCAGCAGCCCGTGGTCGACGAAGATGCAGGTGAGCTGGTCGCCAACCGCCTTGTGCACGAGCAGCGCGGCGACGGCCGAGTCCACGCCGCCCGAGAGGGCACAGAGGACGCGGGCGTTGCCGACCTGGGTGCGGATGCGCTCGACCTGCTCCTCGATCACTGCGGCTGCGGTCCATGACGGAGGTGCACCGGCGACGCCGTAGAGGAAGTTCTTCAGGACGTCGTTCCCGTGCCGCGTGTGCACGACTTCCGGGTGGAACTGGACGCCGTAGAGGCCGCGTTCGGGCGCCTCGAAGGCGGCGATCGGCGTCGACGGCGAGGAGCCCGTCACCCGAGCTCCTACGGGTGGCGCCGTGACCGAGTCGCGGTGGCTCATCCAGACCACTTGCTCCTCCGGCGTGTGCTCGAACAGCGCTCCGCCCTCGGCACGAACGTCCGCCCGTCCGAACTCGGAGCCGCCGGTCCGCTCGACGCGCCCGCCGAGGTCGCGCGCCATCAGCTGCATGCCGTAGCAGATGCCGAGCACCGGGACGCCGAGCTCCCAGAGCGCGGGGTCGACGTCCGGCGCGTCGTCCGCGTAGACCGACGCAGGGCCGCCGCTCAGTACGAGAGCGCGCGGGTTTCGCGCGCGGATCGCCTGGGCCGGGGTGCGATGCGAGACGAGCTCGGAGTACACGCGGCACTCGCGCACCCGGCGGGCGATCAGCTGCGAGTACTGCCCGCCGAGGTCGACGACGAGCACGGGCCGGTCTTCCGGCGTCGGCTCTCGCTCCGGAAGCGGGAGGACTTGTCCCATTACCCCATCCCGACCCGCTGGGTCTGCTGCAGCACCTTCCCCTCGGTCTTGATCGCCGGCGCCAGCATGATCTCCGCCTTCTGGAAGTCATGGATCGACTCGTAGCCGCAGGTCGCCATCGCGGTTCGAAGGGCTCCCATGAGGTTGAGCGTGCCGTCGTTCTCGCGGGCCGGGCCGATCACGATCTCCTCGAGCGTGGCCACCTGCTGCGTCTCGACCCGCGCGCCGCGCGGCAGGGTCGGGTGGAACGTCGCCATTCCCCAATGGAACCCTCGGCCAGGCGCCTCCTTCGCCCGCGCGAGAGGCGAGCCGATCATTACCGCGTCCGCGCCGCACGCGACCGCCTTGGCGATGTCGCCGCCGGTTCGCATGCCGCCGTCCGCGATCACGTTGACGTAGTGGCCCGTCTCGAGCAGGTGCTGGACGCGCGCCGCGCTCGCATCGGAGATCGCGGTCGCCTGAGGCACGCCGACCCCGAGGACACCACGCGTCGTGCACGCAGCTCCCGGCCCGACGCCGACGAGCACGGCGGCCGCACCGGTGCGCATCAGGTGCAACGCTGTCTGGTAGGAGGCGCAACCGCCGACGATCACGGGGATCGGCAACGACGCGATGAACTCCTTCAGGTTCAGCGCCTGCCCGTTGGAGGACACGTGCTCCGCGGAGACGACCGTTCCCTGGATCACGAGGATGTCCAGGCCCGCGGCGAGTGCGATCTCATAGTGCTCGCGAACGCGCTGCGGCGTCAGCGAGCCGACGGCGAGGACGCGGCGAGACTTGATCTCCTCGATCCGCTGCGCGATCAGCCTCGGCTCCACCGGCTGTTGGTAGATCTCCTGCATACCGGCCGTCGCCTCGGCCTTGGGGAGCTTGGCGATGCGCTCGAGCTGGGCGTCGGCATTCTCGTAGCGGGTGAAGATGCCTTCGAGGTTGAGGACGCCGAGGCCGCCGAGCTCGCCGAGCTTGATCGCTGTGGCCGGCGAGATGACGCCGTCCATCGCCGAGCCGAGCAGCGGCAGCTCGAGCAGGTGCGGCCCGAGCTTCCAGCCGATGTCGACGTCCTGCGGATCCCGCGTCCGGCGGCTCGGGACGATCGCGATGTCGTCGAACCCGTAGGCCTGCCGCGCCTTCTTCCCCCTGCCGATATCAATCTCCACGGCGCCCTCCTAAAGCAGAAAGGCCCAGGCTCCTCGCGGTTGCCTGGGCCGAAAGACCGTGTTTCCCTCGCTCTCTCAACTGAAGGCCGATCGTACCAACGCCTTCTGACGACTCCTCAGCGGTTCCAATGGGCGTCGCCAACCCGGCCCGTCCGGAGGTCGCGAGCGCCGTGCTCGAGGACAGAGTAGATCCTGATCGTGCAGGGAAACTCGGCGCCGCAGCCGGTTCCCAGGACATGGCGGCCGTCTCGCGATACGTAGTCGACGTACATCGACTGGCGAGAGCGCGGACGCCGGTCGAGGTCAGGCCGCCGAATACGCTTCGTCCGCGAGTCGATGAGCGCGAGCTCGTCGCCCCACTCGGTGCGTACGCCCGCGAGGATCAGCGACTCCCGCCGTACGAAGCCGTACGGCCGGAGGCCGTAGTAGCCGTTCCACGCGAAGCGCCGTGGCGCGGTGCGTATTACCGGGTGAACGTCCCTCCCGTCGCTCGCCATCGTCCAAATGCCAGCATTCGGCAGCGCGCACGGAGGCTTGACGGGCTCACGTGCGAACGCGATCCTGCCGTCGCGCCAGACCGGGTCGCTGCTCCGCCCATCGCGTGTGAGTCGCCTGCGCGACCCGCCGTCGCGATCCACGACGTAGATGTCGACGTACTCGCCGCATTCCCCTGAGCGGCTTTCCTTCTTGGCGAGCGCGTACGCGAGCTCCGTCCCGTCAAGCGATTCACTCCAGCCACGCAAGAGCCCTGTCCTTCGTACCAGCACAGTCGCGTCGTCGTCTTGGATGTCGACGCTGACGAGCCCCTCGCGGCGAAAGACCAGGAGATGCCGCGACTCCGCCAGCCACTGCGCCGCATCGC
>DATFQN010000065.1:0-14877 GCA_035264165.1 Gaiellaceae bacterium
AGGATCGTCGCTTCGAGGGGGACGAGGAGCTCGTCAAGCGCGGCTTCCTGCTTGCACGGGACGTGTTGCGGCCGTACGTCGCCTAGCGCTACCGGAAGCGAACGTTCGCCCGCCTCAGGGTTCCGTCGGCCAGGGCGACGACTAGTTCCCGGCAGGAACCGGCCCATGACGGATCTGTCTTCCAGAGATAGACGTAGCGGTCGACCGAGGTCTTGTAGCTCAGCGTCCCGAGCGCGCGCGAGGAATCCGACGACGGCGAGGGGCAGCCGGGCTTCCACGCCGGCGGCGAGGCGAAGACATCCAGACCTTGGTAGCCGCCGAGCGAGAACTTCACCGGGACGTCGTCCCCGGCTTTGACCGTCGCGACGGTCGGCTGGGGGGCGAGCGGCGCGAAGAAGCCGTCGAAGTCGTAAACGACCGAGTAGGTCCGGACGACGGAGGCGGCGTTGCCGGAAGAGTCGCGGGCCTGGACCGTGAAAGTGTGTACACCAAAGGACGAGGTGTCGATCGGACTGCCCTTGCAGTACACGCGAAAGCCATCGATGTCGTCGTGGCAACGGTATTGCGGCGTGACCGCTTCGCCGAGGCGGAACTGTGCACCGTCGGCGGGGGAGTCGACGACGATCGAGGGCGGCGTCAGGTCGGCGACCGTGTAAGTCACAGTCGTGCTTCCGTGGTTCAACGCCGTGTCATAGGCGTCCACGCGGAACGTGAACGTTCCGAGCCGGTCGGTCGCGACGGGGGCGCCGTTCGGGAGCGAGCCGAGGCAGCCGGCGATCGGGGAGCCGCCCGGCCCGTCGTCGCACGAATAGTCGGCGAATACTTCGCCGCCGAATGGATAGACGGCACCGTCGGCGGGAGCACGGATAGTCGCCGTCGGGGGGATCACGTCGAAGACGGTGTAGGTGTGAGTCACCGTCGTCACCGCGCCGGCGTAGTCGACGGCCCGCACGGTGAAGGTGTGCTCGCCGACCGTGCTCGTGTCCACGGGCTCGCCAAGCGGGACGTCGCCGACGCACTCGACGACGGGCCAGTCAAGCGGGCCGGGCAGACAGCCGTACGCCGCCTGCGCCTGCTGGCCCTGATAGAAGCCGCCGCCTTCAGCGGGCGACTCGAGGACGACGATCGGAGCCTCGCCGTCGGCACGCGCCGCGCCGGCCCAGGCCAGGCTCAGCACAATCGCGAGGAGAAACAGGGCGGTCGAGCGGCCTCTATGCATGTGTCCTCCGGAGTTCGGGGCTGCCGCATTCGCCCGCTGTACCTCAGCACTCGGCGCGAACGCGAGCCGGCCGTGCCCCTGAACGGGGGATCTTCAGTCGTCTCGCGGATCGAGGACGAACTTGATCCCCGCACCGGCGCGCGTGGCCGCAAAGGCACGCTCCCACTGGTCCAGGGGCACGACCTCCGTGAGCAGCGGCTCGACTTGGACACGCCGCTCCGCGACGAGCTCGAGCGCCTTGCGCCACGAGCTCGGCGTGCTCGCGAAGCCGGACGTGATCCTGAGCTCGTGGAAGCAGACGAGGTCGAACGGGAGCGTGACGGGCGTGCCCGCGAGTCCGATCTGGACATAGCGGCCCCCACGGCGCGTGGCCGTCAGGCCCGCAGCCATTCCCGCTTGGCTCCCCGAGCATTCGATCACCACGTCGGCCTCGACGGGAGGATCGTCGGTCGTGCTCGTTTCGAGCCCGAGCTCGCGCGCCGCCGCGAGCCGCCGCTCGTCTCGGGGCATCCCGCGAACTTCGACGTTCGCCCCGAGAGCGCGCGCCACCTGCGCGGCGAGCAGCCCCACCGGACCAGGACCGATGACGAGCGCATCCGCGCCTGGCTCCGCTATAGGCTCCGGCTCGAGCAGCGAATGGCAGACGCAGGCCAACGGCTCGCACAGCGGCCCGGCCTCGGCATCGAGCCAGTCGGGGAGCCGGTGGAGATTCGCCAGCGGAACGAGCAGCCGGCGCGCGAAAGCGCCGTCCACGTGCGTCCCGATCGAGCGCCGCTCTGGACACAGGTTGGGTCGCGCGGCCCGGCAGAACACGCATTGCCCGCAGGTCGAGAAGTAGGTCTCGCTCGCCACTCGCGCACCGAGCCAGGAGTCGTCCACCCCCTCGCCAGCCTCGGTGACGACACCCGAGGCCTCGTGGCCCATGGTCACCGGCGTGACCGTCTCGTACTCGCCGTCCGCGATGTGCAGGTCGGTGCCGCAGATCCCAGCGGCGACCACTTCCAGCACCACGTGCCCGTCCGAGGCGACAGGATCGGGCCTGTCCGCGAGCCCGACATTGCCCGCTCCGGGCGCGAGCTTGGTTAGGCCGCGCAGAGCAGCTCCTCGACCTCGTTTGCCGTAGGCATGTCGTCGGCGCAGCCGAGACGAGACGCGACGAGCGCCCCAGCCGCATTCGCGAATCGCAGCGTCCGCTCGAGCGGCCAGCCCGCGAGCAGCCCGTGGCAGAGCGCACCGCCGAAGGCATCTCCCGCGCCGAGGCCATTGACAACCTCGACCTCGACGGGCTCCACCTCGACGAGCTCGTCACCCGACGCCGCCACCACGCCCTCTCTCCCGCGCTTGACGACGGCGAGATCGGGGCCGAGCTCGAGCAGGGCGCGAGCGCTGTCCTCGGGCAAGAGCTCGTCCCCGAGCGTGACGGTGACCTCCTCGTCGTTTCCGACCACGGCCGTCGCGTGCGCGAGCGCTTCGCGGTTCCAGCGGCCAGCCTCGCCGGCCGAAGCCCAGAACACGGGCCGATAGTCGAGATCGTGGACGACGAGCGGCCGGCGACCCCGCCGCCGCAGCGCCGCCAGCGTCGTCGATCGGCTCGGCTCCTGCGAGAGGCCGGTCCCGGTTGTCCAGAGCAATTCCGCCTCCGACGCCACGTCCCCCATCTCGTCCAGCTCCAGGTCCGGGGCCTTCGGCTCCCGATAGAAGAGAAGCGGAAACCGATCGGGCGGAAAGATCTCGCAGAAGGCGAGCGGCGTGCGTAGCGTCGGGTGCGTCCCGACGAACGACGCGTCGACGCCGAAGCCCCCAAGTGCGCGCCGCACGTACTCGCCAAAGGCGTCCTCCCCCACCTTCGTCACGACCGCCGCCCGTCGACCGAGACGCGCCGCGGCGACCGCGACGTTCGTGGGGCTGCCGCCGAGCATCTTCCGGAACGTCCGTACGTCGGCGAGCGGCACGCCCGACTGCTCGGGGTAGAGGTCGACCGAGACGCGGCCGACCGTCAGTACCTCCGGGGTCACTCCGCGCCGGAGACGCGCGCGTAGATGGCGGTCAGCACGATGATGATCCCGCCATAGATCACCTGGCGCTGCCACTCCTCGGAGTTGAGGAGGGTCAAGAGCGAGCCGAGAACGGTGAGGATCAGCACGCCGACGATCGTGCCGCTGTAGCTCCCCCAGCCGCCGAAGATCGACGTCCCGCCGATCACGACGGCGGCGACGGACTGGAGCAGGTACGGCGTGGCCAGCCCGAGATCCGGGTTGTTGGTGAAGCCGACCAGCAGCAGGCCGCCGAAGGCGCTGAAGAGGCCGCAGAGCGCGTAGACAGTCACGAGCACCTGCCAGACCCGTACGCCGGCGAGCCTGGCCGCGACTTCGTTGTCGCCGACGGCGTAGAGCATCCTCCCGTAGCCCGTGTAGCGGAGCCCCAGGATCAGGACTGCGGCCATCGCGGCCCAGAAGATCAGGTTCGCGGGCAGGTAGTCGAAGAACCGGTCCGAGCCGAGCGTGGCGACCAGTCCCGGAACCACCTTCTCGAACGACTTTCCGGCATAGATCGACAGCAGGCCGAAGGTCACCGACGATGTGCCGAGGGTCATGATCAGCGGGTTCACATGGAAGATGCCGACGCCGATCCCGTTGGCGAGCCCGATCCCGAGGCCGACGGCCAGACCGGCGAGAATCCCCTGAGTCGTCCCGTTGCCCCCCTGCCAGGCAGTCGCGAACGCCGCCGCCGTCGCCGTGAATGCGACCGACAGGTCGACGCCGCCCGTCAGCATCACGAGCGTCTGTCCCGCCGCGATCATCCCTAGCGGCGCAGCAACGAGGAATGTCGTCGAGAGCTGGTTCCAGGTGACGAACGGCTCGCCGACCTCGTGGCGGTTCACGAGGTCCGTGAGCACGAAGAGGAGCGCGAGCACTCCCGCGAGGACGACGACTGGGTTATCGACGAGGAACCGCTGGACGCCCCGCAAGCGGCTCTCGCGCTCGATCGCCTCGGGCATCGCGGTCAAGAGCGGGTCTTCCGCGTCAGCAGGCCGCCGATCACGACGACGAGGATGATCAGGGCGCCCTGGTAGACGTTGGCGTAGTTCGGGTCGGTGCCCCGCAGCAGCAGGATGATCTTCGAGAGCGTGAGCACGTACGCCGCCGCGATCACGCCGATCAACCCCCCCACGCCCCCAAGGAGCGAGACGCCGCCCAGCACGGCGGCGGCAACACTGTTCAGCGTGTACGTGGTCCCCGAGTTCGGGTCGCCGATCCCAGAAGACGCCGAGAGCGCGAGACCCGCCAGCCCGGTGAACAGGCCGGCGAGGAAGTAGGCGCCCACCCGCGTCCGCGCGACACCGATGCCACTCAGGTACGCGGAGTTGCGATTGGAGCCGACGGCATAGATCGCCAGGCCGGGGCGGAGCCAACGGATCGGCGCCCACACGAGGAGCAGAGCCGCGAAGACGGCGATGGTGGCGTTCGGGATCCCGGTCGTGCCAAGGTCGCCGAGCGCCAGATCTGCATAGTCGATGGGAACGCCGCCGCCCGGGATCTCCATGATCCACAGGGCGACCCCCTGCCAGACGAACAGCATCCCGAGAGTGACGACGATGTCCGGGATCCGGGTCAGCGTGATGACCACGCCAGTGAACCCGCTGGCGAGCATTGTCAGCAGGATCAGCAGCACGGAGAACGCGATCGCCTTCCCGAAGCTCATGTCGACCATTTCGCGAGCGGAGAGCACGTTCACGACAGCCATCAGCGAGCCGATCGAGAGGTCGATGCCGCCGGAGATGATGATGATCGCCTGCGCCATCGCGGCGAAGCACAGCGGCAGGGCGTCGATTGCGAGCGAGCTCAGGTCGAACTTGAAGTCCTGCTCCGAGAGCGAGCGCCAGTAGGGAACCAGCGCAAGCAGCACGAGCCAGACTGCGACCGTCCAGCCATGGAGGCGGAGAGCGCGACGCCACGGCGCGGCGCCTCTGAACTCCATCGGGGCCGCCGCGGTTGCGCTCATGCGACGGCCTCGTCGAGCTGGAGCCCGTGCATGGCCTGGAGCAGCGTCGCCTCGTCGGCGGCCGCTCCCGCCACCTCCGCCGTGACGCGACCGCCGTAGACGGTGAGCACGCGGTCGCAGACCAGCGGGAACTCGGCGAGCTCGGAGCTGAAGAAGAGGATCGCTGCCCCGTCCTCTGCGAGCTCGCGCAGGAGCGCGTACACCTGCCGCTTGGTGCCGACGTCGATGCCCCGGGTGGGGTCGTTGCAGAGCAGCGCGGCGAACCCCGACGCGATCCAGCGGGCAATCGTCACCTTCTGCTGGTTGCCGCCGGAGAGGCGGCGGACCTGTTTGGCGGCGCGCATGTCGATCTGGAGGGCATCCACCGCGCGTCGCACGCGCTTCCCCTCCTCCCGCATGTTGATCGGGCCCCAGCGGCGGGCCGAGTTGTAGAGCGGCGCCGCGACGTTCTCGCGCACCGGACGTTGCGGGAGCAACGCGAGCAGCCGGTCCGGAGGCACCAGGACGACCTTCCGGCGGATCGCGTCGTACGGATGCCGCGGTCGGAACGCCTCGCCCGCAACGCGGAGCTCACCGCCGTCGGCCTTGCGCTGGCCGGCGAGCGCCTCGAAGAGCTCGTCTTGGCCCTGGCCCTCGAGCGCGGCGATGCCGAGGATCTCGCCGCGGCGCAGCGTGAACGAGATGCTCTGAACGGCGCCGACCTTAAGGTCGTCGACCTCGAGCACCGCGTCGGCCTCGCCTGCAGCCGCCGCCACCGGCACATCGGCCTCGTCGAGCTCGGATGCCTCGGCCTCGGCCTTCGCGGCCTCGGGCCCGAGCATGATCTCGACGATTCGCGACTCGCCGCCCTCCTTGGGCTCCATCGTCCCGACGTCTTGGCCGTCGCGGAGGATCGTGGCGCTGTCGCACGTCGCGATCACCTCGGCGAGGCGGTGCGTGATGAAGAGCACGGAGCGCCCGCTTTCCCGCCGCTGCCGCATCACGTCGAAGACCCGCTCGGCGAGATCGGAGGGCAGCGCCGCCGTGATCTCGTCGAGGATCAAGAGCTGGGGGTCGTGCGTGAGCGCCCTCGCCAGGTCCAGCATGCGCAGGATCGGCAGCGGCAGGTCGCCGACGAGCTCGTGAAAGCTGACCTGGAGATCCATCGCCGAGAGCTGCGAGCGAACGGCGTCGACGGACGAACGGGTGAGACGAAGGTTTTGCGCCACGGTGAGATCCGGGACGAGCGCCGGGTCCTGGAACACGGGCGAGAGGCCGAGTCGGGCGGCATGCATCGGCGACCGGGCGCGCGCCGGCCGGCCGGCGACCGAGATCGTCCCGCTGTCCGGCCGCGTCACGCCAGTGAGGCACTTGACGAGCGTGCTCTTGCCGGCGCCGTTTGCCCCGAGGAGCGCGTGCACCTCGCCCGGAGCGACCGAGAGATCGGCGGAGCGAAGCGCGACGACGGGTCCGTAGTGTTTTGCGACTGCGCGTGCCTCTAGAAGCGGCACCGCCTCGTCGTTCACGGCATCGAGAGGACGAAGGGGGCGGCAAGCCGCCCCCTTCGTGAGTCGCGGTTGGGCTCTACGGCCCCTTGCACGCCTTGTATTGGTCGATTGTGTAGGTCGTCCACGGCGGTATCTGGAGCTGTGCGCTCGCATCCGCCGCAGCGCCCGGCTGGGCGAACTTGTTTATCGGCGCTTTCGATGCCGGCCAGGTCCAGACCGCTGGCTTCAGCTTCACCCAGGCAGGCACCGACTGCTTGTCCAGCGCCTTCAGCGCAACGGTGACGCCGACGCCGCCGATCGACGAAGGGTTCGTGACCGCCGCGCCCTTGAGGGCGGGATAACGACCCTTGACTTGGCGGATGAAGCCGAAGTTGTCAGCTCCGACGACGGGCACATACTTCTTCCGTGCCGTCTTGAACGCGTTGACGACCGTGTAGTCGATCCCCGACGTCCAGACCCCATTGACCTTCGTGCCGGAGTTGAGGATGTCGAGCATCTGCTTCCCGCCCGGCGCGAACTGCCAGCCGGTGAACACCGACTTCACGACCTTGATTCGCGGGTACTTCCGCTTCGCCTGCAGGAAGCCCTTGTGCCGATCGGTATCGGCGGGGACGCCCGCGATGCCTCGCATCTCGACGACGTTGCCGCGGCCCTTGAGCCTCTTGAAGAGCCACGTGGCACCAAGGCGTCCGTACGCGACCTGGTCGTTTGTCGCGTTGTACGCGCCTGGGGCTCCCACGTACTGGTCGATGAACACGACGACGATGCCCCTGCTCCGCGCCTGTGCGGCGATGGGCTTCAGGGCGTTCGCGTTCGACGGGTTGATGATGATCGCGTCGACTCCTGCGGAGATCATCGTCCGGACGTCAGCGATCTGGCCCGCCGTGTCGGTCTGGCGATGAGCGATGCGGAGCGACTTCACCTTTCCGCTCGCCAATGCCTGCGCCTTGATCGAGCAGATCATTCCTTCACGCCAGCCGTTGCCGACGAGCGTGTTCGAGACACCGAGCGTGTATT
Source organism: Gaiellaceae bacterium (assembly GCA_035264165.1). GTDB lineage: Bacteria > Actinomycetota > Thermoleophilia > Gaiellales > Gaiellaceae > JACDAN01. The sequence continues at coordinate 7,726 of DATFQN010000065.1, forward strand.
TCTTCCCCGGCGCGCTCGTTCTCGCCTGGCCGGCCGCAGCGTAGGCCGCGACGATCAACGCGATGACCGCGAGGAGAACGCCGACGCGCGGCGCACCTCGGCGGTTCGAACCCCTACTCATTCCTACTCCCTCCTGTCGATTTCCCGTCCCCGTTCCTACATCACAGGTCCGCCCCGCGCAAGACGCGTGTGGAGCGTCGCGCGTGCTCCGCGTAGGCCTCGTCGAAGAGCTGCTCCGACCGCTCACGCCCCACCAGCGCCGCGCTGGTAAGCACCGGCGGCATCGCGGCACGCTCGACGAGCAGCGTGGCCGTCTCGGCCTTGAGCTCGTTGGCAATCGCCACAGCGGCGATAGTCGATCCCGGCGCGACCGGCGTCTCAAGCCCGTCGACCGTGACGAGCGCGTCGCCCGGCGGCGTGCACGTATCGATCACGACGTCGGCGTGGTCAAGCAGCCGCGTGCCGGACGAGTGCCCGGGTTCGCCCTGACGTGAGTGCTCGACGGACGTAACGGCAATGACCTTGAGGCCGCGTCGCCGAGCTCCCTGCGCCATCTCGATCGGCACCGCCGACAGCCCGCCCGCGCTGAAGACGAGCATCGCGTCGGGCGGCTCAAGCCGGTAGTTCGCGAGGATCATCTCCGCCAAACCCTCGGTGCGCTCGATGAACATCGCCTGTCGCTGCCCGTTCGGGCCGACGACCTGCGTGTGGAAGGTCATCGAGAGCTCGACGATCGGGTTGAACCCTGGGTACGAGCCGTAGCGGGGGAACATCTCCTCAACCGGGATGCGGGAGTGGCCGGATCCGAAGCAGTGCACGAGGCCGTCCGCCGCGATCGCCTCCGCGCAGATGCCGCTCGCCGCCGCGATGGCGGCGCCCTGCGTTTCGGCGATGCGCGTGAGCAGGGACCTCGCCGCGTCGAAGAACGGAGTAGAGTCGGCCATAAGTTGTATAGACATTTAGACAGGTAGGACGCTAACGCATGAATGGCCACAAGGTCACGCTGCTCGGGACCGGCCTGATCGGTCTCTTCTACACGCAGACGCTGCACGGCAAGCGGAACCGGGATCGTGTCGAGACCGTCTGGTCGCGGAGCCCGGAGCGCGCCGAAGCATTTGCGACCGACCACGAGATCCCGCGCTGGACGACGGAGCTCGAGGAGGCAGTCGCCGATCCGGAGACCGACACGGTGATCGTAGGCGTCCCCAACCACCTCCACGAAGAGGCGATCGAGCTCTGCGCCCATCACGGCAAGGCGATCCTCTGTACGAAGCCGCTGGCGCGCAACGCCGACGAGGCGAAGCGCATACTCGACACGGTCGAGGGAACCGGCGTCTTCGCCGGCTACCTCGAGGACCTCGCCTACACGCCGAAGACGCTGAAGGCGCTCAAGGCCGTTCAGGGCGGGCAGATCGGCGACGTCACGTGGGCGCGGTCACGTGAAACGCACCCCGGCCCGCACAGCGCCTGGTTCTGGGACGCGAAGCAGGCGGGCGGCGGTGCCATCGTCGACCTCGGCTGCCACTGCATCGAGATCATCCGCAACTACGTCGGCAAGGGCAACCGGCCCGTCGAGGTCATGTGCTGGCTGGACACCCTCGTCCACCCGATCGAGGCCGAGGACAACGCGATCGCGCTCATCAAGTTCGAGAGCGGCGCGATCGGCCAGTTCGAGGTCTCCTGGACCTTCCGCGGCGGCATGGACCTCCGTGACGAGGTGGCAGGCACCGAGGGAACGATCTTCACGAACCACTTCCTCCGTACCGGTTTCGAGCTCTTCTCCTCGGGTGAAGGCGGCGGCTACGTCGCCGAGAAGGCGGAGACCACGAGCGGCTGGATGTTCCCCGTGGGCGACGAGCTGGCAGAGCTCGGCTACGTCGACATGTTCGCGGACATGTTCGGCGCAATGGACGGGGGCCGGCAGCCGATCGAGACCTTCTACGACGGCTACGTCGTCAACGCGGTCATGGATGCGTGCTATCGCTCGGCCGAGTCGGGCCGCTGGGAGCCCGTGCAGCTCGACTGGCGCGGCGGCGAGGTCGGCCGGATCGCGCCGACACGCCGTGAGTGGGACGGCAAGACGCTGATCAAGCAGGAGCAGATGCCGGACGGGCGGCTGAAGCTGATCGTCAAGGACGAGTCGACCGGCGAGTTCAGCGACGTCGTCACCGAGGGCGAGCCGGTCTCTACGAGCTGACCGCGGCGACGACCCGGCGGGCCTCAGCTTCGACGTCGTCGGCGCGGGTGAGCGAGGAGCCGACGCCGACCGCGAGGGCACCGGCGGCCAGGAATTCGCGCGCGTTCGAGGCGTCGACCCTGCCCGTGACGATCAGCTCGACTCCGGCGAGCGGCGCCAGCACGTCGCGGACGTACTCGGGTCCGCCGAGGCTGCCGGGGAAGAGCTTGACGAGCTCTGCGCCCAGCGCCCTCGCCGCCTCGAGCTCCGACGGCGTCAGCGCCCCGGGTATCGCGAGCAGCCCGAGCTCTCGGCACCGCTCGACCATCGCCGGAACGAGCGTCGGGGCGACGCAGGCCTCGGCGCCGGCGGCCGCCGCTTCCTCCGCGTCTCGCGCGCTTCGTACAGTGCCGGCGAGCACGGTCACGTCTCCCCTTGCTCGTAGACGCTCGATGGTGCCTAGGGCGTCATCGGAATCGAGCGTGATCTCGACGATGCGAATGCCGCCCGCCCAGAGCGCTTCGACGACGGATTCCGGTTCCGGCACGCGCCGCAAGACGGCGACGAGGCGTTCGGCCCGGATACGATCGAGCGCCATCGGCACTCGGAGAGCATGACGTCCGCCGTGGTCACGGGCGCCAGAGGCGGCATCGGGTCGGCCACGGTCCGAGCGTTCGAGGAGGCCGGCTTCACCGTCGCCGGGATCGACCTTGACGATGACCCGGCGGCTGTCTTCGGCGACCTCGACACGCTCGACATACTCGTCTGTGCCCACGGGATCAGCGGCCGGAGCCTGGGAGACGGCCCCGTCGACACCTGCACCGAAGAGGCCTGGGATGCGGTGCTGGACGCGAACCTCCGCTCCGTATTCGTCTACTGCAAGCAGGCGATCCCGTTGCTGCGCGCCGCGGGAGGCGGCGCGATCGTGACCGTGTCGTCGGTGCTCGGCCTCGTCGGCGGCGACGAGGACTTCGCCACGCACGCCTATGCCGCGTCCAAGGCCGGCCTGATCGGCCTCACCCGGGCAATGGCGGCGAGCTATGCGAAGGACGCCATCCGCTGCAACGTCGTCTGCCCAGGGCTGATCGAGACGCCGATGAGCCGCCGGGCGCAGGAGGACGAAGGGATTCGTACCCGGCTCCCCGACCTGCAGCCGCTCACGGGTGACTTCGGCACGCCGGAGGACGTGGCCCAGGCGGCGCTCTACCTCGGAACCGCGGCCTTCGTCACGGGCGCCGTCCTCACCGTCGACGGAGGTTGGACGGCGCGGTGAGGCGGGCGGAGGCATGATCGTCCGTGTCGCCTTGATCCTGATGTTGCTCGCCGGCGTCGCAGAGGCGTCCTCCACGCGCACCTTCTCCGTCAACGAGGCAAAGACGGCCTTCCTAACCGCCACCGGCATGCGACTCGTCAACTTCCGCGCGGCGTCGACGCCCGACGCTCGGTCGTTACGCACGAGCCCGTACCGAACCGCACGCTTCGGGACGTTTCAGCTCTTCGTGTTGAACTCCCGGAAGCTCGCCCGCATGCGTCGCACGTTCACCCACGGCGTTAAGCCTGATGGCCAAGGCATCCATTGGGTGCCGGATCGCGCTGGCGGCTGGATCGCAGTGACCGTCTTCCATCGCAACCTGCTCGTCGCGTGGTTCCCGCCTCACGGGTCGCGGGGCATCGACGCCAGCTGGACGCGACTGGATCGCGCCGTCCGCCGACTCGCGCCGCGTGTCTGACGGCGTCTGCACCGAATCTCCACACGACCAGCACCGATTCTCGAAACGCCGCTCCTAAGCTGAGGGCGTGCAACGCAGGATCGCGGTCATCGAGGACGAGCCAACGATCGCGGCGTCGGTTGCAGCCCGCCTGCGCGCCGAGCAGTTCGAGGTGGAGATCGCCGCCGACGGCCTCGAGGGCGTCGAGCTCTGTCGCCGGTACCGCCCGGACCTCGTCGTGCTCGACCTCATGCTCCCGGGCATCGACGGCCTCGAGGTCTGTCGCCTGATCCAGCGCGAGCGGCCCGTGCCGGTGCTGATGCTGACTGCGCGGGCGACCGAGACCGATCTCGAGGTCGGATTGGGCGTCGGCGCCGACGACTACCTCACGAAGCCGTTCAGCCCACGCGAGCTCGTCGCCCGCGTCCGGGCGCTCCTGCGCCGCGTCGAGCGCGCCACGTCCCCAGCCGACGGGCCGGTTCGCGTCGGCCAGATCGTCGTCGATCCGGCGACGCGTCGCGTGACGCGCAACAGCCGAGAAGTCGCGCTGACGGCGACGGAGTTCGACCTCTTCCTGCGCCTCGCTCAGTCGCCACAGGTCGTCTTCGCGCGGCGGCGACTGCTCGAGGAGGTCTGGGGCTACCGCGCCGGCGGCGGCGAGCGCACGGTGGACTCGCATGTGCGCGCCCTGCGCCGCAAACTCGGTTCGGACGTCATCCGCACCGTTCGCGGCGTCGGCTACGCCGTCGAGCCGGCCGACGCATGAGGCCACTCGATCGCCTGCCGTCGATCAAGCTGAAGCTCGGCGTGGTGATCCTCGCCGCCGTCGTCGTGACGGTGCTGGTCGTGTCCGTCGGAGAGCAGCTCGGGATCTCGCCGGTGATCACGGGTGTGGTCGCAGCTGTTCTGGCGCTCGCGATGGTGCAGTTCCTGGCGCACGGGATGACGTATCCACTCCGCGAGATGGTCGCGGCAACACGGGCGATGGCGAAGGGGGACTACGACGTCGCCGTCACGGCGACGTCGCATGACGAGGTCGGCGAGCTCGCCCGGGCCTTCAACGAGATGTCCAGACAGCTCGGCGAGGTCGATCGCTTTCGCCGCGACCTTGTCGCGAACGCGTCGCACGAGCTGAGGACGCCGCTCGGCGCGCTGCGCGCCCGGCTCGAGAACCTCGTCGACGGGGTCGAGCCCGCCGACGGTCCGGCCCTCGCTGAAACACTCGCTCAGGTCGAGCGCCTGAGCCGTCTGGTCGAGCAGCTGCTCGACCTCTCGAGTCTCGAGTCGGAGGCCGTTCCGCTGGAGCTCGCAGAGATCTCCGCACTCGACCTCTTCGAAGAGGTCGTGGGCGAATGGCGTGGGCTGGCGGACGCGCGCGGCGTTCGGCTCGAGGTCTTCTCACTGCCGGCGGACCTCCGTCTTCGGGTGGATCCCGGACGGATGGGACAGGTGCTCGGGAATCTCGTCGCGAATGCGATCCGCCACTCGCCGGCGGCAGGGCGAGTCACACTCAAGGCGCGGTCGAGCAACGGACGGCCGCAGCTCGAGGTCACCGACGAGGGGGCGGGCATCCCCGCCGATGAGCTCGAGCGGGTGTTCGAGCGCTTCTACCGGTCGGACCGAGCGCGCTCCGGTGACGACGGCGGCGCCGGCCTCGGCCTTGCGATCGCACGCTGGATCGTCGAGCTCCACGGCGGGCGGATCGCCGCGGCGCCCGCGAACCCGCACGGCTGCCGGATGGTCGTCGAGCTGCCGCAGTGATCGCCGTCGCGCTACTCGCGGCGCTCGCCGCCGCGGTGCTGATCCCGGGCGGTCCACCGGGTATCGGCTTGGTCGTTGTCGCGGCTCTGATGGCGGCCGCGGCAGCGAGGTCTGCGAGGCGGTCGCCCGACCTGGTGCTCTTCGGCGTGCCGGCGGTGGCGCTGGCCGCCGTCCCCGGTCTGGTCGATGCGGGCTGGGTCGTCTTCCTCGACGTCGCCGCTGCGTGGGTCTTCGCGACCGCCGCCGTCGCCGGCCCGCGGATCATCGCCCCCCTCGCGCCGGCGCTCGCCCTATCGGGTGTGGCCGAGCTGCTGCCTCCTGCGTCTTCGCGGGCGCTCCCGCCGCTGCGCGCACTCGGCATCGGCATTGTCGTGGCGATCCCGTTCGCGACGTTGTTCCTGACCGCGGACGCGGCCTTCGCGTCGCTGGCAGACAGGACTCCTCGGCCGGAGCTGGCTTCGCTGCCGCTGCGAATAGGCGTCTTCGTCCTGGTCCTCCTCGCCGCGGTCGGACTCGCGCTCCTGGCGCGCAAGCTCTGGGCACAGGCGGCACCGCGCGATCGGCGCGGCCTCGCGCCTGTCGAGTGGGCGCTCCCACTCGTCGTGCTCGACGCGCTCTTCCTTGCTTTCGTGGCGGTACAGGTGACCGTCCTCTTCGGAGGGAATGGCCACGTCCTCCGGACGACGGGGCTGACCTACGCGGAATACGCCCGGCAGGGCTTTTGGCAGCTGATCGCAGCGGCGACGCTGACGCTCGTCGTCGTCAAGGGGGCCACGCTTTTCGCCCGGCCGCGGACCGGGCGCGAGCAGCGGCTGCTCGAGGGCCTGCTCGGGCTGCTTTGCGCGTTGACGATCGTGATCGTGGCGTCCGCCGTCCACAGGCTCCTGCTCTACGAGGACGCCTTCGGGCTGACTCGGCTGCGGCTCGCGGCTCTCGCCTTCAGCCTCTGGCTGGGCGGGACGTTTGCCCTGCTGCTCCTCCTTGGGGCGGCTCGCCGCACGAGGAACTTCGCCCGTGTGACGCTCGCCTGGGCCGGCGCCGCCCTGCTCGCGTTTACCGTCGCGAACCCCGACGCCCGTATCGCGGAGCGAAACGTGGATCGCTGGCGCGCGTCCGGAAGGATCGACCTCGAGTACTTGTCGGCACTCAGCGCCGACGCGGTGCCGGCGCTGACCGCGCTTCCGCCGAGGCTCCGGTGGCGAGCGACGGCCGACATCGCAGCTCGACTGGCCGACGACGAGCCGCTGGGCTCCGCGAACCTCTCGCGCGCACGTGCCCGCGCAGCGCTCCGCGACTAGGCGAGCTTCACGCCTCTAGGTCTTCCCGGATCAGCGCGAACAAGACGCCGTCGACCCACTCGCCGTGGCGCTCGTACGCCTTCCTCTTCACCCCCTCCCGGACGAAGCCGGAGCGCTCGGCATGCCGGATCGCGCGCTCGTTGAAGCCGTAGCACTCGAGCTGGAGCCGATGGAAGCCGAGGTCGAAGATCAGGTGGCGCTGGAACAG
>DATFQN010000066.1:0-4528 GCA_035264165.1 Gaiellaceae bacterium
CGAGCCGCGCCCCTTCGCTCGGAACTCGGGATCGACCGTTCCGGAGAGCATCCACACGGGCGAGCTCGTCGAGCCTGGCATGCCGCTCGAGATCAGCGAGGAGATGGCGCTCGCCTACGAGCAGGGCGTCGACATCGAGGCTCGCAGCCACTGGGCCTACGCGCGCAAGCGGTTCCTCCGCCACCGGCTCGCCATGGCGAGCCTCATCCTGCTGGTGATCATCCTCGCCGCCGGGATGTTCGCGAACGTCGTGGCCCCGTACGGGTACGCCGACATCGACCTCCTCAACACGCAGGCGCCACCGTCGATCCACAGCAGCGAGACGCTCAACCCGATTACCGGGGAGACGGCGCAGGGCAAGCCGCACCTCTTTGGCACCGATCTGCTCGGGCGTGACTACTTCAGCCGCGTCCTGTACGGGATCCGAACGTCGGCGCGCGTCGCCTTCGTCGTGGCGACGCTGTCGACGCTGATCGGCACGGCGATCGGGGCGATTGCCGGCTACTTCGGCGGCTGGGGCGACAACCTGCTGATGCGCTTCACCGACCTCATCCTGACGGTCCCGGGCCTCGCGATCCTGCTCGTGGCGGCGGCGTTCCTGGGGAACGGCTCGCCGTACCGGGTGGCGGTGATACTTGCCTTGCTCTTCTGGACGGGGCTCGCGCGCATCGTGCGAGGCGCGTTCCTGTCGCTGCGCGAGAAGGAGTTCGTCGAGGCGGCGAAGGCCTCCGGCTCCGGCGACATGCGGATCATCGTCAAGCACATGCTCCCGAACACGCTCGGCCCGATCATCGTCACCGCGACGCTGACCGTCGCGGCGGCCATCCTCACCGAGGCGGTCCTGTCCTTCCTGGGCTTCGGGATCCAGCCGCCGACGCCGGCGCTCGGGAAGCTCATCTCCGACGGCCAGGGGCAGATGATCGAGGCATGGTGGCTCGTGACGTTCCCCGGCCTCGTGATCGTGGGCATCGTGCTCTGCATCAACTTCATCGGTGATGGTCTGCGTGATGCGCTCGACCCGACCCAGCGGAAGGTCGGCTAGCCAGCGCCATGCCATGAGCCGCGAGCCGCTTCTCTCGATCCAGAACCTGACCGTCGAGTTCGCGACGGACGACGGCATCGTCCGCGCCGTCACCGACGTCAGCTACGACGTGTTCGCCGGCGAGACGCTCGGCATCGTCGGCGAGTCCGGCTCCGGGAAGAGCGTCAGCATGCTGTCCGTGCTCGGGCTGATCCCGTCGCCGCCTGGGCGGATCGTCGGCGGCGAGGCGTACTTCAAGGGGCGCAACCTGATCGATATGCGCGCGGGCGACCTGCGCCGGATCCGCGGCGGCGACGCGGCGATGATCTTCCAGGACCCGATGACCTCGCTCAATCCAGTCCTGCGCATCGGCAACCAGATCGCCGAGGCCATCAAGACCCACCAGCCGAGCATCAAGGACAAGGCCGCCCGCGACCGCTCGATCGAGCTCCTCCGGCTCGTCGGCGTGCCGAATCCCGACCAGCGCTACGACCAGTACCCGCACGAGTTCTCGGGCGGGATGCGCCAGCGCGGGATGATCGCGATGGCGATCGCGAACTCGCCGTCGCTTCTGATCGCGGACGAGCCGACGACGGCGCTCGACGTGACCATCCAGGCGCAGATCCTCGAGGTGCTGAAGGCGGCGCAGGAGGAGACGCACGCCGCCACGATCCTGATCACTCACGACCTCGGGCTCGTCGCCGAGCTCGCCGACCGCGTCGCGGTCATGTACGCGGGTCGGGTCGTCGAGCTGGGCGACGTCCACACGATCTTCGCGAACCCCCGGCACCCGTACACGATCGGCCTCATGGAGAGCCTGCCGCGCCTGACGGGAGAGGACGACGAATGGCTGCAGCCCATCCCCGGCTCGCCGCCGAGCTTGATCAGCGTGCCGCCCGGCTGCGCCTTCCACCCGCGCTGCTTCCTCTCGCAGGGGCGCGCGAAATGCCGGCAGGAGGTGCCGCCGCTTCGTCAGATCGGGACGGGCGTGCACCTCTCGGCGTGCCACTTCGCCGAGGAGCTCGAGGGCCGGACCGGCCTCACGGCGGCACCCGCCGTGCCGGAACAGACGACGTGATCACGGACGAGCAGGCGAAGCAGGCTCCGGACCACGTCCACGAGCGGGCCGCGAAGGGCGAGGAGATCCTCCGCGTCGAGGGCCTCATCAAGTATTTCCCGATCCGAGCCGGGATCCTCAAGCGCACGGTCGGCCAGATTCACGCGGTCGACGGGGTCGACATCGCGCTGACGGCCGGCGAGACCGTCGGGCTCGTGGGCGAGTCGGGCTGCGGTAAGACGACGCTAGCGCGCACGATCATCAAGCTCGCCGAGCCGACCGACGGCAAGATCATCTTCAACGGCCGCGACATCACGCGCTTCGGGCGCCGGCAGATGCGCGAGGTCCGCCGCGAGCTCCAGATCGTCTTCCAGGATCCGTATGCGTCGCTCAACCCGCGTCTGACCGTCCGGGAGATCGTCGCAGAGCCACTTCGCATCCACGGGCTCTACACCCGCGGCCAGGGTCGGCAGCGTGTCAACGAGCTGCTGCGCACCGTGGGCCTGAGCCCCGAGCACGCGAACCGCTTCCCGCACGAGTTCTCCGGCGGCCAGCGCCAGCGCATCGGCATCGCCCGCTCGCTGGCATTGAACCCGCAGCTGCTGATCCTCGACGAGCCGGTCTCGGCGCTCGACGTCTCGATCCGCGCGCAGGTGATCAACCTGCTCGAGTCGCTGCAGCGCGAGTTCGGCCTCACGTACCTGTTCGTCGCGCACGACCTCTCCGTCGTCCGCCACGTCTCCGACCGCGTGGCGGTGATGTATCTCGGCAAGGTGATCGAGACGGGCAGCCGCGAAGAGATCTACGAACGCCCGACGCACCCATACACGCAGGCGCTGCTCTCGGCGGTTCCGATCGAGGACCCGTCGCTGCGCGGCAAGCGCGAGCGCATCGTTCTCAAGGGCGACGTGCCGAGCCCCGCGAATCCGCCCTCCGGTTGCCGCTTCCGGACCCGCTGCTGGAAGGCGCAGGAGATCTGCGCGGAAGTCGAGCCGCCGCTCATCGACCGCGGCCACGGCCACCCGAGCGCCTGCCACTTCGCCGAGATCGTCAAGCCGACTTAACCGCCGCTGCGGGTAGCGGTGCACGTTGCGTGTGTTCGGCACGCCGAAAGCTGCACGTTCCTTCCGCCGAGTGCCAGCGAGGTGCGGGCTCGTCTGCGCAAACGTGTGCCTAACTTTGGCCGTTGTCGGCCGTCAGAGGTAACGTGAGCGCCATGCTCCCTGTTGTCTGCGAGCGCTTCCGGGCGTACGTCTCGCTGTCGCTGGACGGCGAGCTTGCCGAGCTCGAGCAGCTCATGCTCGACTCGCACCTCGAGCGCTGCGCCGGCTGCGGTGCCTTCGCCGTCGAGGCCGGTGCGTCGACGGCGGCGCTGCGTGCGGCCGAGCCGGTCGCGCCGCGGCATGTGATCACGGTTCCGGCGCTCTACCGGCGGACCCCGCTGCGGGCCTTCCAGGCCGCTGCGGCAGCGGCCGTCGCGGTGGCCGCTGCGGCCGTCGCGCTGACGGTCACACCGGCGCCCTCGCGCACGCCGCAGCAGACGACGATCACCCGGGCGCAGGCGCTCGCGGTCATCGGCGCACAGCGGCAGTTCGTCAATCTGAACGGCATCGCGCGGAGCGCCGGCCGCAACCGCACGTTCCCGGGCTGATTCCTGGCCTCGGCTAGACTCCGGCCCGAGCGGGGGGAGACCCCCGAACGCGCATCAGGAGGCTCATGTCCGCTCAGGGCGACGGCCGGCGGAACGCCGGCAAGCTGATCGAGATCAAAGGCGTCGTCATCGACGCGGTCTTCACGGGCGGCCTGCCCCAGATCAACACGGCGCTCGAGATCGAGGTGCCCGCGCAGGAAGGCGTGGAGGCGCGGACGCTGATCGCCGAAGTGCAGCAGCATCTGGGCGACGACCGCGTGCGCGCGGTCGCGATGGACTCGACGGACGGGCTCGCGCGCGGCGTCGACGTCGTCGACACCGGAGCGCCGATCACCGTGCCCGTCGGCGAGCCGACGCTCGGGCGCCTCTGGAACGTGATCGGCGAGCCGATCGACCGCAAGGATCCGCCCGAGGAAGGCGAGCGTTGGTCGATCCACCGCGACCCGCCTCCGTTCCGCGAGCTGTCGCCGAAGATGGAGATCTTCGAGACCGGCCTCAAGGTCGTCGACCTGATCGCGCCGTTCGTGCGCGGCGGCAAGGTCGGGCTCTTCGGCGGCGCCGGTCTCGGCAAGACCGTCCTGATCCAGGAGCTCATCCACAACGTCGCGATGCAGCACGGCGGCGTGTCGGTCTTCGCGGGCGTGGGCGAGCGCACGCGCGAGGGCAACGACCTCTATGTCGAGATGCAGGAGTCGGGCGTCCTCGACAAGGTCGCGCTCGTCTACGGACAGATGAACGAGCCGCCCGGCGCGCGCCTGCGGGTCGGCCTCTCCGGGCTGACCATGGCCGAGTACTTCCG
>DATFQN010000067.1:0-32556 GCA_035264165.1 Gaiellaceae bacterium
GGCGGGGACGCAGGTCGCGGCAACGGTGCGACAGCTCCTCAGCCACCAGGGCGGCCTCGCCTGCGAGTGGCCGGGGTCGCTCGAGGAGTTCGGCGAGGACGACGAGGCGCTGCTGCGGCTGGCCGCCGCCCAGCCGCGGCTACTGCCGTTCGCGCCCGGCGAGCTTTTCTCGTACTCGAACGTCGGCTTTTGGCTCGTCGGCGCCGCCATCGCCAGGGCGTCACGTACGACCTTCGAGGAGGCAGTTCGGATCCGGGTGCTCGCGCCCCTCGGCCTGGAGTCCACGGCCTTCGAAGCGGAAAGCCCGGTGCCCGGCTACGTCCAAGTCGCGCCCGGCGCCGACGAGCACCGGCGGTTCGACGGCGGCTATCCGCGAGTGCGGCGTCCCTCCGGCGGGCTCTGGTCCTCCGTTCCGGACCTCCTGCGCTTCGCAGAGTCTCAGTTCGAGCGACGCGAGCTCCAGCGACCGCTGATCTCGGGCCCGCGGTTCGCGCACGGCCTCGGCTGGTTCCTGCGCGAGCGCGGTGGCCGGGCGTCCATCGAGCATCCGGGGTCGGCGGCGGGGTACCAGGCGCTGCTCGTGCTGATCCCGGAAGAGCGCCTCGCGTTCGCGGCGCTGACGAACTCGACGCGCGGCGTCGCCGCGATCACCGACCTGCTCGACCGGCTCGAATTGGCGACGACGGCGCACGACTTCCCACTCGATCCCGAGCAGCTCGCGGCGTTCGCCGGCCGCTACGAGGCGCCGGGCGTCCGGCTCGAGCTCATCACCGACCGCGACGGCCTCCGCCTCGAGTACAGCGAGAAGGATCCCTTCCGGCGCGAGTGGGACGCCTACCCGCCGGCTCGGCTCAGGCCCGTCGGCGAGCGGGAGTTCGAGCTCGCCGACGGCGAGTGGCGCGGGCAGCAGCTTGGCTTCCCGCGTGACGGCGTCGTGTCCTTCGGCATCGCGGCGCAGCGGGTGCGGTGAATCCCGCCGTCGCGGCAGGCCACCCGGCGACGGTGGACGCCGGGATCGAGGTCCTCGAAGCGGGCGGGAACGCGGCGGACGCGGCGGTGGCGGCCTCGCTTGCGTCCTGCGTCGCCGAAACGGTCATGACCGGGCTGCTCGGGGGCGGCCATGCGGCGGTCTGCTGGGACGGCGAGGTCAGGTTGCTCGACTTCTTCTGCGCCGTCCCCGGGCTGGGAACGGAGCGGCGGGAGGTCGAGCTCGAGCACCTCCAGGTGCCGTTCGGCGCGGAGCTCATCCACTACGCGGTCGGCGTCGGCTCGTGTGCCGTGCCGGGCGTCCTGGCCGGGCTGGACGAGCTCTGGCGCGCCCACGGGAGCCTGCCGTGGCCGCTACTCGTCCAACCCGCGCTGCGGCTCGCCCGCGAAGGTGTCGAGATGCCGCCGGCGCATGTCGCCTGCCTGGAGATGCTGGCGCCCGTCATGACGATGCGCGAGGGCGAGCGGATCTACTCCCCCGGGGGCCGCTTGCTGCAAGTCGGCGCGCGTCTCGACCAGCCTGGACTCGTGCGGGCGCTCGAGCTGGTCGCCGAGGAAGGCGGCCAGAGCACGTCGATCGATCGAGCGCTCCTCGATTTGATCCAGGTCCGCGGCGGCCTTGTCACCGGGGCGGATCTCGAGTGCTACGAGCCCATCTGGGCGGAGCCAGTTTCGGCCGAGTACACGGGAGTCACCCTGTACACGCGACCTGGGTTGAACAGCCCCCTTCCCGTCCTTCAGGCGTTACCGGGGTCGGACCCTGTGAAGCTCGCTCACGCTCTGAGCGGATACGACTCGAACGGCGATACGACGAACCTGGTCGTGGTCGACCGGGACGCGAACGTGGTGGTGCTGACCACGAGCCTCGGCCTCGGCTCGGGCGATTGGCTTCCCGGGCTCGACCTGCACCTGAACAGCATGCTCGGCGAGGCCGACCTCCTGACGGGAGAGCTCGAGCCCGGTCAGCGGATGGCGAGCATGATGGCGCCGACGATCGGCTGCGATGCCGAGGGCCTACGAATCGCGATCGGGGCGGCGGGCGGAACCCGCCTCCGCAGCGCCCTCGTCCAGGTCCTGGCGGGCATCCTCGACGAAGGCCTGAGCCCCGGCGATGCCGTGAACCGGCCCCGCCTCCACCCGATTGGCGAGCTCGTCCACCTCGAGCCGGGTTTTCCGGACCCCGTCCCAGAGGCGCTCGGACGAGCGGGCTTCGCGGTGCGGATCTGGCCGGCTCTTCACCATTTCTTCGGCGGCGTGAGCCTCGTCAGCCGGCGCGGCGCCGCAGGTGATCCCCGACGGAGCGGAGCTGCAAAGCATCCGGGATGAGCGATGTCCCTTCGTTCACCCAGCCGACGTAGCCGCATTCGGGGCAGCCGGGGTTCGCCGAGACGGTGCCGCCGCCCCTGGGCTTCACGTAGGCGATGCCGCAGCCGAGGCAGCGGACGCGCTCGATCCGTGAAACGGGTCGCCAATCACCCGCGCTGTCGACTCCCATGCCAGGGAAGAGTTCGCAAATTGGGAAAACTTGCGCTCAGTGAGGCCGTTCGGCGACCCGAGCGGCCTCCACGTCGGCTGCGATCTGGTCGATCAGCTCCTGCTCGGAGGCGAAGGCTCGTTCGTCGCGGAGCCGCCGCCAGAGCTCGACCGCGAGCCGCTTGCCGTAGAGATCGCCGTCGAAGTCGAGCAGGAAAGCCTCGACACGCCTTTCCTCGCCGCCGTAGTGCGGGTTGACGCCGATCGAGATCGCGGCGCGGTACCCATCGGCCTCGCCGGCGTAGATCCCGTAGGCCGGGACGATGAGGTCGCGCGGCACCGCCAGGTTGGCGGTCGGAAAGCCGAGCGTCCCCCCTCGAGCATCGCCGGCCACGACCGTTCCCTCGACCTCCGGCGGCCGGGCGAGCAGCGCCGCCGCGCCCTCGATCTCGCCGGCGCGAACTAGCTGGCGGATCCGGCTGGACGAGATGCCGTCCGCGAGCGGCACGCGGCGGACGTCGAAACCGAGCTCCTCGAGCGTCCCCAGGTCGCCGCTCCGGCCCCGGCCGAAGCGGAAGTTCTCACCGGCCGCGACGACGGTCGTTCCCAGCGGCCGCAGCACGGACTCTGCGAACTCCTCCGGCGTGGCCAGCGACAGCTCGGCGGTGAACGGTACGACGTGGACGTCTATCCCGAGCTCGCGGAGCAGCTCGAGCCGTCGCTCGAGCGTCGTCAGCAGCTCGACCTGGTGCCCGAGCACGACGCGCGGGTGCGGGTCGAACGTGACGACCGTCGTCGGGAGCCCTGAGGCCTGCGCGGCCTCGACCACCCGCCGGTGGCCACGGTGCACTCCGTCAAACGTCCCGACGGCTACCGCCCGTCCGCTCACAGCGCGGCCAGCGCCTCTTCGGCGGGGATGATCCGGCCGAGGTCGGCGTCCTCCACATTGAACGGCCCGACCTCCGTCCGCCGCAGCGTCCGGCAGTGACCGCCCAGTTCCCCCGCGATCGAGCGCACGTAGGTGCCGGAGCCGACCAGGAGGTCGAGCGTCGCGACTTGGCCGTCGTAGTCGAGAAGCTCGAGCGAATGGACCATCGAGCGGCGGATCGGCATCTCGACCTCCTCCCCGCGCCGATGCAGCCGGTACGCCCTCTCGCCCCCGATCTTCACGGCTGATGCGGCGGGCACCCGCAGCTCGATCTCTCCTCTGAGCGCCGCGAGCTGCCGCTCGAGCTCCTCGGCGGACGGCGGCCGGTGCTGATCCAAGAACTCGCCTTCACGGTCGCCCGTGGCGGTCAGCGCCGAGAGGTCGATCTCGGTCAGGTAGCGCTTGTCGAGTCCCACGAACTGCGAGGCGAGCTTCGTGGCGCGCCCGAGAAGCACGAGCAGCAGCCCCGTCGCGAACGGGTCAAGGGTGCCGGCATGCCCAGCGCGTGCGCCGGTCCGCTCACGCAGGTCGCGGACGATCGCGAAGGACGAGGGGCCTTCGGGCTTGTCCACGAGGACGAGCCCCGAGGGATCAAGCGACCCGCGTCGCACGAGCCTTGGCGTATTCCGCCCGGATGAACTGCACGATCTGCGGGATCTCAAGCGCCGAGGAGAAACCTGCGGCTTGGCGGTGCCCCCCGCCGTCGCCGGAGGCACGAGCGATCGCCGAGACGTCCAGTTCGTCGGAGCTCGAACGCAGGCTGACACGCCGCGCCGGCCGCCCCGGCGCCGGTGGCTCGCGGATCAGCGCCGCGAGCTCCGCGCCCTCCACGGCGCGCAGGAAGTCGATGATCCCCTCCGAGTACGGCTCCGCCGCGCCCACCTCCGCGAAGTCGGTCTTCAGCAGGTACGAGACGACCACCCCGCCACCCTCGTACACCTCGGCGCGCTCGAGCGCCCGTGCGAGCAGCTTCACCTTCGCCAGCTGGACAGTCTCGTAGACGCTCTGGAACACGCGGTGGACGTCGGCGCCCGCCTCGACGAGCTCGGCCGCCAACCGCAGCGCCTTCGGGGTCGTGTTCGCGTACTGAAAGCGGCCGGTGTCGGTGACGAGCGCGACGTAGATCGCCCCGGCCAGCTCTGGCGTCAGCTCGAGCCCGAGCTCGGTCACGAGGTCACGGACGATCTCTCCGGTCGAGGAGGCATCCGCGACGACGACGTTGACGTCACCGAACCGCGTGTTGTCGTGGTGGTGGTCGACGTTCAAGGACAGCCGCGCCGACTCGAGCGCCGCCTGTCCGTCTCCTAGGCGGCTCTCGTTCGCGCAGTCGAGCGCGAAGAGCACGCGCTCACCCGTGTCCTCGGGCAGCTCGCGTCGCAGGTCCTCGAGGGGCATGAACTTGTACTCCGCCGGCAGCGGCGCGCGGCCCGGGATGAACATCACTGAGTCCTTGCCGAGCGCATCGAGCGCGAGCTTCGCTGCGAGGATCGAGCCGAGGGCATCGCCGTCAGGGTTCTCGTGGGTGATCAGCAGGAAGCGGTCGTTGTCGCGGAGAGCTTCCGCAACCGCCGTCAGGTCATTCGTGGTCGTCTGGGGCGAGCTCATCGATCAGGTGAGACATCCGGACGCCGCGCTCGACGGATTCATCGTATTCGAAGGCCAGTTGCGGAGTCCGTTTCAGCCTGAGCTCGTGGGCGATGCGGGCCTGCAGCACGCCGTGCGCCGCGTCGAGCCCGGCCAGCGTGTTCTCCCGCTTCTTCTCCGAGCCCAGGACGCTGACGTAGACGACCGCGTGGCGGAGGTCGGACGAGGTGTCGACGTCCGTCACCGTCACGAAGCCGATCCGCGGATCGCGCAGCTCGCCGACGGCCTCGGCGAGCACCTCGCGAACCGCCGCGTTCACCCGGCGCATCCGGTCACTCATGTCTGAATGACCTGTAACGGAGTGTGCCGCGCGAGCTTGTCGAAATCAGCGTCGGAGTGGAGAATCGCGACCCCTTCGCGAATGGCCGGAGCGGCGATGAGGCAGTCGGTGATCGAGCGAAGGCTCTCACCTCCTGCGCGGCAGGCCCGGTAGAGCGCAGCGGCCTCCTCGTAGTCGGCGAGCGCCTCCAGGCGGAGGAGTGGGAAGGCAAGCAGCGTCTTCCGCAGAGCAGCGTGCTGTCTCGCTGAGACCGCGCCTGCCAGAACTTCAGCGATCACCATCTCCGCAACTACGATCTCTTCCCTCGCCTGGAGCGCCGCCGCCAGCCTTTGGTGCACGCGGCTTCCCGTCCGCCGGAAGAATTCGACCCAGGCCGAGGTGTCGGGAAGGATCAGAACTCCTCGATCGCGTCGCCTGAGCGCATGGCGCCCAGATCGCCGTCCCACCCGATGCCCTCGAGCGCGAGTGCCGCCTCGTAGGGATCATCCACGCCGCCCACGAGCCGTCGGAGGGCGTAATCGACAGCCTCACGCTTCGTACGGAACTCGTAGAGCTCCATTGCCTTCGCGATCAGCGCATCGTCGATGACGACGTTCGTCCGGCCCATGCGCTGATTCTACACCACCATACACATGGCTGTGTAGAGCTAGTCCGAGGGAGCCACGACGTCGCGTTCGACGTGCACGAGCTCGTATTCCTGGCCGTTCAGGTATCGGACCGCCTCCTCCAGCAGCCGGCTCGCCTCCCCCGCCTCGCGCGCGACGCACGCCATCGTCAAGCGGCTGCGCTGCCAGAGGTCGTGGTGGTCGACCTCGGCGACGGCCGCCCCGAACCGGTTCTGCAGCTGCGCCTTCGCTGATTTGACGAACTTGCGCTTGCCCTTCAGCGACCCCGCCTCCGGGAAGTGCAGCTCGACGGTGAGGATGCCGACGTAGCCGGCGCCCACGGAGCTATTCGGAGGCCGTGGCTGCCGGCTCGGGCTCCGGCGCTGGCGCGCTCAAGTCGGTGCGCTCGACCTGTCTGGTCTCGAAGAACTCGAGCACGTCGCCTTCCTTGACGTCGTTGAAGCCCTGGAGGAGGATGCCGCACTCGAAGCCCTCCTCGACCTCGCGGACGTCGTCCTTGAAGCGCTTGAGCTGGGCGACCGACGTCTCGTGGATGACCGTGCCGTCGCGCACGACGCGCACCTGCGCGTTGCGCCGGACGACGCCGTTCGTGACGTAGGAGCCGGCGATCGTCCCCAGGCGCGAGACGCGGAAGAGCTGCCGCACCTCGGCCTCGCCGATCGTCTCCTCGGTCGTGACCGGAGCGAGCATGCCGACGAGGGCCTGCTCGATGTCCTCGGTGAGGCGGTAGATGACGCGGTAGGTGCGGATCTCGACGCCCTCGCGGTCGGCGAGAGCGCGAGCCTCGGCGTTCGGGCGGACGTTGAAGCCCACGACGAGCGCGTTCGACGCCGCCGCCAGGTTGACGTCGCCCTCGGTGATGCCGCCGACGCCCTGGTGGATGACCCGGACGCCGACCTCCGGATGCTGGATCTTGCTCAGTTCCGAGACGGCCGCCTCCACCGAGCCGTCGACGTCGCCCTTGAGGACGAGGTTGAGATCCTGGACGCCGCCGGCCTGCATCTGCGCGAAGAGCTTCTCCAGCGAGACGCCCGAGGTGGCCGCCGCCAGCTGCTCGCGCCGCAGCCGCTCGCCACGGCTCTGCGCGACCTGGCGTGCGTGTCGCTCGTTCTCGACGACGCGTGCCATCTCACCGGCGGGCGGCGGATGGTCGAAGCCGAGGATCTCGACCGGGTCGCCGGGCTTTGCCTCCTGCAGCTTCTCGCCGCGGAAGTCGTAGAGCGCGCGGACTCGCCCCCACGCGTCGCCGGCGACGATCGCGTCGCCGACCTTGAGCGTGCCGCGGTGGACCAGCATCGTCGCCACCGGCCCGCGGCCGACGTCGAGGCGCGATTCAATGATCGGGCCGGAGGCCTCGGTCTCGGGATTCGCGGTCAGGACGAGCTCGGCGTCCGCGACCAGCAGCACCTTCTCGAGCAGGTCGTCGAGGTTCTCCTGCTGCTTGGCCGACACCTCGGAGAACTGTGTCGTGCCGCCCCAGTCCTCGGGCTGCAGGCCTTCGGAGGCGAGCTCGCCGCGCACGCGGTTCGGGTCCGCATCGGGAACGTCGATCTTGTTGATCGCGACGACGATCGGCACCTCGGCGGCCCGCGCGTGCGAGATCGACTCCTTCGTCTGCGGCATGACGCCGTCGTCCGCGGCCACGACCAGGACCGCGATATCTGTCACCTTGGCGCCGCGGGCGCGCATCGCGGTGAAGGCCTCGTGACCTGGCGTGTCGAGGAAGGTCAGCTTTCGCGCGTCGTGCTCGACCTGGTACGCGCCGATGTGCTGGGTGATCCCGCCGGCCTCCGTCTCGACGACGGCCGTCTCGCGGATGGCGTCCAGCAGCGTCGTCTTCCCGTGGTCGACGTGGCCCATGATCGTGACGACCGGCGGGCGCGGCTTGAGCGCTTCCTGCGGGTCGTCGAAGGTCTCGGGCTCCTCGTCGTCTTCGGCGGCGTGCTTGATCGTGACCTCGCGCTGGAACTCGGCGGCGATCAGCTGGACGCCCTCGTCGGAGAGGGACTGGGTGATGGTGACCATCTCCCCCAGGCCCATCATGATCTTGATGATGTCGGCGACCGGCTTGCCCAGCGCCTGCGAGAGCTCCTTCACCGTGACACCCGACTGGACGGTCACGGGGCCGGTCGGCTGGACGACCTCGCGCGGCTGCTTCGGCCGCTGGTCGCTGCGATCCCGCGCTTGGCGCGCGTCAGGGCGCGGGCGGTTCGCCTGCGAGTCGATGATGACACGGCGCTTGCGGCGCCCGGCGGGCGCCTGACGAGGTCGGATCGGTCGCTTTTTCCCTTGGTCAGCCATTAGCGCCCTTCAGTGTAGAGCGGTACGAGGTTCTGATCGATTCGGACGGTGCGCCTGAGTGCGCGGCTGAAGGCGTTCTTCGAGGCCGCGCGCTCGAAGCAGGCGAGGCGGTGGCACGTGTAGGCGCCGCGCGCCTCCGCTGCGGGGTCGGCGACGAGCACGCCATCCCGCGCGACGAAGCGCAGGAGCTCCTCCTTGGGCGCCTTGCGCCCGCACCCGACGCAGGTGCGATCAGGCAGAGCGGGAGCGGGACGGTTCCTCCGCAGTCGGCGCGGGCGGGACCTCGGCCGGCTCGGGAGACGGAATCTCTGAAGGCTCCGGGCTCGGGATCTCCGCGGGCTCCGGGCTCGGGATCTCCGACGGAGCGGGCTCGGGCATCGCCGGGCTCGGCTCCGGCGTAGGAACCTCGCTCGGCTCCGGGCTCGGGACAGCCTCTGCCTCGGCGACAGCCTCTGCCTCGATCTCTTCGGCCTCCTCCGGCTCGGAGCCCGCGACCGGCACAGCCTCCTCCACGGTCTCGCCGCGGGCCTCGCGCTCTGCGAGGGCAGCGTGTGCCGGAATGCCGCAGAAGCGCGTCCCGGGCAGGGTGGCGTTCGGGCAACGCTTGCCGTTGGAGAGGATCGCCGCGCAGCGGCCGGAGAAGTCCTCGCCTTCCTCGCCGCCGGCGAAGGCGGCCTCCGCCTCCGCCTGGGCGAACTCGGCCTCGGACTGGATGTCCACCTTCCAGCCGGTCAGGCGGGCCGCGAGACGGGCGTTCAGGCCCTCCTTGCCGATCGCGAGCGCCAGCTGGTCCTCGGGGACGATGACCGTGGCTTCCTTGGTGTCGTCGTCGATATAGACCTCCCGCACGCGGGCCGGCGACAGCGCCTTCGCGAGAAACCGAGCGGGCTCCGTGTTCCAGGGGATGATGTCGATCTTCTCGCCGCGGAGCTCGGAGACGACCATGCGGACGCGGGAGCCTCGCGGCCCGACGCATGCGCCCACCGGGTCGACGCCCTGTGCGTGCGAGACGACCGCGATCTTCGAGCGGTAGCCCGGCTCACGCGCGACGCCGCGGATCTCGACGAGGCCGTCGGCGATCTCCGGAACCTCGAGCTCGAAGAGCGTCCTGATCAGCTCTGGATCGCGGCGCGAGAGGATCACCTGCGGCCCCTTCGTACCCGACCGAACCTCGGTGATCACGGCCTTGATGCGGCTGCCCTGCTCGTAGCGTTCGCCGTCGACCTGCTCGGATCTCGGCAGCAGCGCCTCGACCTTACCGAGGTCGACGAGGATGTTGTTCCGATCGCCGGCCTGTTGGACGATGCCCGTCACGACCTCGGTCACACGGTCGACGTACTCCTCGTACATGATCTGGCGCTCCGCCTCGCGGATCCGCTGCTGAATCACCTGCTTCGCGGTCTGAGCGGCGATGCGGCCGAAGTTCTCGGGAGTGACGTCCTCGCGGCGCATCTGATCGGGCGGAACCTGCGACCAGTCGATCTCCAGGTCGTCGTCGGTCACGAGGGTGTGCTGCTTTTCGCCGGTCTCCTCCTCGATCCGCTCCAGCTCGTCGTAGGCGCGCTCACGCGCCTCCTCGAGCAGGCGCTCCTCGATGTCCGGCGGCATGTGGATCGCGTACACGCGGAAGTCACCGGCATCGTCGATCTCGACGGTGGCGTGCCGGTACGCGCCCGGCGTCTTCTTGTAGGCGGCGAGCAAGCCGTCTCGCAGGGCGTCGACGAGGATCCCGCTCTCGAGATTCTTGTCGCGCTCCAGCTCCCGGACCGCCTCGATGATCTCGCGGCTCATCTCACACCCTCTCCTCGATCAGGTTGCCCCGCACGATCGCGTCGTACGGGATCTCGTACTCGTCTCCGTCGGTGGACACCCGGACTCCACCCGGGCTCGTTCCGACGAGCGACCCTTTGAAGCGCTTGCGGCCCTTGACGTCCTCCGACGTGCGCAGTGCAACCTGCCGCCCCACGGCCCGCTCGAAGTGGTCGGGGGTGCGCAGCGGGCGCTCGATTCCCGGAGAAGAGACGTCGACCGTGTACTGCCGCAGGTACGGGCGGAGGACATCCGTGACGCGTGCGCAGAGAGCGTGGTCCACCCGCTGGGGGTGGTCGATGTAGACGGTGAAGCGCTCGGGCCCGGAAAGCTCGAGAGCCAGCACCTCGACGCCTGGAATCGCCTGCTCGACCTGTGGAGCGATCTCCCTGAACAGCGTCTTCTCCTTGGCATACACGTCGGTCATCGTGGGCCTCTCTACAAAAAATGGGCGCCGCGCGCCCATTTCTCCGAAACGGTGAAATGTGGTGAGGCGAGGATAGCAAGGGTCAGAGCCCGGGCAACGTGCGCGCTCCGTCCAGTCGGCCGTCGGCGGAAACCGGAAGAACTTGGGCCCGGGCGTGCTCGCGCCGGCCGGCCCGTCCGCGGTCGAAGAGCAACCCGCGCCGAGCACAGCGACACCGAGGACGACGAGAACCGCCCCCGCGAGGCGCCTCGACGTCACCCGCTCCCCGAGGACGGGCGCGGCCAACGCCACGGCGATAACGACGCTCGTCTCCCTGACTGCGGCGACAGACGCCGCTGACGCGCGCTGGAGTGCGAACAGAACCAGCACGAAGGCACCGGAGGTTGCAGGCGCCGCGATGAGCGTCGCCGGATTGAACTCCCGCTTCAGCGCTGCGACGCCTCGCCGTCGCACGACGATCGCGAAGTACGCAGCCACCGGCAGCGCCATCACCACGACGAGGTAGGCCAACGGGTCGGCGTGCTCGACGCCGCGCGCGTCGGCGAGGGTGTAGGCGGCGATGCACGCCGCGATCGCGGCGCCGAACGCGGCCCCTCGAGCCTCGCCGCGGCGCCAGCCGCGCACGAGCAGCACTCCGGCTCCTACGAACAGCACGCCCGAGACCTCGACCGCGGAGGTGCCCACGCCGAGGACGGCGATGCCGACGGTGAGGACGAGCACCGGCGCAAGGCCGCGGGCAATCGGGTAGACGACGCTCAGCTCGGCGCGCGCGTACGCCGCGGCGAGCAGGACGAGGTAGAGGAGCTCAGCCGCCGCCGAGACGGCGATGTACGGCGCTGCCTCCCGATCGACGTCCCAGCGCGCCACCGCGACCGGGACGAACAAGGCGATCGCGATCGCGAAGGCAATCGCCGTGGCCGCCTCGACGTCGCGCGCCCGCGCGAGTAGGAGGTTCCAAACGGCGTGAAGGGCCGCCGCCGCGAGCGCGAGAGCGAGCGCGGAAGCCGGCACTCAGTCCAAGACGACGGTGACGGGACCGTCGTTCACGAGCTCACCGCAATGGTGCCTCCGTCGGCTGCTGGGTGATTTCGGCGGAGAACGAGACGTGGACGTCGGGCTGGTTCGCCGCTTCGGATATTGGCCCGTAGACATGGCCTTGAACTCCTTTCAGTGGTCTTCTGAACAATGAGCCGCCCGCTGTTACAGGACTGGAGCTCTCGAACAAGGCCTATGACTCGGGCTCAGAGGGCGAAGCGAAACGACTCGCGACCGTGATCCGTGTTCTAGTGCCATTCGGTCTTCCGCCCTCCTCTCGGACGGGACCGAAGACGTCGCTCGCGGACTCGCCGTCAGCCTCGACGAGTGCTGCGACACCTGGACGCGTCGCCTGCCACACGTGGAGGTACAGCAGCAGCTGTGCGCGACGGGCAGCAGGCTCGTGTTCGCCGATGCCGACCTCGAACGTGTCGTAGTCACTCTCCTCGACCGTGAACCCCATCCGCTCGAGGAACCGCACGAGGTCATCCCCCAACGATGGGTGTGTAAGCCGGATTCGCATGTCGCCGCAGAAGGGACGCCCGCTACCGCAGGGCTCCCCCATGTGCCGCACTTTGACTGGTGGGCCGCGGTTGATCCACCCCCCATCCGGACTTGACTGCGGCTGTTCACGGCGGCGGCCAATTCCGCGCTAAGCATCCGGGTGAGTTGCCGAGCGGGGCCTCGGCGGCGCTGGGGGCGCGGCAAGGACTCACGGACCCCAAAACCTCGGTCGGTGCCGACCCCGCCGCGCCGCCGCAGACGTTCCCCCAGCACGGGCAGTTCTACACACCTTCCTGTGAGCGGACCGCCCGCCCAGCATATGGATCGCCAAACACGAGAATCGAAGCGCCGTTTCGGTCACAGCCGGAAACGTGCCTCGGGGTTGGGCCGGCCGGAAGGGTCCGGCCGGCCCACACGAGCGTCTCGTTAGAGATACTGGTCGAGGAACGCCTGTGCCGTCGGCGAATCCACGCGGTACTCCAGGTTCGGGCCCGCGCAGCGGTAGCTGAACGTCCAGGTGTTGATTGCGACGACGGTGCCGTCGTGGAAGAGCGGACCTCCGGAATCGCCGAAGCAGACGCCCGCGGTGATCTTGAGGAACCGGTCCGGGAAGGCGTCCCGTGCCGGGATCGCCGTCACCTCGCGGTAGCTCCGTATTCCGTCGAAGACGGTGATCGCCTTCGGTGAGGCGGCGCTACCGGTGATGAACGCGTCGGTACCGTAGCCAACGACGGTGAACGTTTCGCTCTTCAGGTTGAGCTCGTCGAGGTAGCCGGGGCCTGCGATCGGCGCCGGCGTGACGCCTGCGACCGTGGTGTCGAGGAAGACGAGCGCGATGTCCTCGGCCGGAGGCGCGAGGCAGGCATTCTTCGAATTGCCGAAGCAGGGCCCCGCCGTGAACCAATCCGGATGCACAACGATGTGGTCGACCGTGTAGTAGGGCGCGTCTCCCTCGGGGTCGAAGGAGATCCGGAGGTCGTCGGGCCCAAAGCCATCAGGACCTTCCTCGACGAGAAAGTCGGTGCAGTGGGCGGCGGTCAGTACGACGTCGGGGGCGACGAGCGTCCCCGAGCAGAAGTCGAACCAGTCGCCTTCGACCTGCAACTGAAGGACACCGACGTTCGGGTACTGGTACGGCACCCTGTTATCGGATGTCCCGCCAATAACCGCACCTGCCGGCGCGGCGAAGAGTAGGACCGCGAGTGCTGTGACTGCCGCCACAAGCCTCGCGGAGGCATGTATCAACTGCATCTCTCCCCTTTCCGCAGGAACTTGGCTCGCGGGACGTTACCCCGGGACGCAATTGGTTGCAATACGGGATAACTGTCACTGAGCAGGGCGAGCGTCGGTAGGAGCAGTCCTATCGACCCCGCTCACTGCCGCTCTCCCGCTTGGCCAACCGCGGCGGCTCTCCAGTGGAGTTTTCGCCCAGGCCACCTACCGCAGCAACCGCTGAAATTGTTGACCGCTCAGTAAACCCAGCGGGACGTGCCATCGCGCTTGCCGGACCTCCGGCCGCTTCCCGCTCCGTGCCATTTAGGGCGCCTCCGAAGCGCAGACGGGATCAGACGTCCAGAACGATCGTGACGGGGCCGTCGTTGACGAGCTCGAGCGCCATGCGCGCGCCGAACCGGCCCGTAGCGACGTCGACGCCCAGCCCGCCGAGCGCTTCGCAGAACGCTTCGTACAGCGGTTCGGCTTCTGCCGCTGGCGCTGCCCCTGAGAAGTCCGGCCGTGTTCCCTTCTGGCGTTTGGTGTCAGCGATCAGCGTGAACTGGCTGACGACGAGCGCGGAGCCGTGGACGTCGAGCAGCGAGCGGTCGAAGCGGCCCTCGTCGTTCTCGAAGATCCGCAGCCGCCCGATCTTTCCGGCGAGGCGGTCGGCCTCTTCGGCGCTGTCGCCGCGCGCTACGCCGAGCAGCACGCAGAGTCCGGCTCCGATCTCCCCCACCACATCGCCGTCGACCACCACTCGCGCCGACGCGACGCGCTGGACGACCGCCCTCAACTAGCTGAGGTCTTTGATGCGCTCGTCGTAGTGCTCGGTGCCAGGCTTCAGTGAGCTCGCGAGCTTGTAGTGCCCGTTCGCTTCGGTGTCCTTGCCCTGCTTCTCGAGCGAGCGCCCGAGCGCGTAGTGCGCGTAGTCGTCCGTCGGAGCGATCTCGAGCATCGCTCGGAATTCGCGCTCCGCCTCCTCCCAGCGCTGGATCCGGAAGTACGCGATGCCGAGGGCCTCTCGGATCGAGGCCTTGTCGGGCTCGCGGCGCTTCGCCTTCTCGAGGGCAACGGTCGCCTGGGCGGCGCGGCCCTTCCTCAGGTGGGCGCGGCCTTGTTGAAAGAGGTCATACGTCTCGCTCATCGTGTCGTCTCCCAAGGTAGACGAAGTTCTCCGCCACGAGGTCCGAGGGCTCCGTCAGTGCGCGCGTCGGCCCGAGCTCGAGCGTCTCGACGCTCGCTGCCTGCTCGAACAAGACCCTCAGCTCGAAGGGCGGCCCGGGCAGATCGTCGAACAACGGCACGAGCTCCGACCCCACGCCCCAGAGCGGCGGCGCCAGCGCCGCGTCGGCGCCGGAAGCCTCCCACCCCGCCACGAACCGGCCGATCTCGCCCGGCGTGAAGACGGTGTCGGCGACGGTGACCACGAAGGG
The DNA here is from genome assembly GCA_035264165.1 of Gaiellaceae bacterium. Classification (GTDB taxonomy): domain Bacteria; phylum Actinomycetota; class Thermoleophilia; order Gaiellales; family Gaiellaceae; genus JACDAN01. The sequence goes on from DATFQN010000067.1 coordinate 14,663, forward strand.
CGCCTGGGCACCCGCCGCGAGCGCCCGCCGCACGGCGTCCGCCGATCCGATCGGCTCCGGCTGGTCCGCGAACCGCACGTCCAGACCCTGGAGCAGCCGGCGGATCTGCTCGCCGAGATGCCCGACGACGACCGTCACCGGCGAAACCCCCGAAGCGTCGAGCTCCCGCAACAGCGTCGCGATCACGGGCTTCCCGTCGATCGGCAGGATCGGTTTCGGCCACTGGTCGGTGAGGGGTCGCAGACGCCGCCCCTCGCCGGCGGCGATCACCACGGCCTCCAAAGCGTTACCCCGCGCCGAGCCCGAGCGAGCGCAGCGAGAGCAGACCACGCAGCCGCTCGCCGATGCCCAGGCGGCGACGGATCGTCCGGCGAATGAACCTGAGCTCGCGGCGGGCACGATGCGCGGCAGACTCGGCGCCGGCGGCGGGGCCGTAGCGGGCCTCGGCCAGAGCCTCGGCCAGCCGGTCGGCGGGGATGCCGATCGACCGCTCGAGCTCCTCGCCGACCTCTGCCGGGGTCGCACTCGACGCGACAGGTACCCGCTGGTCGACGAGGAAGTCGACGAGGTCGAGGCGCACCGCGCCGGCCAAGCGCCGCGGATCGCGTGTGACGTAGCGCACCTGCCGCCGGACCACCTTGAGCAGCCAGAGCGCCGCCGTCATCCCGCCCGTCAAGAGCAGGAGCAACACGATGAGGCTTCCGGAGCCGCCGTCGTCGGAGGCGCCGCGGGCTCCCTTGCCCTTCCGCGCTGTCTGGTCGCCGCCCGCGGCCCGCGTGTTGTCGCCGCCGCCTCCGCCCTCGAGCCGGTCGCGAACCGCATCGAGTCCCAGCGCCGTCGCTCCTACGCCAGCCAAGGCGCTCGTTGCGCCGGAGGCGTCGAAGAACGTCGACGAAGACGTGTACGAGCTCAGCAGCCGCCCCCGGCCCGGCGTCGGATCGAAGGGCAGCCACCCGTAGCCGTCGAACCAGACCTCGACCCAGGTGTGGGCGTTCGTGTCCGAGACCGTCCACTCGCCCTTGTCCTCGTTGTAGCGCCCTGTCGTGAAGCCGGCCCCGACCCGGGCGGGGATCCCCAGGTACCGCAGCATGAGCGCCATCGCACCCGCGAAGTGCTGGCAGTAGCCTCGCTTGGTCTGAGTGACGAACGCGACGAGCGGCGGCACGCCGCGACGCTGTGGCGGCGTCTCGTCGTAGATGAAGTTGCCGGTCTGGCGGAACCAGGCCTCAAGCGCGATGACGGCAGCGTACGGGCTCCTCGGCCGGCCGACGACGCGTCGCGCTGTCGTGTACAGACGGTTGTACGTGGGGTCGCCGAAGCGGCGGCGGATAAGCGTGCGCATCCCGGCGTCGCGATCGCCAGCGCCGAAGAGCGGAGCGAAGCCCGCCGGCGTCTCGAGGAACGCCGCTCGCTCGGCGATCTCGGATGGGTACTTCGGCTGCGAGCGCGCCAGCTGCCGAGGTGTCGGTCGCTCGACGTAGCTCCAGGCCTCGTAGGTCTGCCCTCGGCGCAGGCGTCCGACGTGAGCGACTCCCGCCGAGTAGATCGGTGCGGCGCCGCGTTGGAAGGCGACGGGGACCGTCGCGGCGACGAGATGCGTGTCCCGCAGCGCCTGCACCGTGACCTCCTGGTGCATCCAGTTCGCCGCCAGCCACGCCTTCGGCGGCGCGAGCGATTCCTCGACGAGCGCGTCTCGGCCCAGGATGTCCACGGGCTCGACGGCGTACGCATCCTGCCGCCAGTGGTCGTCGACGAAAGCGTCGAGCGTGGTCGCGCGCCAGTACGGCGCCTGCGGCGGCGCCTTGACCGTCAGCACGGTCGTCGATTTCTTCGGGAACTCGATGCCCTTGTAGTTCGCGTCCCAGACGTAGGAGACGTCGACCGGATTCTCCGGGCGTGTGTACGGCTCCCACCGCTCCCAGTTGAGGAATGCGCCCTTCGCCACAGCCGGCGAGCTGACGGCGACCATCGCCGCGACCACCACCGCACCGCCGACCACCAGCCCTTGGCGGCCGGCCGGACGCGGCCCCGGGCGGAGCGCGGCGAGCAGCAGCAACGCGGCGGCGAGCAGCAGTGCGCCACGAGCGGTCGACGGCGCGTCGCGGATCAGCGTGACCGGCCAGGCTGCGCCCGCGAACGTGACGGCCGACGCGAGGATCGCGCGGCGCTGCGCGATCGCGAGCGCCGCGGCGGCGGAGAAGCCGAAGACGGCCAGGAGCACGACGCCGTGCATCCGTTCGCGCTCGAACGGGTCGAACGGCAGCGTGACCTCGTAGTAGTCGATCGTCCCGTTCCAGACGTCCCAGAGCGCGCCGCGGACCGGCAGCAGGCCGAAGGCGAGGTCGACGACGAAGAGCGATGCGGCGACGACTGCCGCAAGTCGGAGCGACACGCGCCGGGGTTGTGTCGCAAGCACACCGAGGAGCGCGACGAGGATGAGCTGCCCACCGCGCGACGGCCGCTCGAGCTGGCCCCAGCCGCTGAGGATCAGCGTTGCGGGCAGCAGCGACAGGAGGATGTTTCTACCCAACCGCGCCCTCCAGCGAGGCGCCGAGGACGCCGGCGAGGTCGTCGCCGCGACGCACACGCGCGACGGGAATGCCCGCCGCGTCGAGGCGCAACGCGGCCGAGTCGAGAGGGACGGCGCGACGGTCGTCCACGCCGAAGGTCGGCAGGTCGACGTAGACAACGGAGACGCGCTGGCGGTTGACGGCGCGGCCGATCAACGCCTCCACGAGCGTCGGCCGCAGCGCGGCGGTGACGACGGCGACGTCGCTCGCGTGCGCCGCGACACCGGACTCGTCGGCGAGGAAAGCCTCGAGCGGACGGGTCCCGCTCTGCTCCGCCGCCGCAAGAGCCTCCATCACCCGCGGCCAGTCGCGACCATACGAGCGAATCGCAACGGTGTCCACCGCCCCGCTGGAGACGAGCAGCCGAGCGTTGCGACCCCGCCTCGCGTGCGTCCAGAGGATCGAGCCGGCGGCGCGCACCTGAGCGTCGAAGCTCGAGTCCGGCGGCGTGCCGGCGCCGAAACCGTCCTGCGCGTCGATTACGACGACGATCTCGTCGCGGGGAGCGTCCTCGAGCTCCTTCACCATCAGCTGTTGCCGGCGGGCCGTCGAGGGCCAGTGGACACGCCGCAGAGATTCGCCGTCCTGGTACTCGCGGACGCTGTGGAGCTCGAAGCCGGCAGGCCGCCGAAGGAGCACGCGGCCGGCGCCATGGGAGCGGAGTCCGCGCTCCGAGAAGAGCGACGCGAGCTTGGCCAGGCGCGGGTAGACGAGGAGCGTCCCCGTGTCAGGGAGCCGTTGGTCCCGTCGCGAGAGCCCGAACGGGTCTTCGACGGAGACTTCGGCCTCGCCGAGCCGGTAGCGCCCACGCGGCACGTTTCTCAGGGCGTAGGCGACGCGAAGGGTCGATCCCTCGCGTGGGACGACCAGGTCGCGTTCGCCGAGACCACCCGCGTGGTCGTGAAGCAGGACGCTGCCGGGGAGCATCCCGCCGTCCGTCTCGAGCTCGACCACGACGCCGACGTCGTCGCCCTCGACCGGCTGGTCACGGTCGATCCGCCGGTGAAGGCGGAACGGTCTCGCGAGCAGCAGCGTCCAGAGGACCGAGAGCCCGACGGCGAGGACAAGCCCCACGGCGGGCGCGTACAGTGAGCGGGAGCCGAAGGCCCACGCTGCAAGGTAGGTCCCGAGCCCGAGCGCCAGCACGAGGCGCCCGCGGTGGGTCATACCGGAACTGGAGTTCGCTCCACCGAATCCGTCACGAGGTCCGCGGCCGATGCGCCCGCGGCGCGCGCCTCGGGGCCGAGGATCAGGCGGTGCGCGAGCACCGACACCGCAACGGCCTTGACGTCGTCCGGCAGCACGTACTCGCGTCCTTCGGCGAGCGCGAGCGCCTTCGCCACCCGGAGGAGCGCGATCCCCGCCCGAGGACTGGCGCCGAGGTAGAGGCGCTCGTCGCCGCGCGTATGGCGGAGCAGCGCGACGACGTAACGGTTGACGCTCTCCTCGACGAACACCCGCTTCGCGTCCTCGATCACGGCGGTGATCTCGGAGGCGCGGGCGACCGGCTCCAGGCTCTCCAGCGGCGGCTCGCTCGTCTGCTCACTCAGCATCCGCGCCTCGTCGGCCAATGGCGGGTAGCCGATCGCGAGCCGCATCGTGAAGCGGTCGAGCTGCGCCTCGGGCAGCGGGTAGGTGCCCTCGTACTCGATCGGGTTCTGGGTCGCGAGCACCATGAACGGAAGCCCAAGCGGGTAGGTGACGCCGTCGACGGTGACCTGGTTCTCCTGCATGCACTCGAGCAGCGCAGCCTGGGTCTTCGGCGAGGCGCGGTTCACCTCGTCGACGAGCAGGATGTTCGCGAAGACGGGCCCCGGCCGGAACTCGAACTCGTTCGTCCGCTGGTCGAAGACGTTCACGCCCGTCACGTCCGACGGCAGCAGGTCGGGCGTGAACTGGATCCGCGAGAACGAGCAGTCGACCGAGCGCGCGAGAGCCTTGGCCAGCATGGTCTTCCCCACACCCGGAAAGTCCTCGATGATCAGGTGCCCTTCGCTGACGAGGCAGATGACGCTGAGACGGAGCGTCTCCGCCGGTGCGTGCACGACGCGTGCGACGTTGTCGGCGACGCGGCTCAGCGTCTCGCTCGAGGCCCCCGGTGACAGGGGGCGCTGCTCAGCCTGTCGCTCCGCCACCGTTTCTCCCCAAGAGCCGCTCCACCTCGTCGAAGATCTCCCCCGCGATCCGGTGTTTCGAACCACGCTCGACCGCCCGCTCGCCGACGTCTGAGATCAGCACGACCTCGTTCTCGAGCGAGTCGAACCCGGTCTCGTCGCCGGACACGTCGTTGTAGACGATCAGATCCGCCTTCTTGGCGGTCCGCTTGTCGCGGGCGCGCGCGAGTCCGTCGGCGCCGGTCTCTGCTGCGAAACCGACGACGACGCGCCCGTTGGCGCTCTGAGCGGTGAGCGCCTTGAGCACGTCCTCCGTGGGCTCGAGCTCGAGGTTCCACGTCTGTTCGTCCTTCGGCCGCTTCTCGTCGACGGCGTCTGTCGGCCGGTAGTCCGCGACCGCCGCGGCCATCACGACGATGTCCGCATCCCCGCGGGCAAGCGTCTCGCGCGCGAGGTCGGCGGCCGTCGCGGCTTCGACCACCTCCACGCCGGCCGGCGGTTCGATCGCGAGATTGGACGCGATCAGCGTGACCTCGGCTCCGCGACGCCGGGCCTCGGCTGCGAGCGCCGCACCCATGCGCCCAGAGGAGCGGTTGCCGACAAAGCGGACTGCGTCGATGGGCTCGCGCGTGCCGCCGGCCGTCACGAGCACCCTCTTCCCCTGCAGCGCCTTGCGCCAGCCATGGAGCAAGCCGGTGACGCGCTCGAAGATCTCCTCGGGCTCGGCCATGCGTCCGATACCCGTCTCGCCCTCTGCCAGACCCCCCTCCTCTGGCCCGACGACCTCGACGCCCCGGTGGCGTAGGACCTCGACGTTCGCCTGCGTCGCAGGGTGGCCCCACATGCGGCTGTTCATCGCCGGCGCAACGAGCAGCGGCCCGGCATGAGCGAGCGCAGCCTCGGTGACGAGGTTGTCGGCGATCCCGTGGGCCAGCTTCGCGAGCGTGTTCGCCGTCAGCGGCGCGATCACGTAGAGCTCGGCGAGCTGGAGGTGCGGGTACGGGTCGTCGGCGGGCGAGCGCCGCGCGAGCGCATAGAACGTCTCGGCGCGGACGAAGCGGTCGGCGTCCGGCGTCACCAGCGGGTAGACGTCGTGCCCCGCCCTCACGAGCAGCCGCACGAGCTCACAGGTCTTGTAGGCCGCGATCCCTCCCGTGACACCGACGAGGATCACGGGTGGGGCCTACTTCTTGTACTCGTGCTTGATCTTGCCCTCGGCGACTTCCTCGAGGGCGATCGTGAGGTAGTTCTTCGAGCGGGACTCGACCAGCGGCGGCGGGAAGTCCTCGAAGGTGCCCTCGCCGAGCTGGTGGTGGTAGTTGTTGATCTGGCGGGCGCGCTTCGCGGCCACGAGCACGAGCCCGTAGCGCTCCGGGACGCTCCCCAGCAGTTTGTCGACACGCGGATGGATCACAGGGCGCTCATGGTACCTGCGAGTGAACCGCATTCCGAACGATGCTCTCGACCTGGTCGGCCGCCCGCTGGAGGTCGTCGTTGACGATCACGTGGTGGAACTCGTCCGCCAGCTCGAGCTGCTCGCGGGCGAGCGCGAGGCGCTCGCCGATCTCCCCCGCGCTCTCCGTCGCCCGTGCCCGCAGCCGCCGCTCGAGCTCCTCGAACGTCGGCGCGGTGACGAAGAACGTGACCGCGCCCGGGATCTTGTTCTGGACGTAGAGCGCGCCGTCCGTCTCGAGGTCGAGCAGCGGAACCCGGCCGTGGGCGCGGATCCGGTCGATCTCCGAGCGCAGCGTGCCGGAGCGCTGCCCCCACGGGAACGTCACGTACTCGAGGAAGCCCTTGTCGGCGAGCGTGCGATCGAATTCCTCGTCGGAGAGGAACCAGTAGTGCTCGCCGTCGCGCTCGTTGGGCCGGCGTTCCCGCGTTGTCGCCGAAACGGCCAGCTCGAGCTCGGGCATCCGCTCGAGCAGGATTCGCTCGATCGTCCCCTTGCCGGCACCCGACGTACCGGTGACGACGATGACCGGACCGTTTGAGGGTCTAGCGCTGGAAGAGGCCAATGAGCTCGGCCCGCTGACGTTCCGAGAGACCTCCCACCGTCTTCGACTGGCTGATCCGCGCCTGCGTCAGGAAGCGTCCGGCCTTCACGCGGCCGAACTTCGGTACCGCCATCAGGATGTCGAAGACCTTTGCGGTCGCCACGTACTCCGGCGGTCGTCGCAGGATCTCCTCGATCTTGGCGTGGCCGTCTTTCAGGTCTCGCTTGAGCTGCGCTCGCTGCACGCGGATGTCGTTGGCGCGCTTGAGCGCCTCCATCCGTTGGTCGCGAGACCGGGCCGGCGCCTGGGCCTGAGTCTTCACGGACGCCACGGCGCGGGATACTAACAGCTTGTCCAGTTCGTTCAATTCAGCTGATATGCAGCGTTTTTGTGTGTTGCCGGAATAGGCACCGATTGCACAGGCGCGAAGGCCTGGAGCTCTTGCCGGATGCGGGCAGGGGCATCAGGGTCCGTAAACAACACGGTCCCGAGGGCCACGGCGCTCGCCCCGGCCGCGATGAGCTCCGCCGCGTCTCGGCCGCTCCAGACCCCTCCCATGCCGACGATCGGGAGCGATGTCGCGCGACGGCAGGCGTAGACGGCGGCGAGCGCGACGGGCTTGAGCGCGGGTCCGGAGTAGCCCCCGATCCTCCGCGCGAGCCGCGGCTCCAGCGTGCGCTCGTCGAAGACGAGGCCGCGGAGCGTGTTGACGAGCGAGAGGCCGTCGGCCCCCGCGGTCTCGACGGCCCGGCCCGCCTCGGCGATGTCCGGCAGGTGCGGCGAGAGCTTGGCGTAGAGCGGGAGCCCGGTCGCTGCACGGCAAGCGGCGACGATCTCCGCCGCCGACTCCGGCGCCTCGTCGACATTTGGACACGACAGATTTATTTCAACGGCCACAACTTCGTCGTGGCCGTTGAGACTTGCGGCACACACGGCGTACTCGGCCGCACTGAAGCCGCCGATCGAAACCCAGATCGGAAGACCAAGCGCCTGCAGCTGCGGAAGAACCTCGCTGCAGAACGTGTCCACGCCGGGATTCTGGAGCCCGATCGAGTTGAGCATCCCGTGGTCGGTCTCGGCGATGCGGACAGGCTCGTTGCCCTCGCGCGGCTCCGGCGTGACCGTCTTCGTCACGAAAGCGTCGAAGGAACGTGCGACGTCCGGCGCCGTCAGCGCGTCGAGGCAGCCTGAGGCGTTAAGCAGCAAGGACCGGCCCCTCCACACAGAGGCGCTTGTACCGTCCGCCGAGCTCGACGACGCAGCCGTAGCACGCGCCGTATCCGCACGCCATCGGCGCCTCCCACGCGAGTTGCGCGTGCGGTGCGAGCGCCCGGAGCGCCTCCAACATCGGCTCGGGGCCGCACGCCAGGACGTCGTAGCCGCCGGGAAGCGCCTCCGTCACGAGCATCGGCTCGACGACGACCTCGGCGTTCGGTACGAGTTCGGCGGCCTCGGCGTGGAAGCCGGACCGGAAGCCGAGCAACGAGGGAGGGCGGCCGAGCCTGTCGGACAGGTACGGGAACGGCGCGACCCCGATCCCGCCGCCGACGAGCAGCGGCCGGCGCACGTCGAGGCGAAAGCCGTTGCCGAGCGGGCCGAAGACGCCGAGCTCGTCACCGCGGCCCAAGCTCGCAAGCGCCCTCGTCCCGGGCCCGATCGGCTCGAACAGGAAGCCCAGCTCGCGGCGGGGTGCGATGCAGAGGCTCATCGGGCGCGGCAGAAGCCGGCCTGGAGGCTCGAGCATGAAGAACTGACCCGGGATCCCCGGCTCGAGGCCGCCTTGATCGACCCGTAAGAGGGTGTACGGGCCGACCTGCTCGGAGCCGACGACCCTACGCCGTTCGCGGTTGAGCATCGATGCGCTCCTGCAGGGAGATCACGTCCTCGCCCTGGGCATCGGCGATCGCGAGTATCGCCGCCGCCGCGCCGCTCAGGGTCGTGATGCACGGGATCCGCGCGGTCAACGCGGCGTCGCGAATGCGGTAGCCGTCGGTGCGGGCGCCGGAGCCCTGCGGCGTGTTGATCACGAGATCGCAGCGGCCACGGCGGAGCAGGTCGACGACCGTCGCGCCCTCCCCCGTCTCGGTCACCTTGCGGACGTGTTCGACGGCGAGACCCGCGGCGGCAAGCGTGCGGGCGGTCCCGCTGGTGGCGGCGAGGTGAAAGCCGAGCCCGACCAGCGCCGTCGCGACGGTGACGACGGCGTCCTTGTCCGAGTCGCGCACCGAGAGGAATACCGTGCCGCGGTCGGGCAGCGGCCGCCCCGCGGCGCGCTCGGCCTTGGCCAGCGCCGTCGGGTAGTCGGCCGCGCTGGCCATGACTTCGCCGGTCGACCGCATCTCCGGGCCGAGAACCGGGTCCGAGCCCGGGAAGCGCTGGAACGGAAAGACGGCAGCTTTGACGCTGATCTGCGCAGGCGTCTGACCCCGTTCCACAGCGAGGTCTGCTACTCGGGTGCCGGACGCGATCCGACAGGCCATGTCCACGAGGTTGACGCCGATCGCCTTGCTCGCGAACGGAACGGTGCGCGAGGCGCGCGGGTTGGCCTCGAGGACGTAGAGCCGGCCGTCCTGCACCGCCAGCTGGACGTTGACGAGGCCCACGACGCCGAGCGCCGGTGCGAGCCGCTCGACCGTACGCTCGACCTCGTGGAGCAGCTCCGGGTCCATCCCCGGCGGCGGCAGCGCGCAGCTCGAGTCGCCCGAGTGGATGCCGGCCTCCTCGACGTGCTGCATGACGGCGGCGACCCACGTGTCCTTGCCGTCGCAGAGGGCGTCGACGTCGAGCTCGAGCGCGCCTTCGACGAAGCGGTCGACGAGGACGCGGGCGCCGGCCGGGGCGCTTTGGGCGACGGTCTCGGCGTCGTAGCAGATGGTCATATGGCGCCCGCCGAGGACGTAGGAGGGCCGGACGAGCACGGGGTAGCCGATCTCCTCCGCGACGTCGATCGCCTCGGCCGGCGAACCTGCGATCCCCCAAGGCGGCACGGCGATCCGCAGCTCGCGGCACAGCGCCGCGAAACGCTCGCGGTCCTCGGCGAGGTCGACGGCGTCGTAGGGCGTGCCGAGGATGCGGTACCCGGCCTCCTCCAGCCCTCGAGCCAGCTTCAGCGGCGTCTGGCCGCCGAACTGGATCACCACGCCGGCCGGCTGCTCGCGCTCGCAGACGGCGAGCACCTCCTCGAGGCCGAGCGGCTCGAAATAGAGGCGGTCGGAGGTGTCGTAGTCGGTGGAGACGGTCTCGGGGTTGCAGTTGACCATCACCGTCTCGAAGCCGAGCTCTCGGAAGCTGCGCGCTGCGTGGACGCAGCAGTAGTCGAACTCGATCCCCTGGCCGATGCGGTTCGGGCCCGAGCCGAGGATGACGACCCGGGGCTTGGCGCCGGTGGGAGGCGCCTCGTCGGCCTCGCCCCACGTGGCGTAGTAGTAGGTCGAGGCGGCCTCGACCTCTGCGGCGCAGGAGTCCACACGCCGGTATGCCGGCCGCACTCCGCAGGAGCGGCGCCTCGACCGGACGATGTCCTCGTCGAGCCCGCAGTGCTCCGCGATCGCGGCGTCCGACCAGCCGGCGCGCTTGAGGCGCATCCAGTCGTCCGCGACGAGCCCGTCGACGCTCGAGATGCGCCCGAGCAGCTCGTGTGCGCGCCGGAGCTCGGTCTCGAACCACGGATGGAGGTTTCGCGGCTGCCAGGCGTCCTCGAGCTCTCGCGCGCGTTTCGCCTTCAGGAACGCTTCGGTAAACGACCGGCCGATACCCATCGCCTCGCCGACGGACTTCATCTGCGTCCCGAGTGTCCGATCCGCGCCCGGGAACTTCTCGAAGGCGAAGCGCGGGAACTTGACGACCACGTAATCGAGCGTGGGCTCGAAGCTGGCCGGGGTCGTCCCGGTGAGGTCGTTCGGGATCTCGTCGAGCGTGTAGCCGACGGCCAGCTTCGCTGCGACCTTGGCGATCGGATATCCCGTCGCCTTCGACGCGAGCGCCGAGCTCCTCGAGACGCGCGGGTTGAGCTCGATCACCCGCAGCTCACCGGTATCGCGCTCGCGGGCGAACTGGATGTTGGCGCCGCCCGTCTCGACGCCGACCTCGCGGATCACCGCGGCTCCCGCGTCGCGTAGCTCCTGATACGCCTCGTCGGAAAGAGTCATCTGCGGCGCGACAGTGACCGAATCGCCGGTGTGGACGCCCATCGGGTCGAGGTTCTCGATCGAGCAGACGACGACCACGTTGTCGCCCGAGTCCCGCATCAGCTCGAGCTCGAACTCGTCCCAACCGATCAGCGACTCCTCGACGAGTACCTGGCCGACAGGGCTCTCACCGAGGGCGCGCTCGAGCAGCTCGTCGAACTCCTCCACGCTCCGTGCGGTCCCACCGCCGTGTCCGCCGAGAGTGAAGGCGGGCCGCAGGATCACGGGGAAGCTGAGCTCGGGCGGGACGTCGTCCCAGCCCGCGACGACCGTCGACTCGGGGACCCGGTAGCCCGCGAGCCTCACCGTCTCGCGGAAGCGCTCGCGGTCCTCGGCGCGGCGAATCACGTCGACTCCGGCGCCGATCAGCTCGATGCCGAGCTCGGCAAGGCCGCCCTGCTCCGCGAGCTCCACGGCGAGGTTCAGGGCCGTCTGGCCGCCGAGCGTCGGCAGCAGCGCGTCGGGCTGCTCGCGCGCGAGCACCTCGGTGACCCCTTCGACGTCGAGCGGTTCCAGGTAAGTGCGGTCCGCGAAGCCGGGGTCGGTCATGATCGTCGCCGGGTTCGAGTTGACGACGATCGTCCGGAACCCCTCTTCGCGGAGCACCTTGAGCGCCTGGCAGCCCGCGTAGTCGAACTCGCAGGCCTGGCCGATCACGATCGGCCCCGAGCCGATTACGCAGATCGAGCGGAGATCACGCCGCCTTGGCGAGGCCGCTCACCTCCTCGACCCAGCCTTCGAGCAGAGCCCACGCGTCGTGTGGGCCGGGGCCGGCCTCCGGGTGGAATTGCACCGACCGCGCCATCAGCTCCGGGAACTCCAGCCCCTCGACGGTGCCGTCGTAGAGCGAGACGTGGCTCGCCTCTCGGTCGGCGCTCGGCTTCACGGCGAAGCCGTGGTTCTGTGACGTGACGAGCACGCGATCGGTCGTGCGCTCGAGCACCGGGTGGTTTGCACCACGGTGGCCGAACGGGAGCTTGAAGGTCTCGTGGGCCGTGGCGAGCGCGAGCAACTGGTGACCGAGGCAGATCCCGAGCATCGGCACGCGGCCGAGGAGCGCCCGCACCGTCTCGATCTCGTCCGTCAGCGGCTCAGGGTCACCGGGGCCGTTCGAGAGGACGACGCCGTCGTAGCGCTCGAGCTCCTCCGGGTCGGCGTCGTGGGGGAAGACGGTCACGGCGGCGCCGGCTTTGGCCAGCCGCCGCAGGATCGAGCGCTTGCAGCCGTAGTCGACGACCGCGACGCGCGTCCGGCCGTGCTCCGAGTACACGTACGGGCCCGGCGCGGAGACGTTCGCCGCGAGCGCTCGTCCCGCCATACGCGGCTGCTCGCGGACCGCGCGGAGCGTCTCCTCCACCGACGCCTCGCCGGCGACCACCGCCGCCCGCATCGCACCGGCCTCGCGCAGCCGGATCACGAGGGTCCGTGTGTCGATCCCAGAGAGCGCCGGGAGACCACGCGCGACGAGCCAGTCGGTCCACGCCGGTCCACGCGCCTCGCGCATGAGCACCCCGCGGGCGTGTGGCCGCGCCGACTCGGCCCGTTCGCGCGCGACCCCGTAGTTCCCGACCATCGGCGCCGTGAAGGCGACCAGCTGTTCGGCGTAGCTGGGATCGGTGACGACCTCCTGATAGCCCGTCATCGCCGTCGTGAAGACCGCCTCGCCGAACGCGAAGCCGGGTGCTCCGACGGACTCGCCGCGAAAGACGGTGCCGTCCTCGAGAACCAGGAGACCGGTCATGCGGCGTACACCACCCGTCCGGCGGCGACGGTCAGCCGCACCCTTCCGGTGAGTCGCTCCCCGAGCAGCCACGAGTTCGCCGAGCGCGACCTGAAGTCGCCCTCCTCGATTCGGCGGCTCGCGGCGAGGTCGAGCACGACGAGGTTGGCGGGCTCGCCCGCCGCGATCTTCGGCGCCGGCAGGTCGTAGACCGCCGCAGGCCCGGTTGACATTCGCTCGAGCAGCGTCTCGAGCGGAATGAGCCCGGGCTCGACGAGGTGCGTGTAGAGCGCAGCGAAGGATGTCTCGAGGCCCGTGACGCCGAAGGGCGCAGCCTCGAAGGGCGCCTGCTTCTCGTGGCGCGCGTGAGGGGCGTGATCCGTAGCGACGGCCTGGATCGTCCCGTCACGCAGCCCCTCGATCAGCGCCCCGCGGTCGTCGGCGGCGCGAAGGGGCGGGTTCATCTTCAGGTTGGCGTCGAGCGAGCGGACTGCCTCGTCGGTCAGGCAGAGGTGGTGGGGCGTGACCTCGGCCGTCACCTCCACTCCCCTGGCCTGCGCGGTCCGCACAGCCTCGACGGACTCGCGCGCGGACACGTGGAGCACATGGATCGGGCGGCGCTCGTATGCCGCCAGCGAGAGGTCGCGCTCGACCATGAGGCTCTCCGCCACCGATGGGTAGCCGGAGAAGCCGAGCTCCGCGGAGACGGCTCCCTCGTGCATCTGGCCGTCGCGCGAGAGCGTCGGCTCCTCGCAGTGGACGGCCAGCGGCCTCCGTGTGACGGCGCCGTACTGGAGGGCGCGGCGCATGAGGCCCGGCGCCGTGACCGGACGGCCGTCGTCGGTGAAGCCGGCCGCGCCTGCGTCCGCGAGCTCGCCCATCTCCGTCAGCTCTGCGCCCTCTTGGCTCTTCGTGATCGCGGCGAGGAAGCCGACGGGGAGCTCCGCCTCGGCCTCGGCAGCCTCGATCAGCGATCCGAGGACCGCGGCCGAGTCCACGACCGGGTCCGTGTTCGGCATCGCTAGGATCGCGCAGTAGCCACCGGCAGCGGCAGCCCGGGTACCCGAGCCGATCGTCTCCTCGTCCTCGCGGCCGGGCGTGCGCAGGTGGACGTGCGGGTCGACGAACGCCGGCGCCAGGGTCAGGCCTTCCGCCTCGACGATGCGGTGCGCGTTCGGGTCGAGCCGCGCCCCGAGCTCGGCGATCGTCCCGCCGTCGATGCGGACATCGAGCACCGCGTCCACGTTCTCCGTCGGATCGAGAACGCGCGCCCCGCGGATGATCAGATTCTCGCCCGGCGCGGCCTTCGAGTAGAGCATCACGCCACCTCCGTCAGCTGCGCGGCCCTGACGCCGACGGGGCCCGTCGTCAGCAGGTCGTACAGGACCGCCATCCGAGTGACGAGACCCGCGCGCACCTGCGTCTCGATCAGCGCATCCGCTGCGTCGGCGACCCGAGGGTCGATCTCGACCCCGCGGTTCATCGGCCCCGGATGCATGATCTTCTGGCCGGGCCGTAGCCGCTCCGGCGTCACGCCCCATCGCGCGGTGTACTCGCGAAGGCTCGGGACGTAGTTTGCTCCCTGCTGCATCCGCTCGCGCTGCATGCGGAGGACGTAGACGACATCGGCAGCCTTGATCGCGTCGATCTCGGTCGACGTCTCGCAGCCCATCGCCTCGACGTCGCGCGGCAGCAGCGGCGGCGGCGCGACCAGGGTCACTCCGGAGCCCATGAGCCCGAGCGCCTGGATCAGCGAGCGGGCGACCCGGGAGTGCAGGACGTCGCCCACGATCGCCACGTGGAGGCCCTCCAGCCGCCCGAACTCGTCTTGGAGGGTGTAGAGGTCGAGGAGCGCCTGCGTCGGGTGCTGGTGCTTGCCGTCCCCGGCGTTGACCACGTGGGCCCGCGTCACCTGCGCGACGAACTGCGCGGCGCCGATCTGCGGGTGGCGGATGACGATGACGTCCGGGTCGTAGGCCCCGAGCGTCAGCGCCGTGTCCTTCAGCGACTCGCCCTTGTCCACCGACGAGCCCGACGCCTTGATCGACATCGTGTCCGCGGAGAGGCGCTTCGCGGCGAGCTCGAAGCTCGACGAGGTCCTCGTCGAGGACTCGTAGAACATGTTCACGACGGTCCGGCCGCGCAGCGTCGGCAGCTTCTTCATCTCGCGCTCGAGCGAGCGGGCGAAGCTCCGTGCCGTCGCGAGCAGCCGCTGGACGTCGTCGCGCGAGAGATCAGCGATCGACAGCAGATGTCGTCGCTCGCTGGGTGACGGCGGCAGCAGGTCGTCGCGCATCACGCGGATGTCAGCCATGCGGTTCCTCCTCGGGGCTTGGTACGAGCAAGACCTGGTCGACCTCGTCCACCTCGACGAGCTGCACCTGGACGCGCTCGTTCCGCGAAGTCGGCAGGTTCTTGCCGACGTAGTCGGGTCTGATTGGGAGCTCTCGATGCCCGCGATCCGCGAGGCACGCGAGCTGGACGCGCGCCGGGCGGCCGTAGTCGAAAAGCGCATCGATCGCCGCGCGGATCGTTCGGCCGGTGTAGAGGACGTCGTCGACGAGGACGACCGTGCGGCCCTCGAGCGGGAAGTCGAGCTTGGTTGCGCGGACGAGCGGCTGGGCGTGCCGCGGCGGCTCGCCGCCGCGCACTTGAACGTCGTCGCGATAGAAGGTGATGTCGAGCGACCCGAGGTCTACCTCGGTGCCGGCGAACTCCTCGATCAGGCGTCGGAGCCGGTGCGCCAGCGGGACGCCGCGGGTCTGGATGCCGACCAGCGCGACGCGATCGAGCTCGGGGTTCGCCTCGACGACCTCGTGGGCAATGCGGCTGAGGCTCTTCGCGATCGCCGCCTCGTCGAGCAGGGTCTTCGGACTTGTCTGCGCAGGCAGCGGCAACCGCTCTCCTTTCCGGCCTCACCGGACCGAGTTAAAGGATCTGAAGCGCCGGGGAGCCTACTACGGCCCTCGGACGACGTCAGCCGTCAGACGTCCGAGACGAGTTCGTCTGGTTCGCTGAGCGACTCGATCGCGTCGATTGCGGCTTCGAGTGAGCCTTCCGGGACGAGGATCTTCTGCGGCGCGTCCTCCGTCTCCGCCGGGTGGTGCTCGACGGCCGGCTCGAGCTGCGTCTCGATCCCGGCGGCCTGCAGGATCGACTCGAGCTCCTCGGCTTCGGTGATGTCGCCGGCGACGGCGACCTGGACCAAGCGACTCGTCATGCGCCCTCCTCGATCGTCGCGCCCACGGCCTCTCCTCTTACAGGCGACAAGCCGTGCTTGTGGGTGGCTCCACCTTTCACGAGCTCCGCCGCACCTCTCTCCGGGAACGGGACGACGATGATATCCAGATCCCGCGGCACCACCGTGTTGGGGAAGATTTCCTGCGCCTCGCGCTCGATCTCGCCGCCGAAGTAGCGGTTCGACAGGTGCGTCAGCGCGAGCAGGCCCACATCCGCCGCCCGTGCGACCTGCGCCGCGTCCGCGGCGGTCGAGTGCAGCGTCTCGCGAGCGCGCTCCCGCTCCTCCTCGGCGAAGGTCGCCTCGTGGACAAGGAGGTCGGCTCCGGCCGCCGCCTCGACGACGCCCCCGGAGTACGCGGTATCCGCCGAGATCACGACCTTGCGGCCGGGACGCACGTCTCCGAGGACGCTCTCCGGCGTCACTACGCGGCCGTCCCGGAGCGTCACTGCTTCGCCCCGCTGGAGCGCGCCCCGCTCAGGACCGGCGGGGATGCCGAGCGCATCCGCGGCGGCGACGTCGAAGCGCCCCGGCCGCGGAGCCTCGACGAGCGCGTAGCCGATCGCGGAGACCCCGTGCGCCACCGGGAATGTCGCCAACCGGTAGTCGTCGCGCTCGAGCACCTCGCCCGGCCGCAGCTCCACGAGCTCGTACGGGTAGGTCAGCTTTCCGAAGATCCGTCGCAGCGCGCCGAAGAGGTCGGTGAGACCCGAGGGGCCGTAGATCGTGATCGGCACGTCGCGTCCGCGGAGCGCGAACGTCTTCAACATCCCGGGCAGGCCGAGGTAATGGTCGGCGTGGTAGTGCGTCAGGAAGACTTCGCGCAGCTCGATCAAGCCCACGTTCGAGCGCAGCAGCTGTCGCTGCGTGCCCTCAGCGCAGTCGAAGAGCAGGCGCTCGCCACCGCGGCGGACGAGAATCGCCGTCGGCGCCCGCTGCGCAGTCGGCATCGACCCGGAGGTGCCGAGGAAGACGACATCGAGGTCCATGAGGGGAGTCTAGGGGCCGTCAAAAAGGGGACGACTCGGCCCCGCAACGGCACCGATAGTGCGATTGCGGCATGTCTCACGAGAGCCTCAGCGAGCGCGTTTCGCGCTCGCTAACCCTTTTGCCCGTAGTCGTGGTCGCGCGCGCGCTCCTGCTGGCGCTCGCCGCGATATGCGACCAGACCGACCGGCCCTACCATCCCGCGCCGCGCTTCCAGGAGGCTCTGCACGAGATTCGCTCAGGCCGCGGGAACCACTTCGCCCCCGCGGTGGTCGATGCCTTTCTCGCTGCGCGTCGCAGGGCACCCTCGGCCAGATCGGTACGGGCGCGGCAGCCACAGAGCCGCTCAAGGCGTCGGCTAAACCAGCTGTCTGACGTCTACGGCAGGCGCAACACCTGCCCGGGCGTCAGGACGCCGTCGCCGAGCTCGTTGGCGCGCTGCAGGCGCCAGACCGCCGCCCGGGGATCGCCGCCGTAGTGCTCCACCGCGATCGACCACAGCGTGTCACCCGGCCGCACCCGGTAGGGCTCACCCGCGCCGGCTCCCTCCGAGACTCGCGCGAGGACGCTCCACGCGAGGACGGTGACGAGAAACGCAACGAGTACGAGTCGAGCGAACATGTGTTCGCCATCCTACCGAACACGTGTTCGACGCGTCAAGCAGAAAGTGTGACGAGTTCGGGACGAATTTCCCCCGCCTCTACCTCCAGCATCAGCATCGAACGCACCGGCGAACCGCGACGCTCGGTCGGGCTCCCGGGGTTGAGGATCCAAACAGGACCGACCTGCGAGATGTCCGGCAGGTGCGTATGGCCGTAGACGACGGCTTGACATCCTGGGAACGCCGCCGCGAGCCGCTCGCCGCGCCCCGCCGCCGGGCCGGGCACGTGAACCATTCCGATCCGGGCGCCGCCGACCTCGACGACCCGCCGCTCGGGCAACGTGGCGCGCAAAGCCGGCTCGTCCATGTTCCCCGCCACCGCCTCGACATCCGCGAACCGCGAGAGCTCCTTCAAGACTCCCGCCGCGACGAAGTCGCCCGCGTGCAGGATCACATCAGCCACCTCCAGCCGCCGCACGC
>DATFQN010000068.1:0-2981 GCA_035264165.1 Gaiellaceae bacterium
TGGCGGCGGTTTCGGCGGCCGCAGCTTCTTCGACGACTTCTTCTCCGACTTCTTCGGCGACGGTCCGGCGGGCGGCGGTCGCAGGGCCGCGCCTGCACAGCGCCAGGCGGAACGGGTCGACGTGACCCAGTACTTCAGCGACGCCACGCGCGAGCTCCTGCAGCGGGCGGCGCGGACCGCAGTCGAGTGGGGCAGCCTCGACCTCGACACCGACCACCTGCTCCACGCCGCGCTCCAGGACAACGTCGTCCGGCACGTGCTCGACCAGGTGGATGCCGATCCGGAGGCGATCGCCGCCCAGGTCGAGGAGGAAGCCGAGAAGGGCGGGCAGACCGACGTCTCGCCCTCGCTCTCCCCGGACGCCAAGGCGACCCTGATCGCTGCGTACGAGGAGTCGCGCGACCTCGGCGCCTCGTACGTCGGTCCCGAGCACGTCCTGCTTGCGCTGGCCCGCGACGAGGAGACCGCGGCAGGCGAACTCCTGCAGCGCTTCGGCCTCTCGCACACGAAGCTCCGCGGCGCCGTGATCCGCGGCGTCGACAGCGGGACCCCGCGCGAGACCTCCGAGACGCCGAAGCTGGACGACTTCGGCCGCGACCTGACCGCCGAGGCACGGGAGGGCAAGCTCGACCCCGTGATCGGCCGGGCCGACGAGATCGACCAGACGATCGAGATCCTGTCCCGCCGCACGAAGAACAACCCCGCGCTCCTCGGCGAGCCGGGCGTCGGGAAGACGGCAATCGTGGAGGGGATCGCCCAGCGGATCGTCAACGACGAGGTCCCCGAGACGCTCGCGAACAACCGCGTGGTCGCGATCGACCTCGCCGGGATGATCGCCGGCACGAAGTACCGCGGCGAGTTCGAGGAGCGGCTGAAGACGGTCATCGACGAGATCAGCGCGACCGAGAACCTGATCGTCTTCATCGACGAGATGCACACGGTGGTCGGCGCCGGGGCGGCCGAGGGCTCGATGGACGCGTCGAACATGCTCAAGCCGAAGCTGGCACGCGGCGAGCTCCACGTGATCGGCGCGACGACCCTCGACGAGTACCGCAAGAACATCGAGAAGGATCCCGCTCTGGAGCGTCGTTTCCAGCCGGTGTTCGTCCGCGAGCCGACGGTCGACGAGACGATCCAGATCCTCCACGGCCTCAAGGACCGCTATGAGGCGTTCCACCGGGTCCGGATCTCGGACGAGGCGATCGTCGCCGCCGCCGAGCTCTCCGATCGCTACATCCGGGACCGCTTCCTCCCGGACAAGGCGATCGACCTGATCGACCAGGCGAGCGCGCGCGTCCGCTTGCGAACGAAGACGAAGGACGTCGACACACGGTCGCTCGAGGAGGACCTGCGCCGCCTCGCGCGGGAGCGCGACCAGGCGAAAGCCGCGGAGGACTACGACCGCGCCGGCGACCTCAAGGACAAGATCGACACACGCCAGGGCGAGCTCGACAACCGCCAGAAAGCCCGCCAGCGGGCGCCGGAGGTGACTGCAGAGGACATCGCGGAGATCGTCTCCCGCGCGACCGGCATCCCGGTCTCCCAGCTGACGACCGAGGAGCGCGAGCGGCTAATGCGGCTCGAGGAAGAGCTCCACGGGCGGATCGTCGGGCAGGACGAGGCGGTGGCCGCCGTGGCCGAGGCTGTCAGGCGCTCTCGCGCCGGCCTCTCCGACCCGAACCGGCCCGACGGCAGCTTCCTCTTCCTGGGGCCGACGGGCGTCGGGAAGACCGAGCTCGCCCGGGCTCTCGCCGAAGCGCTGTTCGGCGACGAGAGCCTGATGGTCCGGTTCGACATGAGCGAGTTCCAGGAGCGGCACACGGTCTCCCGGCTCGTGGGCGCACCGCCCGGCTACGTCGGCTACGAAGAGGCGGGCCAGCTCAGCGAGGCTGTCCGTCGGCGCCCGTACGCGGTGCTCCTCTTCGATGAGATCGAGAAGGCGCACCCCGACGTATTCAACATCCTGCTCCAGATCCTCGACGATGGCCGCCTGACCGACTCCCAGGGCCGGACGGTCGACTTCAAGAACACGATCGTGATCATGACCTCGAACCTGGGGGCCGACCGGATCCAGCAGTACGCGCGGACCGGCGGGGACTTCGAGCAGCTCAAGGAAGACCTCATGCAGATGCTGACGCAGAGCTTCCGGCCGGAGTTCATCAACCGGATCGACGAGATCATCGTCTTCCGGGCCCTCACCGACGAGCAGCTGGCCGAGATCACGAAGCTGCTCGTCGACCAGGTGGCAAGGCGGCTGCGCGCGCAGCGGATCGAGGTCGAGTTCAGCGACGAGGCGGTCAAGCTGATCGCTCGAGAGGGCTTCGACCCGGAGTTCGGCGCCCGCCCGATGAGGCGGACGATCCAGCGCCTGGTCGAGAACGAACTCTCGCGGATGGTGCTCGGCGGCAGGCTCGAGCCCGGCGACAAGGTCAGCGTCGACGCGGACGGCGACGAGCTCGAGTTCGAGATCGAGACGGGCGCGGCGCAGTTCGCCGACGAAAGCAGCGACGGAGAGCGCGTGGACACGGAGGCCGCGCAGCCCGCAGCGACGCAAACGTGACCGCGGCTTGGTAGCCGACGAGCCGACCAAGGCAGCCGCCGTCCTGGTGTCGTAGTGGGAGACGAGTTCGACCACGAGGCGGCGTCAAAAACTGTCGCGCATTGTGTCGCGCACCGGGCCTCCACGCGTCATGGTTGAGCCAAATGCGTGCGGTCTCGAAAATCGCTAAGGGCCGGTTGGTCCTTCGAGGGTCCGAATCCCTGCCCCTCCGCTGACAACCCGAATCGGCTGCAACGATGCAGCCAGTCGATGCAGCAGTTGGGTGCGGGTCATCGGCCGCAGCTCGCTGCGCAGCGGTTCTGGTGTGGTGATGACCAGGTTGCGGAGCTGGCAGAGGCCCGCTCGCCTCGCGTTGACCGCGCCCTCATGTGCGGCCACCATTTAGTCGTCCGGCACAGCGAACGGCGACGACCTCGGTGCG
>DATFQN010000069.1:0-5541 GCA_035264165.1 Gaiellaceae bacterium
AGCCGCGGCTGGGCGGCGGCCAGCCGCAGCAGCGCCTCGTCGTCCTCGCCGAACTCCTCGAGCGACCCCGGCCACTCGCAGGCGAGGCCGCCCTGGTGGCTGAGGAGCTGTCGCACCGTTGCCGCGACCTGCGTCCCCGCCGGCGGAGCGTCCAGGTCGAGCAGGCCTTCATCGGCGAGCGAGGAAGCGAGCGTCGCGGCGAACGGCTTCGTGACCGAGGCAATTCGGAAGACGTCGTCCGGCGCCACGCCGTCGCCGGCGGTCACCGGGATCCCCTCGCGCAGCAGCCCGACGGCGATCCCCGGCACGTTCCACTTCTCGCGCGCCTCGCCGGCCAATGCAGCCAGCTCGTCGCTCGAAACCGGCTTCACCACGCGGCTGCTACCCTACCCGGGCCCGCAGATCCGGCTTGCCATGCCGCTTCCGCATGGCCGGCGGGAACTGCGGATTCGTGTAGCAAGGAGGCTCAGTGACCCTCAGCAAGGAAGCAAAGCAGGAGATCATCGGCAAGCACGGCCAGGGCGCCGCCGACACCGGCTCCGCCCAGGTGCAGATCGCGCTGCTCACGGCGCGGATAAACGAGCTGACCGAGCATCTGCGGACCCACGCGAAGGATCACTATTCGCGCCGCGGGCTGCTGAAGCTCGTCGGTCGTCGCCGGCGGCTCCTGAACTACCTGCAGCGCAAGGACCTCGAGGGTTACCGAGCCCTGATCCAGGAGTTAGGCCTAAGGCGCTAGCAGCCGAAGCAGGAGGGTGGAAGTTTGAGCGAGCTCCTCGACGGGGGCGCTGGTTCAAACCTCCACTCTCCACGAAGAGTGGAGGAACAATGAGCATTGCAGTTGCAGGTCCCACGACGGTCTCGGTCGAGATCGGCGGACAGGACATCACCTTTGAGACAGGGAAGCTGGCCAAGCAGGCCGACGGCGCCGTCGCCGTCCGCTCGGGCGAGACGATGGTTCTCGCCACCGCCCAGGGCCGGATGGAGGCCCGCGAGGGCGCGGACTTCTTCCCGCTGACGGTCGACGTCGAGGAGCGCATGTACGCCGCCGGGAAGATCCCGGGCGGCTTCTTCAAGCGTGAGGGTCGGCCGACGGAACGCGCGATCCTGACTGCGCGCATGATCGACCGCCCGATCCGGCCGCTCTGGCCGAAGGGCTTCCGCAACGAGGTGCAGGTGATCTGCACCGTCCTCTCCGCGGACATGGTCACGCCGCACGACATCCTCTGCATCAACGGGGCCTCGGCGGCGCTGATGATCTCGCCGCTGCCGTTCCTCGGGCCTGTGGGCGCCGTCCGCATCGGCCAGATCGACGGCGAGTTCGTGATCAACCCGACGCTGCAGGAGAGCGAGGAGCAGAGCACGCTCGACCTGATCGTCGTCGGCACGAAGGAAGGCCTGACGATGGTCGAGGCCGGCGCCGATGAGATCCCCGAGGACACGCTCCTCGAGGCCCTCGACCGCGCCCATGCCGAGATCATCCGCATCTGCGAAGTCCAGGAGCAGCTCCGCGAGCAGGTCGGGACGGCGAAGTGGCTCGATCCGGACATCACGGCGGAGCTCGAGCAGCGCTTCGCCGGCCGGATCCGTGAGGCGATCGAGTCGGTCGGCCTGCGCGAGGCGGCCGCGGTCGTAGAGGAGATCCTCACCGAGGAGTGCCCGCCGATCGACATGACGTCGAGCGAAGAGGACATCGTCAAGCAGGTCCAGTACAAGCAGAGCCTCGACCAGATCCTCGACCGCGAGCGCATGGCCGCGGTCGAACGCCCGGTCCGCCAGCAGTTCGAGGATCCGCTCCGCGAGCTGACGGAGGCGGAGCAGGATTCGAAGGAGCTCAAGTCGGCGAAGCGCCAGCTGCTCTTCGACCGGATCATCGAGACGGTCGAGCTGCCGTTTCCGGTCGGTCCGGCGACGGTCGAGGGCGAGGGCCCGGTGGTCAAGGACGCGCTGACGCGCTCGTGGGTCAAGCGCACTGCCGAGGCGATCTACAAGGACCTCGTCCGCAAGAAGATCGCGGTCGAGAAGCGCCGGCCCGACGGCCGCGCCGCGGACGAGATCAGGCCGATCGAGTGCGAGGTCGGCGTCGCGCCCCGAACGCACGGCTCGGCGCTCTTTACGCGCGGCCAGACGCAGATCATGTCGCTCCTCACCCTCGGCACCGCGAAGGAGGGCCAGCGGATCGATGATCTGTCGCTGGAGCAGGAGCGGCGGTTCATGCACCACTACAACTTCCCGCCCTACTCGGTCGGCGAGACCGGCTTCATGCGCGGCCCCAAGCGCCGCGACATCGGCCACGGGGCGCTCGCGCAGCGCGCTCTCGAGCCGATCATCCCGGGTTCGGACGAGTTCCCGTACACGATCCGGATCGTCTCCGAGACGCTCGAGTCGAACGGCTCGTCGTCGATGGGCTCTGTCTGCGGGTCGGCGCTGGCGTTGATGGACGCGGGCGTCCCGATCAAGGAGCCCGTCGGCGGGATCGCGATGGGCCTCGTCAAAGAAGGCGAGGACTACGTGATCCTGACGGACATCCAGGGCGCCGAGGACCACCTGGGCGACATGGACTTCAAGGTCGCCGGCACCCGCGGCGGGGTGACCGCGCTCCAAATGGACATCAAGATCACCGGCGTCACCCAGGAGATCATGCGGAACGCGCTCGAGCAGGCGAAGCGGGCGCGCGAGTCGATCCTCGACAACATGCTCGAGGCGATTCCGGAGCCGCGCGGCGAGCTCCGCGGACACGCGCCGCGCATTTCGACGATCAAGATCAACCCCGAGTACATCGGCATGGTCATCGGCAAGGGCGGCGAGACGATCCGCGCACTCGAGGCCGGCTACGAGGTCCAGATCGACATCGAAGAGGACGGCACGATCCTCGTCTACGCCACCGAGGGCGACAAGGCCGAGGCGGCGATGAAGGCGATCAACGACCTGACCAAGGAGCCGGAGGTGGGGGACACCTACACCGGCAAGGTCGTGAAGACGACGCAGTTCGGCGCCTTCGTCGAGCTCAAGAAGGGCACCGACGGCCTGCTCCACGTCTCGAACGTCGGCCCCGGTAGGGTCGGCCACATCGAGGACGTGATCACCCGCGGCGACGTCCTCGACGTGATCGTCCAGGAGGTCGACAAGGAGCGCGGCCGGATCGGGCTCAAGCTCGTCGCGAAGCACGAGAACGGATCGCTCGTCCAGCCCGAGGAGCTCATCGAGCGGGCGAAGAACGCGCCGGAGCGGCCGCGCGAGGAGCGTCCTCCGCGCCGCGACGGCGGCGACCGCCGTGGCGGCCGTGGCCGCGGAGGCCGCGGCGGACGCGATCGGGACTAGGAGGTGTGAGGGCGGCGCAAGCCGCCCTCACTCGCCTGCGCAGCCCTTCAGGCCGCCGAGAGCCCGTGCGCCTCGACGTCCTCCCCGAGCCCGTGCTGATGCGCGAGGGCGACGGCGTGGGCACGGCTATGGACGCCGAGCTTCGTGAGGATGCGCTGAATGTGGCCGCCAACCGTCTTCGGGCTGATCACGAGCGTCCCCGCGATCTCGGTTTGGTCGCGGCCCGCCGCCAGCAGCTGGAGCACTTCGCGCTCGCGCGCCGTGAGCGACGCTCCGAGAGCGGATGGAGCCTCCTTGTTGTTGCCGTGCTCGACCCGGACGCGACGCAAAGCAGCGCGCACCCGCGCGAGGAACTCGTCGGAATCGAAGGGCTTCACGATGTAGTCGTCTGCTCCGACGAGCAGCCCGGCCACGCGGTCGGCCGGCGTTGTCCGGTGGCCGGAGAGGAAGATGATCGCGATCTCGCCGCCGAAAGCGTCGCGAAGTTCCCGGCACACCGCGTAGCCGCTGACCTCCGCGAGATTGACCTCGAGGATGACGAGCGCAGGCTGCAGGCGCGCGGCGAGCTCGAGCGCCTCCGGCCCCGTCCTCGCCTCGGTTGTCTCGTACCCAATTCGCCGCAGCAGCCGCCCGATGGCGCGCCGGGTCGCGCGATCACCGTCCGCTACGAGAATAGGCGGTGCGGCGCCCATCGCTCGCCCTCCTCCTATGCCAGTCCCCTTCTTTTAGCGCGTTGGGGCCAATGACTCAAGGTCCCCGGCACATTGCCGCGCTCAGTCTAGGGTAATTTCACTAGTAGAAAACAGGAGATTTACCCCCTTTTAGACGCCGCCGAAGCGTCATACCGTCACCTGTGGACGATTTCGCTCGTCCTGTGGAAAAGCACGGAACCACTTCTCGTCCAGCCGGAAGGAGTCGGCTCTAACCGCAAGAGGAGGGATGCGGCTGCACCAACCGCGTGGGGGCAATCAATCTGCGGCACCCATGGATGACGGCGTTCGAACTGCGAGGCCGCTCCTGGGCACCGCCACACGGAAGGGAACACATGACAGCAGTTCGACGAGAGTTCAAACGGAGGCGGCGGTCTGTCGCCTTCTATACGACACTTGCCGCCATGGCACTCGGGCTCGTGCTTGCGTTGCCTGCGGTAGCAAGTCACCCGGAGGGGAGCCTCGCGGGCAGCAACTTCGAGATCGACATCGACGCGAACCTGAAGGTGGACGACCCGGCGCCGTCGATCGACTGGGCGTCGGTCACCGAGACGCGGGCGACTGACAAAGTGAACGGCACGGGCGATGACTCCTACTCCGGCGGCGTGAAGGAAGACACGGTCTGTCCAAGCGCCACGACCGACTCGATCCCGCCGAACAAGAGCGACCTGCTGAGCTTCCATGTTTATCGGGAGGCCGGCGTCGGAACCCACCCGGGGTTCTTGAACCTGGCGTGGAGCCGGGTCTCCGAGCCGTCCGGGACGACGCTGATGGACTTCGAGTTCAACCAGTCGTCGACCAAGTGCTCGTCCGGGCCAAACGTGGTTCGCACGGCGGGTGACCTGCTCCTCGAGTACTCCATCGACCAGGGTGGCTCACGCGCTGACATCACCGGGCGGACGTGGACGGGCAGCGCCTGGGGCCCCGCGGCGGACCTCGACGTGAACTCAGCCACCTGCGGTAATGCTCCGTGCGCGGCCGGCACGATCAACTCCTCGCCGATCCCGGCTGCGGAGTCGGACGGATTGATCGCTTCCGGCTCAAAGCAGGCGAGGACTTTCGGAGAGGCGCAGCTCGATCTTCGCCTCCTCTTCCAGCCGAACAAGTGTGCGTCGTTCGGCAGTGCGATGTTGAAGAGCCGTTCGTCGGACTCCTTCACGTCGCAGCTGAAGGACTTCGTGGCCCCGGTCGGGCTCAGCCTGCAGAACTGCGGTCAGGTGATCATCCGCAAGCAGACGACTCCGGATGAGGACCCGAACACGACCGACTTCGGGTACACGAAGGCGTTCGGCACCGACCCGGCGACGGGGAACACGTTCACGCTGAAGGATGACGGTGTGCAGGACTACGGCAAGACCGTGCTCTTCGGCTCCGGCTACACGGTGGACGAAGACGTGATCCCGTCGAATTGGGCTCTCGTGAACATCGACTGCAATGTCCCCGGGCACGCAAGCTCCGGAGTCACACCGACGATCGACGTCGCGGCGGGTACGGTGACCTTCGCAATCGA
>DATFQN010000070.1:0-7307 GCA_035264165.1 Gaiellaceae bacterium
CGTGCGTCGTTCACTCGCGCTCGCTCTCACGCTCGCTGCCACGCTCGCCTTCGCCGGCTCGGCCGGCGCCTCGCAGCTGATCGACCGGAACGCAAGGAACATCCGGCTCAAGGTCTCGCCCGACGGCAAGGCGATGGTCTCCTACCGCGCTCACGGGCGCCACTGGGACGTCCTCGCGTGGGGCGCAGTCAACGCTTTCCATCCGAGCAAGGCGCGGAAGCAGGTGCAGTTCAACCTCGACCGCGCCGGCGGTTGGGGGACGTTCGGCAAGAAGCTCAGCTTCCGAAACGCGTGCCGCGCGTACGACGGGCCCGAGCTCGTCCACGTCGTGACGGCGTGCAAGGCGCCTGACGGCTCGTACTGGGCCTTGCAGCAGTGGCAGCGCGCCCTGCCGAACCTCGGTCTCACGCCGTGGCTGCCCGAGCAGCGGGCGTGGGCGCTCCACCTCTCGCACTGGAAGGGCCCGCTGGCGCAGCTCGAGGCCTGGACGGACTGGTCCTGGGACGGCCGCTACCACTCGATCTTCGGCCGGCTCACCTACCTCGGCGAGGCGGTGCACGGCTTCAAGACGAACAAGTACGGCGCGCGGCTGGACAAGTACGGCCGCCTCGTCTACCTCGACACGTTCGGCTCCAAGCACGGCCCCGGCTGGCGCCGCGAGAACTCGTTCGTGACGCACAAGCCGACGGGGGTCTTCTGTTACAACTTCCGCCCCCGCAACCCGCTCTTGGGCGGGTATGCGCACCCGCCGGAGTACAGCGGCGGCGTCCGTGGGCCGGGCAACGGCCTCGCCTATCGCCTGACCGTCGAGGGGCCCGGCGTCACGCCTGACGTCAAGTGGGAAGGCAAGGGCCTGCTCGCGTTCGACGAGTCGAACCCGCAGATGGTTTCTTTCGAGGATCAGATGAACGCGATCCTCGACGGGCTGAACGACAAGCTCTGCTCCCACCATTAGCTAGAATCGGCGCGCGGGGGGCCCGTGCGCCGATTCTTCTTCGTCGCCATCGCCGCAGCAGTCGTCGCCTCGCCGGCCTCGGCGTCGCAGCTGATCGACCGCAACGCGACGGGCGTCCGACTCGAGGTCGGGCGGGACCGAAAGGCGCTGCTCACGTACCGCGCCCATGGACGGATCTGGCGCGTGCGCGCCTGGGGCGCGACCAACGCGCGGCACCCCAACCCCCGCATCCCACAGGTCCAGTTCCGGATCCGTCGCGACGGCAAGCCGATCGCAAATGCCTGCCGCCGCTACTCCGGCCCGCCGCTCCCCTGGCTCGTGAAGGCGTGCACCGCGCCTGACGGCTCGCACTGGGCCGTTCAGCGCTTCAACCGGAACGGTCCTTGGGCACTGCACCTGTCCCACTGGTCGACGCCGCTCGCGAAGCTCGAGGCGTGGGCCGACTGGTCGTGGAACGGCCGCTTCCACCACCTCTTCGGGAGGCTGACCTATCTCGGGCAACCGGTCCACGGCTTCCGGACGACGCGCACCGGCGCGCGGCTCGACAAGTACGGCCGCCTCGTCTACCTCGACACGCTGCACTCGGCCCTCGGCGGTGGCTGGCGCCGCGACAACTCGTTCGTCACGCACAAGCCGACAGGCGTCTTCTGTTACACGTTCAGAGCGCGCTACGGCCGCCCGTCGGGCCACGGTCGCCGGTACCGCCTGACGATCGAAGGGCCTGGCGTGACGCCGGACGTCGTCCGCTACCTCGACGGCCTGCCGATCTACAACCCGCGCAACCCCGACCTCGTCCGGCACGAGCAGGCGATGAACGCCCTGCAGGACGAGGTCAACGCCGGCGACCGCCTCTGCCGCAAGCACTAGCCTCGTCGCTGTGACGGTCGACCTGCGGGAGGTCATGCGCTCCTTCCCCTCGGGGATCTGCGTCGTGACGATCGAGCACGAGCGCCACCGCACCGGCTTGACCGTCGGCTCGCTCGTCTCGCTGTCGCTCGACCCGCCGCTCGTCGGCTTCGCGCTCGGGCGCCAGGCACAGCTCCACGAGCTCCTGCACGGGGCGGGCGAGTTCGGCGTCAGCCTCCTGGCCGCGGAGCAGGCGGCCGTCGCTCAGCACTTCGCCCGCAGCGTGCCGCCCATCGCCCTTTGGACCGGAATCGAGGTGCGGGAGGACGTCCCTGGACCGCCGCTCCTCGCCGGCGCGCTCGGCTGGCTGCGGTGCCGCGTGAGGGGCGAGCATCCGGTCGGCGACCACACCTTCTTCGTCGGCGAGGTCGTCTGGACCGAGGTCGGCTCGCGCGATCCAGCGCTGGTCTACGTCCGCCAGGGCTACGCCGCGGTGTGACCGACGCCGTCGTCTTCGACCTCGACGGCCTGCTGCTGGACACCGAGCAGCTCTGGGACGAGGTGCGTGAGGCGATCACGCGCGAGCGCGGCGGCCGCTGGCACGACCGCGTCCAGGCGGACATGATGGGCATGAGCTCCGTCGAGTGGTCGCGCTACATGCACGACGTGCTGGGGCTGCGAGACCCGCCGGAGGAGCTCAACCGCCTCGTCGTCCAGCGGATCTTGGAGCGCTACAGCCAGCGATTGCCGCTCGTGGACGGCGCCGTCGAGGCGGTGCGCCGGCTCGCGGAGCACTGGCCGCTCGCGCTCGCGTCTTCCTCCAACCGCGAGGTGATCGACGCAGCGCTGGAACTGATGGCAGTCTCGGATCTGTTTCGGGCAACCGTTTCGTCCGAGGAAGTTGCCGGCGGGAAGCCCGCCCCGGACGTCTACCTCGAGGCCGCACGACGCCTCGGCGTGGCGCCGGAGAACGCGGTCGCAATCGAGGACTCGACGAACGGCATCCGTTCGGCGAAAGCAGCAGGCATGCACGTGATCGCCGTCCCGAATCCGCACTACGCGCCGCCGGACGAGGTGCTCGCCCAGGCCGAGCTGGTGCTCCCGTCGCTCGCCGAGCTTACGCCCGACGCCGTCGAATCAGCGTCATCCCGTCCCTGACCGTCAGCATCAGGCACTCGACCCGCTCGTCCGCGGCGACGTGGTCGTTGAAGCGCTTGATCGCCTGGGTGCTCCCGTCGCCGTCGTCCTCGAGGACGCGGCCCGACCAAAGGACGTTGTCGGCGACGACGAAGCCGCGCTCCGCGAGCTTCGGCAGCACGTTCTCGTAGTAGGCGACGTAGTTCTCCTTGTCCGCGTCGATGAAGGCGAGGTCGAACGGGCCGTCCACCTCGCCGAGCAGCTCGATCGCCTTGCCGACGCGGTAATCGATCCGGTCGGCGACGCCGGCTTCCTCGGCGTACCGCCGCGCGACTGCGGTCGTCTCCTCGTTCACGTCCAGGCTCGTGATCCGCCCGCCCTCGGGGAGGTTGAGCGCCATCGAGATCGAGGAGTAGCCCGTGAAGGTGCCGATCTCGAGCACGTTGCGCGCGCCGGAGAGCCAGACGAGCCAGCCGAGAAACTGGCCCTCGAGCGGGCCGACCATCATCTGCGGCACGGAGGTGGTGGCGCGGGTCTCCTCCTCGAGCCGGCGGAAGAAGTCCGGGTCCGGCGTCGAGTGCTCGACCGCGTAGCGCTCGATCTCCTCGGAGAGGAAGCTCATTGCACCCGCCCTAGCAAGACACACGCGTTGTGGCCGCCGAGGCCCATCGCGTTCGAGAGCGCCACGTCCACCTCCGCTTCGCGCGCCTCGTTGGGGACGTAGTCGAGGTCGCACGCGGGGTCCGGATGTTCGTAGTTGATCGTCGGCGGGAGGACGCCCTCGTGGATCGCGAGCGCCGCCATCTGCGCTTCGAGGGCGCCCGCGGCGCCGAAGCAGTGCCCCATCATCGACTTCGTCGAGGAGACGGCGAGGTCGTAGGCATGGTCGCCGAACACGTCCTTGATCGCCTTCGTCTCGGCGGCGTCGCCGAGCGGAGTCGACGTCCCGTGGGCGTTGATGTAGCCGACGCGTTCGGGCGTCACCCCTGCCCGCTCGAGAGCCCAGCGCATCATCAGCGCGACACCGGTCGCCTCCGGCTCGGGGGCGGCGAGGTGGTAGGCGTCGTTCGAGGTGCCGTAGCCGAGGACCTCGGCGTAGATGGTGGCGCCTCGAGCTCGCGCCGCCTCCAACTCCTCGAGCACGAGCGCTCCCGCCCCCTCGCCGATGACGAAGCCGGCGCGCGTGGCGTCGAATGGCCTGGAGGCCCGCGGCGGATGCTCCTCCTCCGCGGCCAGGCCGCGCATGGCGCAGAAGCCGGCCAGGATCAGCGGGTGCATGCACGCCTCGGTGCCACCCGCAAGCACGGCGTCCGCGTCGCCCCGCCGGACGAGCTCGGCGCCCTCACCCACCGCGTGGGAGCCGGTGGCACACGCCGAGACCGGCGCGTAGTTCGGCCCGCGCAGTCCGAGCGAGATCGCAAGTTGGCCGCTCGCCGAGTCGACCAGCACGCTCGGCAGGAAGTGGGGCGAGACGCGGTCGGGCCCGCGCTCCTGCAGCACCTCGTGCTGCTGCATGATCCCGAGGAAGCCGCCGATCGCCGACCCGAATGTGATTCCGACGCGCTCGGGCTCGTAGTGGGAGTCGAGCCCCGCGACCTCGAGCGCCTCCTTGCCGGCGGAGAGCGCGAGCAACACGTTCCGATCGAGCCGGCGCGCCTCCTTCGGCGAGACGAGCTCCGGCGGGTCGAAGTCCTTCACCTCGGCGGCCACGCGCACCGGGAAGCCGCTCGCATCGAACGATTTGATGAAGTCGATCCCGCTCTTGCCGGCGAGCGCAGCGTCCCACGTCGAGGGCAGGTCGTTGCCGAGCGGACTCACCGCTCCCATCCCCGTGATCACGACCCGGCGCATCGGGCAAGCTTAGGCGGATGCCCGGTGCCGCCGTCCCGTTCCCGCCGATGGAGGCCGAGCTCGTCAAGGAGCTCCCCGAAGGGCACGGCTGGCAGTACGAACCCAAGTGGGACGGCTTCCGCGGCATCCTCGAGAACGACGGCGGAGAGCTCGCACTGTGGTCCCGGAAGGAGCGTCCGTTGCTGCGCTACTTTCCTGAGCTGAGGCCGCTCGGCGAGCTGCTCCCGCCCCACTCCGCCCTCGACGGCGAGATCGTGATCGCCCGCGACGGA
Source organism: Gaiellaceae bacterium (assembly GCA_035264165.1). GTDB lineage: Bacteria > Actinomycetota > Thermoleophilia > Gaiellales > Gaiellaceae > JACDAN01. Next base: position 5,062 of record DATFQN010000070.1, read on the forward strand.
ATCCTCGACTTCGACTCGATGCAGATGCGCCTCCACCCTGCCGAGAGTCGCGTGCAGCGGCTGGCGAAGGAGATCCCAGCGGAGTTCATCGCCTTCGACGTCCTGCTCTGGAAGGGCAAGCCGATTCACGAGCTGCCACTGTCGAAGCGCCGGCGCGAGCTCGAGAAGCTGGCGAAGGGCTTTCGGCTCTCGCCGTACACCCTGGAACCGGCGGGGGCGGAGCAGTGGCTCGACACGTTCGAGGCCGCGGGGCTCGACGGCGTGATCGCCAAGCGGCTCGACGAGCCGTACCGGCCCGGGTCGCGCGAGGCGGTGGTGAAGGTGAAGCCGTACAAAACGGCGGATGCCGTCGTGGTCGGCCTGCGCTGGAAGTCGAAGCCCGACCGGATCGCGACGCTGCTGCTCGGGCTCTACCGGGACGACGGCGGGCTCGACTACGTCGGCTCAGCGGCGGTCGCGGCTTCGCGCCACGACCAGATCGCCGAGCGCGTTCTGCCGCTCGTCGATACGAAGTCGGACCGCAGGTTCTCCGAGCCGAACCGCTGGGGCACTGGCGAGCTCGAAGAGGCCGCGGTGAAGCCGAGGCTCGTCGCGGAGGTGCGCTACGACAAGGTGCAGGGGAACCGCTTCCGCCACGGCACGCGCTTCATCCGCTTCCGCGACGACAAGGACCCGAGCGACTGCACTTGGCGCGAGCTCAGGCCGCCGCGCAGCCCAAACGACCCCACGTTCGAAAGCCTGCTCGCGACCTGAGGACGAGGCATGGCCGACGCAGAGCCTCCGCGCGGACGCGGAACCGTCCCGCCGGGCCGTAGCCGCGTGCCAGGCACGGGGACCGGTCCCGGCGAGACGCCCTTGGGACCGAGGCGCACACCGCCCGGCCCGCGCGGTGCCTGCCTCGGCCTAGCCCGCACGGCCGAGTCCGTTTTGGCGGGCGCCACCGACGGCGACCGCGGCCGAAACCGCCGTCGCTCGGTGCCAGGCTCACGAACCGGTCCGGAGCGGACACGCGCGCGAGCTTCTAGCTCGCCGGTTTCTTCGCGCGCGACGGCTGCACCCGCTTTGGCTCGCCGGGCATCTTCGGGAACTGCGGCGGGTAGGGCGCTTCGGCGATGCCCTCCTTCTCGTCGCGCTCGCCCCACTCGAAGAGCTTGCGGAGGTCGCACACGGCCTCGTCGATCCGCGCCTGGACGTCACCGAGCTTCGCGAAGCGCTCCGGCATCGTCCTCAACGTGAAGTCCTCGATCTCGACGTCCGGCAGCTCGTCCCACGTCACCGGCGCCGAGACTGTCGCGTCCGGCCGCGCCCGCACCGAGTACGCCGACGCGATCGTCCGGTCCCGCGCGTTCTGGTTGTAGTCGATGAAGACGCGGCGTCCGCGCTCCTCCTTCCACCACGCCGTCGTGACCTTCTTCGGCAGGCGGCGCTCGACCTCACGCGCGAAGGCGAGCGCGCAGCGGCGCACTTCAGGAAAGCTCCAATTCGGCTCGATCCGGCAGGCGATGTGGATGCCGCGGTTCCCAGACGTCTTCGGCCACCCCGTGTAGCCGAGCTCGTCGAGCACCTCACGCACGAGTGCCGCCACCTTCTTCGCATCCTTGAAAGTGGTGCCCGGCTGCGGGTCGACGTCGATGCGAAGCTCGTCCGGGTTGTCGACGTGCGCGCGTCGCGACGGCCACGGATGGAAGTCGATCGTTGCGAGGTTCGCCGCCCACGCAACCTGCGCGACCTCCGTGACGCACAGCTCGTCGGCGTGCCGGCCAGAAGGGAACGTCACACGCGCGGTCTCGATCCAGTCCGGCCGCTTCTCGGGCACGCGCTTCTGGTAGATGGCCTCGCCCTCCGCGCCGTCCGGATGGCGCTTCAGCTGTGTCGGCCGCTCGTACAGCGCACGCACGATTCCCTCCCCGACGGACACGTAGTACTGGACGTGGTCGAGCTTGGTGGCCTTCAGCTTGCGGTAGAAGACCTTGTCCGGATTTGTGACCTTGACGGTGCGGCCGTCGACCTCGAGCTCGACGAACGGGGATGCCATTCCCCTATTTCACCCTTCCGGGGCATGCCCGTGGGGGCGGTGCCTGCGAAAACATGACTTGCCGGCTCCCCCCTCACATACCCCGGCATTGCGGCGCCCGTCTTCGACTGTCTAGAGGCGGGCCTCGCACTTTGTGGGCCGAAAGACGGCGGCTGACGGAGGGGGAGGGATTTGAACCCTCGAGGGGCTTGCACCCCTAACGGTTTTCGAG
>DATFQN010000071.1:0-28345 GCA_035264165.1 Gaiellaceae bacterium
TCGATGATCCGGAAGTACGCGACGGCGTTGACCCGGACCGGGACGTTGTCCTTGGTGATCACTTCCTGCGGTGGCACGTTGAGCGTCACCGTGCGCAGGTCGACTCGGACCATCTTGTCGACGACCGGGATCAGCAGGAAGAGGCCGGGCCCCTTGGGCGGTGACTTCAGGCGGCCGAGGCGGAAGATTACGCCTCGCTCGTACTCGCGCGCGATCCGGACAGATGCCGAGAGCAGGATGATGACGACGACGGCGATTGCCGCGACGGCGATCAGGAACGCCACGCCAGGATCCTACGCGGGAGCGACCGTCAGCGTTAGTCCGTCGTCGATGCCTTCGACGCGGACGGTCCGGCCGAGCTCGAGCGGGCCGTCTGCCGTTTGGGCGCGCCAGAGCTCGCCGTGCACGAAGACGAGGCCCACCGGGTCGAGCGGTTGACGGACGATGCCCATCTGGCCGATCAGCTCCGAGGTGCCGGTCACGACCGGGGCGCGCCGGACCTGGACGATCTTGAACGCGACGAACCCCATGAGGAGGACGAGCGTGCCGGTGATCGCGAGTGCCACCTTCGTCGAAACCTGATACGCGTCGCCTGCCGGATCGAACAGCATCAGCGAGCCGATAAAGAAGCAGATGCCGCCGGCGATTGTGAGAGCGCCGTGGCTGGGCAGGAAGAGCTCGGCCGCGAAGAAGCCGGCGGCAAGCAGCATCAGCAGGAGCCCGGCGACGCTGATCGGGAGCACCTGCAGGCCGAAGAGCCCCACGATCAGCGAGATGGCGCCGACCGTACCGGGGAAGATCAGGCCGGGGCTCCAGAGCTCGACGATGATCCCGAGCAGGCCGATCGAGAGCATCAGCGCGATGATGTTCGGATCGATCAGCAGGTCGAGCGCGCGCTTCCACAGCGACATCTCGACCGTCTTCACCTCCGCGCCGGCGGTGTGGAGCACGAATCCCTTCGGCGTCGTCTTGCGCCCGTCGAGCGTGTTCAGCAGGGCGGGCAGGGTCGGGGCGACCACGTCGATCACGTTCAGACGCAGCGCCTCGCGCGCACCCACGTTGGATGCTCGACGCACGGCCGCGTCTGCCCACTTGGCATTGCGCCCGTGCTCTCGGGCGAGGGTTCGCAGCGAGGCCGCCGCATCGTTGACGACCTTGCGCCGGAGGTCTTTCTGGATGTCCTCGCCGCCGACGCTGATCGGCGTCGACGACCCGATGTTCGTCTGCGGCGCCATCGCGAGGATGTCTGCCGCCTGGCCGATCCAGACTCCGGCCGAGGCGGCTCGCGCGCCCTCGGGCGAGACGTAGACGATCACCGGGATCTTCGACGCGAGCTCGGCCTGGTAGATGTCCTTCATCGCGTCCGCGAGCCCGCCCGGCGTGTCGAGCAGGATCACGACCGCCTCGTAGTCGCCGGAGTTGGCGCGGTGGATGTTGTCGATCACGTAGTCCGCCGTAACCGGGTTGACGTCGTTGTCGAACTCGATCGCGAGCACTCGGGGCGTCGCAGCATGAGCGGCAGGAACGACCGCAAGCGCCGCGAACGCGATCAAAAGTGCCCGCAGAGCGCGGCTTTTCACGGTGTAAGGATCGTATCAAGAGCCTTGCGCTCGATCGGCGACGCTGACAACCTGAATCGGGGTCGATGAAAGGAGCTCTCGCCGTCACACTGGTTGCTCTCGCCTTCCCGGCTACGGCGTGGGGCGAGGCGACGATCGTGACGCGAGACCTGCCCGTCGGCGGGGCCCGGTCGCTTGCGGCCGGCGGCCCGGCGACGCACTTCAACCTGGTCGGGCTGCACTGGCGCGGAGCGGGGCGCGTCTTCTTCCGCACACGCGGGCAGAGCGGCTGGAGCGGCTGGCACGAGGCCGACGCAGAGCCGGAGGATCTGCCGGACCGCGGCACCGACGAGGCTCGCCGTATGCGCAGCTGGCGGATCGGCAACCCGTGGTGGACCGGCGAGGCCCAGCGGATCCAGGTGCGCACCCGCGGCCGCGTCCAACGCGTCCGTGCGCACTTCGTCTGGAGCCCGGAGGAGCCGATGCTCGAGCGCTCGCTGCAGATGGCAGGCTCGCCGAAGATCATCCCGCGGCGGGCGTGGAGCGCGAACGAACGCATCCGGCGCGACGACCCCGACTACGCGCCCGCGCTCGTCGACGCGATCGTCCATCACACGGCGGGCGCCGGCGCGCGCACGCCTTCCCAATCCGCTGCGATCGTGCGTGGAATCCAGATCTACCACGTGCTCGGGAACGGCTGGGACGACATCGGCTACAACTTCCTCGTCGATCGCTTCGGCCAGGTCTTCGAAGGCCGGTGGGGCGGCATCGAGCGCAACGTCATCGGAGCCCACGCCCAGGGCTTCAACACCGGCTCCGTCGGCATCGCCGTGATCGGCAGCTACGGCGGTGCGGGCCCCTCGGCGGCTGCACGGAACGCACTCAGCCGATTGATCGCGTGGAGACTGGACGTGGCCCACGTTCATCCGCTCTCGAGGATCCAGTCGATCTCGTCGGGCAATCCGCGGTTCAGGAAGGGTCTGCCGGTGTGGCTCCGCGCCGTTTCCGGCCACCGGGACACCGGCTTCACGAGCTGTCCGGGCGCCGGCCTCTACGGCCAGTTGGGCGTGATCGCAAAGCGCGCGGCCGCGATCGGCCTGCCGAAGCTCTATGCCCCGCACATCGAGGGAAAGCTGGGCGGCCTGGTCAGCTTCTCCGCGCAAGTCTCGGCATCGCTGCCCTGGAACGTCACGGTCTTCGACGCGGCGCAGCGGCCGGTCGCCGTCGGCACGGGGCGTGGCCGTACAGTCCAATGGACGTGGGATGCGCGCTTCGCGCCGCTCGGTAGCTACACGTACCGAATCTCCGCCGGGCCCAACGCGCGTCCGATCACCGGGACGCTGAGCGGCGCGACCGGCAGGCTGACGCTTGAGGCGGTGCGGACGGATTCCGCCGGCGTCACGCCGAATGCGGACGGCATCACCGACACGGTACGGCTGTCGTATCGACTCGGCGCGTCCGCCACGGTCAGGATCGAGCTCAGGGCGGAGGACGGCACGACGATCGCGCCGCTCTTTACCGGCGTGCGTCCCGCTGGGCCACAGTCGTTCGTCTGGGATCCCGCGGTATACGCCGACGGGCGCTACGTCATCTTCGTGTCAGCGCGCCGTGGCAGCCGGCAGCTGACAGCCTCTGTCCCGATCGTCGTCTCGCGAACGCTCTCCGGCTACTCCGTCTCACCGCTGGCGATCTCGCCGAACGGGGACGGCAGAAACGACGCTGCAGCGATCACGTTCAACGTCGGCGTGCCGGTGCTCGGGCGGCTCGACATCCTCCAGGGCACGACCCCCCTGTCGTCCCTCTTCGCGGCCAACCTGCCCGCAGGCCCGCAGGCCTTCGCCTGGGACGGCCGCGCGCGAGACGGCGTGTACCGCCTGGCCCTGACGGTCACAGACACGACCGGCTCGGTCACGCAGGAGTACAGGGTGCGGGTCGACCGGGTGGCGCCGGTGCTGAAGCGTGTCTCCCAGCGGCCCCTCCGCGTCTCCGTGAGCGAGGCGGCGAACGTGACGTTCATCGCCGACGGAATGACGGTCTCCGTGCGACGCCCGAAGGCAGGCGTGTTCACGGTCGTCCTCGACCGTCCGTACACGCGGCTCGACGCATCTGCGGAGGACGACGCGGGCAACGCTAGCCCGCGCGTGCGGCTTCGCTGACCCACGCGTCGTAGCGAGCCTCCAGCCGCTCGAGCAGCTCCACGAGCAGTAGGCCGCGGTCGACTTGCCCGCCGCTCTCGATGAGCAGCGAGGTGGCCGGAGTGTCGACGCCGCGCGGCACATCGCCTTCGGCGATGTTGGCATTGATGCCGATCCCGAGCACGACGCGCTCGTCCCGCGCCTCGGCAAGGATCCCGGCGACCTTGCGGCCGTCGAGCAGAAGGTCGTTCGGAAAACGCACCTCCGGGTGGATGCCCGTGACGGCTGCGACCGCGTCGGCTACGGCGAGGCCCGCGACGACGGAGAGCTCGGGCAGCCGCGGTGTCGCGACCGCCGGTCGGAGGTTGACGGAGACGAGGACGCTGGTGCGCGCAGGCGCGTGCCAGGGGCGCCCCAGCCGGCCGCGGCCGGCAGTCTGCAGCTCGGCGACCGCGACCGCACCTTCGGGTGCGTCGGGCGCGAGTTCGCGCTGCGTCGACTCGCAGCGCTCGAAATAGAGGTACGGGCGGCCGAAGCGACCCCGAAGGAGCGGCTCGACCCGCTCCGGTGCGAGGGAATCCTCGCCCACTAGACTCACCGGATTGTCCTCTCTGACACGTGACGAAATCGAAGCGATCCTGCCCCATCGCGACCCGTTTCTCCTGCTCGACGAGGTCGTTGACCTCGCACCGGGCGAGCGAGTGGTCGCGCGAAAGCGGGTTCGCGACGACGAGTGGTACCTCAGCGGTCACTTTCCGGGGCGGCCGATCATGCCGGGCGTCCTGATCGTCGAGGCGATGGCGCAGGCCGGCGCGGTCGCCGTCCTCTCGGAGGAGGACAACCGCGGCAAGCTGGCGCTCTTCGCCGGGATCGACGGCGTCCGCTTCAAGCGCGTGGTCGAGCCGGGCGACGAGCTCGAGCTCACGTGCGAGCTCGAGCGCGTCCGTGGCCCGATCGGCAAGGGCAAGGCGACGGCGACGGTCGACGGGCAGCTCGCGGCGCGCGGAATGCTGACCTTCGCAGTCGAGCAATGATTGGCCTCTCCAACGGCGTGCCGGTCTCGATCACCGGCCTGGGCACCTACACGCCGGACCGCGTGCTGACGAACGACGAACTGTCCGAGCTCGTCGACACGTCGGACGAGTGGATCATGGAGCGCACCGGCATCAGGGAGCGACGGATCGCCGCGCCCGAGCAGGCGATGACGGATCTCGCCCTGCCGGCCGCCCGCCTCGCGCTCGAGCAGGCAGGCGTGAAGTCGACGGAGCTCGACCTGATCATCGTCGCGACCGTCACGCCGGACATGATGTTTCCGACCACGGGCTCGCTCCTCGGCGACATGCTCCCGGCGCCGAACGCCGCGGCGTACGACCTGCTCGCCGGCTGCACTGGTTTCGTCTACGCCTTGGCGCAGGCGCACGCGATGGTCGCGGCCGGGCTGTCGAAGAAGGCCCTCGTCGTCGGCGGCGACGTCCTCTCGAAGATCCTCGACTGGACCGACCGCTCGACGATCGTGCTCTTCGGCGACGGCGCCGGAGCGGTCGTTCTGGAGCGCGTCGACGACGGCGGCTTCCTCGGCTTCGAGCTGGGCGCCGACGGCGGGGGCGGCCAGCACCTGTGGCTGCCGGGCAGCGGCTCGCGCCGGTTCGAGGACGCCGACCGGCTGGTGAAGATGAACGGGCGTGAGGTGTTCAAGTTCGCCACGCGCGTAATGGTCTCTTCGGCGCAGGCGCTCCTCAGCGAGGTCGGCCAGACGATCGACGACGTCGACGTCTATGTCCCGCACCAGGCGAACACGCGGATCATCAACTACGCAGCAGAGAAGCTCGGAATCCCTGAAGATCGCATCGTGGTCAACGTCGACAGGTACGGAAACACGTCCTCGGGCTCCATCCCGCTCGCGCTCGCCGACGCCGAGACGGACGGGCGGCTGCAGCCCGGTGCGACGGTGCTGATGACGGGAATGGGCGCCGGCCTCACGTGGGGCTCGGCGCTGATGCAATGGACGGCGAACGGGAGGGTCAATTGATCGCTTTTTGCTTCCCAGGCCAGGGCTCGCTCGAGGAGGGCATGGGCCGCGAGATCGCCGAGGCGATCCCGGAGGCCATGGAGGTCTTTCGGGTTGGTTCGCAGGCATCGGGCCTCGACCTCGAACACCTGTGCTTCGAGGCGCCGCTGCACGAGCTGGTGCGAACGGATGTCCAGCAACCGGCGCTCGTAGCCACCAGCCTCGCTGTCCTGGCGGCGCTCCGCACACGCGGAATCGCGCCCGACTACGTCGTCGGGCATTCGGTGGGCGAGTTCGCCGCGATCGCAGCCGCCAACTCGATCGACACGGCCCAGGCGATCGGCCTTGTGCGCGAGCGGGGCCTCGCGATGGCCGAGGCCGCACGCGAGAGCGACGGGACGATGGCGGCGATCCTCGGACTGGACGACGAGGTCGTCGAGCAGCTCTGCAGCGAGATCGAGGGCGTGTGGCCCGCGAACTACAACTGCCCCGGGCAGATCGTCGTCTCCGGCGAGGAGGAGGCCGTCGAGGAGCTGATCGGCAAGGCCTCGCTGCTCGGCGCGAAGCGCACCGTCCGGCTCAAGGTCTCCGGTGCCTTTCACAGTCCGCTCGTCGCGAAGGCCGCCGAGCGGCTGAAGCCGGCGGTCGACCGCGTCCGCTTCTCGGACCCCGTCGCGCCGTTCATGTCGACGGTGACGGCGAAGATCGAGCCGGCGCAGCGCATGGCGGGGCTGCTCGTCCAGCAGGTGACGGCTCCGGTCAAGTTCACGCACGCGGCGCGCGGTCTCGTGAAGGAAGGTGTGAAGACGTTCGTCGAGGTTGGGCCCGGAAACGTCCTCTCCGGTTTGGTGAAGAGGATCGATCGCGGCGTGAAGACGATCTCGGTGAACAACGTCGCCGGTCTGCAGAAGGTTGAAGAGACCGTCTAGGCGCGGGTGGCGGAGTTCTGTTCTCTCGAAGGCCGCACGGCGCTCGTCACCGGCGGCTCGCGCGGCATCGGGCGTGCCATTGCCGCCGAGCTGGCGAAGGGCGGCGCGCAGGTCGTGATCGGCTACCGGTCGGGCGGTGAGGAGGCCGAGCAGGCCGCCGGTGACATCGGCGGCAGAGCGGTGCAGGCGGATGTCTCGAACCCGGAGGACGCCAAGCGCCTCGTCGAGGACGCGGGCGAGGTCGACATCCTCGTCAACAACGCCGGGGTTACGCGGGACGGGCTGCTCGCGCGGATGCCCGACGAGGACTGGGACGTCGTGATCGACACCAACCTCCGCGGCACGTTCAACACCTGCCGGGCGGTGACTCGCGGGATGATGAAGCGACGCCAGGGCGCGATCGTCAACGTCTCGAGCATCGTCGGGCTGCACGGCAATCCCGGCCAGACGAACTACTCGGCGTCGAAGGCCGGGATCATCGGCTTCACGAAGGCGCTTGCTCGGGAGCTCGGTAGCCGCGGCGTGCGTGCCAACGTCGTCGCTCCGGGGTACATCTCGACGCGGCTGACGAATGAGCTGCCGGAGGAGCTGAAGAGCGCCATGCTCGCGAACACCCCGCTGGGCCGGTTCGGCGACCCGGAAGATGTTGCGGGCGTCGTACGTTTCCTCTGCTCGGACGAGGCAGCCTTCGTGACCGGCGAGGTTCTGCTCGTCGACGGGGGGTTGGGAATGTGAGCATGAATGGCCGTCGCAGAGTCGTGATCACCGGGATGGGCGCGGTCTCGCCGCTCGGGAACGATGTCGAGACGACCTGGGAGAACCTGAGCGCGGGGCGCTCGGGGGCGGCGGAGATCACGGCGTTCGACGCCAGCGAGTACCCGGTGCACTTCGCGTGCGAGCTGAAGGAGTTCGACCCAGTCGAGTGGATCGAGAAGAAGCAGGCGCGGCGGATGGACCGCTTCGCGCAGATGATCGTCGTCGCGGCGATCCAGGCTCGGGACGACGCCGGCCTCGACATCGACAACGAGGCCGACCGGATCGGCGCGTCGATCGCGACCGGGATCGGCGGGCTGAAGGCGTTCCAGGACTGCTACGACACGCTGATCGAGCGCGGGCCCGACCGCGTGAACCCGTTCTCGATCCCGCAGATCATTCCGAACATGGGCGCGGGCTGGGTCTCGATGTACCTCGGCACGCGAGGCCCGCTCTCCTCGCAGTGCACCGCGTGCGCCGCGTCGAACATGGCGATCGGCGAAGCCGCCGATGCGATCCGGCTGGGTCGGGCCGATGTGATGCTCGCGGGTGGCACGGAGGCCGGCATCACCCGCGTCGGCATCGCCGGCTTCGGGGCGATGCGGGCGCTGTCACGGCGGAACGACGACCCTGAGGCTGCCAGCCGCCCCTTCGACGCCGAGCGCGACGGCTTCGTGATGGGCGAGGCCGGCGCTGTCGTCGTGCTCGAGGGCCTCGACCACGCGCAGGCGCGCGACGCGAAGATCTATGCGGAGCTGCTCGGCTACGGCCTCTCCTCGGACGCTCGGCACGTGACGGAGCCGGATCCCACGGGGAACAACCCGGCGCGCGCGATGCGGATGGCGATGGCGGACGCCGGCGTGAACCAGGACGAGATCGACTACATCAACGCGCACGGAACGTCCACGCCCCTGGGCGACGCCAGCGAGACCCGCGTGATCAAGCTCGCGCTCGGAGAGGAGAACGCGCGCAACACTCCCGTGTCGTCGACGAAGGGCTCGACGGGCCACTGCCTCGGCGCCGCCGGCGCGATCGAGGCGATCTTCACGACGCTCGCCGTCAACCGCGACGTCCTGCCGCCCACGATCAACTACGAGCGGCCGGATCCCGAGTGCGACCTCGACTACATCCCGAACGAGTCGCGGGAGGCGAAGGTCGATGTCGGCGTCTCGAACTCGTTCGGCTTCGGCGGGCACAACGCCTGCATCGTCATCCGGAAGTTCGAGGACTGAGCTCCGCCGCTCGAGCGGCATCGGCGCCGTGCGCGCCGAGCCGGTTTCGGCCTGGAGGACGCCGGTTGCCCCTGCGTAGCGAGCGACACCTAGGTGAAACGGGAAAGAGTCGACAGGTCGGCACGGTCCTTGGCCGCCACGATCGGATCGTCGCGAGCCTCTGACTTCTCGGCGACGAGCGCGCCGAGGCTGATCAGTCTCGTGCGCACGCCGAGCAGGTCCGCGACGTCATCCTTGAATGCCTCGTCCGGCCATGCGCCGCGGCCCTGGCGAAGGGGCGTGTACACCCGGCCGGTTTCGTCGCGAGCCAGGAACGCGAGTTCGATCCGGACGCTGCCGCGCTCGTAGCCGGTATATCCGTCCTCGCCCGCCTCGGGCGCGTGCTTCCACCCATCCGCCGCCAGCAGTTCGGCGATCCGCTCGTGGTCTGTCTGCCACACCGCGAGATCGAGGTCGTCGTGCGCCCGCGTGACCGCGCCGGCGCGAAAGTCGACCGCCCAGCCGCCGAACAACCAGTAGTCGATCCCCTGACCTTCCAGCAGCTCATGAATTCGCGCCAACGCGGCGAGTTGCTCCGCTTCCCTCATGTCGCCACTTTCGCAAGAAGCGTGGGCAGAAACGGCCCGAGAAAGCAAGCGCCACCTCGCGCGGGAGTTAGCCTGCGCGGCAATGCGCTGGGCGACCTTCGACTGCTACGGCACACTGATCGACTGGAACGCCGGGATCGGCGCGGTGCTCGAACGGCTGTGGGGCGTTGAGCAGGCGCCGCGGCTGCTCGAGCGCTACCACGAGCTCGAGCCGGAGGTCGAGGCCGAGGAGTACCGGAGTTACGGCGAAGTAATGACGCTGACGCTGGAGCGGATCGCGGAGGAGGTCGGCTACGGAATCCCCGAGGGCGAGACCGGGATGCTGGTGCAGTCCCTGCCCGAGTGGCCGCCGTTCTCGGAAGTCCCCGATGCGCTGCGCGAGCTGCGGCGCCGGGGCTGGAACCTCGTGATCCTCTCCAACAGCGACCGCCGCCTGATCGTCGAGTCGGAAAAGCGGATCGGCGTCCCCTTCGACCTGCTGGTCGTGGCGGAAGACGTGCAGTCGTATAAACCCGCGCACGCCCACTGGGAGCGGTTCTTCGAGCACACGACGGCGGACAAGGAGCACCACGTCCATGTCGCGGCGAGCCTCTTCCACGACATCGCGCCGGCGCGTGAGCTGGGGCTCAGGAGCGTCTGGATCAACCGGCTCGGGGAGGAGCCGGACCCCGAACCGGATCGCGAGCTCACCGACCTGAGCGCGCTCCCGGACACCCTGGACGAGCTCGTCCCGGCATGAGCGTCGAGCTTCGAGCGCCGACGCTCGACGATCTCGAGCTGCTCACCGACCTGATCAACCGTGACGCCGTGGAGCTTTACGGCACGCCGGAGGAGAACATCGAGTCGATGCGCCTGTGGCTGACCGGCCCGGGACTGGATCCCGTGACGGACATTCGTGTGGCCGTGGAGGACGGCAGCTTCCGTGGCTACGTCGACATCGACGACGATCCGCACCCGATCTACTACGTCGACCTCCGCGTCCCGCCCTCAGAGCTCGACGAGATCCGCGTCGCCTTGCTCGACTGGGCTGAGCGGCGCGGTGCGGAGCGCGGGGCCGAGCGGCTGCGGTTCCACAACCCCAGTGTCGACGCCTCGACGATCAAGCTCCTCGAGGGGCGGGGCTACGGCCTGATCAGGCACTTCTACCGGATGCGAATCGACTTCGACGGAGATCTCGCCGCGCCGCGGTGGCCCGACGGCCTCACCGTCCGTCCGGCGACGAAGGACGACGCACCACGCGTCTACGAAGCACACCAGGATTCGTTCCGCGACCACTGGGAGTTCCACCGGCAGCCGTACGAGGAGTGGGAGCACCACCTGCTGCACGGACCCTTCGACCCGTCACTCTGGTTCCTGGTCGAGGATGGCGACGAGCTCGCGGCGGTGGCGATCAATCGGGAGCACGAGGCCGAGGAAGGACTCGGCTGGGTCAGCGTGCTCGGCGTCCGCGAGCAATGGCGCCGACGCGGGCTCGGGCGGGCGCTGCTGCTCCACACGTTCCACGAGTTCCGCCGTCGCGGCTTCCACAGTGCGGCGCTCGGCGTCGATGCCGACAGCCTCACCGGCGCGAACCGCCTCTACGAGAGCGTCGGGATGCGCGTCATCCGCCGGGGCGATGTCTATGAGAAGGCGATGTGATGTCGCGCCTGCGCGCGATCTGCCCGGACTGCCGCACGCACACTGCCGTCGCACTTGGCGGCGATTACGAGTGTCACTCCTGCGGCCGGACTTTCCGCGCCGCGGTCGTCCGGGTGCCGCACGCCTGGGGCGAGGGTGGCGAGGCGATGGCCGAGGCCGCGCGGCTCCCGGTGTCCTACCCCGAGGCCGCCGTCGTCGACGAGGACACCCTCGCGGCGCAGAGCCTCGCGCTCGCGCGCGAGCTTCCCGACCGCCCGATCGTCCTCGGGGGATGCTGCTGCGCGCACATCGGCGCCGTCGAAGGGCTCGCGGCGCGCCACGGGCGGATCTCCGTGCTGTGGTTCGACGCCCACGGCGACCTGAACACGATCGAAAGCTCGCCGTCCGGCAACGAGTGGGCGACGCCGCTCCGGCGGCTGATCGACTCGTGCGCCGTCGTCGCGGAGGACGTCGCGCTGATCGGCGCGCGCAGCCTCGATCCGCCGGAGGAAGATTTCATCGCGGCGAGCGGTCTCGGTGTGGGCGCACCTGCCGTCGAGCACGCACTCGACGAAACGGCGGGCGCGTACGTCGCCGTCGACTTCGATGCGCTCGACGCCGACGAGGTCGCGCCGTTCATGCCCGAGCCCGGCGGGCTCTCGGTCGCGGAGGTCGAAGCGCTGCTGCGGTCCGCTCGGGTTCTCGGCGCGGGCTTCACGGCGTTTCTTCCCGAGGAGGAGAACATTCCGGCGCTGTCTCGCCTTGCCGCCGCGGCCGGGTTCTAGACTCCTTCTCGTGGCGGAGCGCATCGACGTCTCGATCGAGCACCGCAACCTCCCCGAGGCGGCGACGAACGAGAAGCCGCACCCGAACACCTGCCCGGGCTGCGGCTCCCACTACCGCGACGACGAGCTGGCCGCGAACTTCCGCGTCTGCCCGCAGTGCAACCACCACTTTCCGGTGCGCGCCCGCGAGCGCATCGAGCAGCTCGCCGACGAGCGCACCTTCGAGGAAGAAGCCGCGGGCCTTCGCTCCGAGAACCCGCTCGACTTCTTCGACCTCCGCCCATACGCGGAGCGGCTTGCCGAGGCCGAACTCTCGACCGGCCTCGGCGACGCCATGGTCATCGGTCATGCCACGATCGAGCGCCACCCCTGCGAGCTCGCGGTGATGGACTTCGCCTTCATGGGCGGCTCGATGGGCAGCGTGGTCGGCGAGAAGTTCGCGCGTGCCGCGGAGAGCGCGGCGGAGCGCGGCGTCCCCCTCGTCAGCGTCACCGCGTCTGGCGGCGCCCGCATGCAGGAAGGGATCCTCTCGCTGATGCAGCTGCCGAAGACGGTCGTCGCCGTCGAGGACCTGAAGGACGCAGGCGGCGCGATGATCAGCGTGATGGCGCATCCCACTACTGCCGGGGTGATCGCGAGCTTCGCCTCGCTCGGGGACATCATCGTCGCCGAGCCCGGGTCGCTCCTCGCCTTCACCGGCCCTCGCGTCGTCCAGCAGACGACGCGGGAGAAGCTGCCCGATGACTTCGGGCTCGCGGAATCCAACCTCCGCTTCGGCCACCTCGACGCGATCGTCGGGCGCCGCGATCTGCGCCCCTACCTCGGGCGCGTTCTTCGCCTCTTTAGTAGATGACGGCCCCCTCCCGAACATTCCGCGCCCGCCACGCCGCTGCAAAGCGGCGCTCGGGGGCGTCCTCAGTCGCGCCCGTAGCCTCCGGCTACGAACGCTCCCTGCGTCCTACCCGAGCTTGCTTTTCACGGGCGGCGAGCACGGCCTGTCCGGGAGGTGACCGTCGCAATGGCCAACGAGGCTGAGCTTCACCTGCGCGGCCGGCTCGGTCGCTTGAAGAGTCTCGGGCTCCTACGTGGCGCGCGGATCTCCGGTGAGCTGGCCCGCCTCCAACGCCAGCTCGAGAAGATCTCGGAGGCCAGCGACGAGGAAATCTGGCAGCACGTCGAGCTCGCACGCCACCCGGACCGGCCGTACACGCTGGACTACGTCGAGCGAATCTTCGAGGACTTCATCGAGCTCCACGGGGACCGGGCGCGTGCCGAGGATCCTGCGATGGTCACCGGCCTCGCTCGCTTCAACGGCCGTACGGTCGCGTTCATGGGCCACCAGAAGGGCCGCGACGTGCACGAGCGGACGCGGCGCAACTTCGGCATGACCTATCCCGAGGGCTACCGCAAGGCCATGCGCGTGATGGATTTGGCCGAGCGGCACCGCTTCCCGATCGTCTCGCTGATCGACACGCCGGGTGCCTACCCCGGAGTGGCCGCGGAGCAGCACGGACAGGGCGGCGCGATTGCGCGTTCCCAGGCGCTGATGAGCCGCCTGACGATCCCCGTGGTCGCGTGCATCATCGGCGAGGGCGGCTCGGGCGGAGCGATCGCGACCGCGCTCGCCGATCGCGTGCTCATGCAGGAGAACGCGATGTACACCGTGATCTCGCCCGAGGGCTGTGCCGCAATCCTCTGGCGTGATGCCGGCGAGAAGGTCAAGGCGGCCGCAGCCCTCAAGCCGGACGCCGCCAACTGCCTCCAGCTCGGCGTGATCGACGCCGTCGTTCCCGAGCCACCCGGCGGGGCGCACGAGGACCCCGATGAGGCCGCTCGCCTGCTCGGCGAGGCGCTGCAGAGCTCGGTCGAGGACCTGCAGCGGATTCCCGGCGAGGAGCTGCGCAAGGCTCGGCGCCGCCGGTTCCGCACGCTCGGCGTGTTCTCGGAATCCACAGCTTCCACAGCCTTGTCCACGCAGGTTGAACCAGTTCGTAAGTAAGAAACAACAGGTTTTGGCAGAAGCAAGCTGGGTATCAAGGTGCCATGGCCCGAGCCATCTGGAGCGGCACGATCTCGTTCGGCCTCGTCAGTGTCGCGGTGCGGATGTTCCCCAGTCGAAAGAGCTGCGCTTTCACTTCCTCGACCGGCGTGACCTGACGCCGATCGGCTACGACAAGGTGCGCAAGGACAGCGGCGAGTCCGTTCCCGCCGACGAGATCGTGCGCGGCTTCGAGATCGACAAGGGCCGCTACGTCCCGCTCGAGGACGAGGATCTCGACCGCCTCGACATCGAGCTGACGCACTCGATCGACATCTGTGACTTCGTCGATCTCGACGAGATCGACCCGATCTACTTTCGCAAGGCCTATTACCTCGCACCGCAGGAGGGCGCCGAGAAGCCGTACCGGTTGCTCGTGAAGCGCTCGAAGAGACAGGGAAGGTCGGCGTCGCCAAGGTCGTGGTCAGGAACAAGCAGCACCTCGCCGCGCTTCGCGCCCACGACGGTGTCCTGATCCTCGAGACGATGTACTACGCGGACGAGATCCGGCAGCCGGAGTCCGTGAACGGGAAGGGAAAACTCCCGGACGGCGAGGTCGAGATGGCGAAGTCGCTCGTGCAGAACCTGAGCGATACGTTCAAGCCGGACAAGTACGACGACAACTACCGCAAGGAGCTCCTGCAGCTGATCCGCAAGAAGGCGAAGGGGCAGAAGCTCCCGGAGCCGCAGGAAGAGGAGGATGCAGAGGTCGTCGACCTGATGGCCGCTCTGCGCGAGTCGGTCGAGCGCACGCGGAAGCAGCAGACGAAGAAGAAGTCGACGAGGAAGCGCGGCAAGAAGGCCAGCTAGCTTTCCGCGAATGGCCAAGCTGGCCGAGTACCGGAAAAAGCGCGACCCGAAGAAGACACCGGAGCCGTTCGGCGGGAAGAGGAAGGGCAGGGAGCCCATCTTCGTCGTGCAGCGGCACGACGCCCGTCGGCTCCATTACGACTTCCGCCTCGAGCGGAACGGCGCGCTCGCGAGCTGGGCGGTGCCGAAAGGGATCCCGCTCGAGCCCGGGCAGCGCGCGCTCGCCGTCCACGTCGAGGACCACCCGCTCGAGTACGCGAAGTTCGAGGGCGAGATCCCGAAGGGTCAGTACGGTGCCGGCCTCGTCGAGATCTGGGACCGCGGCACGTACGAGCTGCTGGAGGAGAAGAAGGACGGCGGGCTCACCGTTCGTCTCCACGGCGATCGGCTCGAGGGTACGTGGACGCTCGTCCCGGCGAAGCTCGACGGCAACCCGAAGAACTGGCTGATCCTGAAGAAGCGGGAGGAGGGCGCCACCGAGCCTCGCCCGCGCCGCAGGTACTCGCCGATGCTCGCGACGCTCGAGAAGGAGGTCCCGCGCGGCGACGATTGGGTGTTCGAGGTCAAGTGGGATGGATACAGGGCGATCGTCGACGTCCACGGCGGTGAGGCGACGCTGACGAGCCGTAACGGCAACGACCTCACGAAGCGCTTCGAGCCCGTCGCCAAGGCGATCGAGCGGAGCGTGAAGACTCCGGACTGCGTGCTCGACGGCGAGGTCTGTGCGCTCGACGACCAAGGCCGCGCGACCTTCTCGGCGATGCAGCAGGGCAAGAGCGGCACGCGCTACGTGTTCGTCGCTTTCGACGTGCTCGAGGTCGAGGGCCAGTCGCTGATCGACGTATCGCTCGAGGAGAGGCACGCGCGGCTTGCGAATCTGCTCGACCGGCGCAATCGGAACGTCCAGCTCTCCGAGACCTTCGACGACGGCCCGGCGCTCTACCGCGCCGCGCAGGAGCAGCACTTCGAGGGGATCGTGGCAAAGCGAAAGGGATCCCGCTACCAGCCCGGCAGGCGAAGCCGCGACTGGCTGAAGATCAAGACCCACGGCCGGCAGGAGTTCGTGATCGCCGGTTACACCCTCGGCCAGGGCCGCCGGGAGGGCAGGTTCGGTTCGCTGATCCTCGGTTACTGGCAGGGCGACGAGCTCGTCTACGCGGGGAACGTCGGCACTGGGTTCACCGACGGCGAGATCGATCGGCTGCTCGCGAAGCTGAAGCCGCTCGAGCGCAAGGACCTGCCGTTCCGCGAGGTGCCGAAGATGCCGAAGGTTCGCAAGGACGCGGTCCGCTGGGTGGAGCCGAAGCTCGTCGCCGAGATCGAGTTCGTCGAGTGGACGCACGACGGACGCCTGCGCGCGCCGTCGTATCAGGGGCTGCGGGAGGACAAGGAGGCGCAGGAAGTGCGACGCGAGGACGTCGAGGCAATGCCGACCGAGATCAGCAAGGGCAAGCGCGTGCTCAAGCTCTCCAATCTCGCCAAGCCGTTCTGGCCGGACGAGGGGATCACGAAGGGTGACCTGCTCGCGTACTACCGCGATGTGGCGCCGGTGCTCGTGCCGCACCTGAAGGACCGGCCCTTCACGATGAAGCGCTACCCCGACGGCGCCTACGGCAAGTTCTTCTTCCAGAAGGACGCGCCGAAGCACATGCCCGACTGGATCCCCAGGGTCGAGCTCGAGGTCACGACCCGCGAGTCACCGCGGCAGCGGCGCAAGATCCAGGCGCCGCTTGTCAACGAACAGCTGGCGCTGCTCTGGATGGTGAACATGGGCTGCATCGACCTGAACACGTGGTACTCACGGGTCGACAAGCCGGACCGTCCGGACTTCGTCCTCTTCGACCTGGATCCATCGGACGACGTCGGCTTCAAAGAGACCGTCGAGGTCGCGCTCCTCGTGAAGCAGGCGCTGGACGCGCTCGAGCTCGAGAGCGTCGTGAAGACGAGCGGCTCCGACGGGATCCACGTGCTCGTGCCGATCGCGCGGCGCCACACCTACGACGACACGCGCGAGTTCTCGGCGGTCGTGGCCTCGGCGCTCGCGCGCACCCACCGGGGGCTGGTGACGACGGAATGGACGCGTGCGAAACGCCGCGGCGTGCTGATCGACTCGAACCAGAACGGCGAGGGCAAGACGATCGCGTCGGTCTACTCGGTTCGGCCGCGCGAAGGCGCGCCCGTGTCCACGCCGCTGCGCTGGGACGAGGTGAACGAGAAGCTCGACCCACGCGAGTTCACCATGGAGGTTGTCCGCGGGCGGATCGAGCAGCACGCCGATCTCTTCGAGCCGGTGCTGCACGGACGGCAGTCGCTGAGCGCGGCGCTGAAGGCAGTCCGGAGCTAGACAGCTACGGCTTCAGGCGCCCGCTCGCGCGAGAGCACGCACTCGAGTGCGGCGAACACAGCGTCGCTCGAGCTTCGCGCCAGCCTCCTCGCGGAGGATGGCCATCGCCTGCTCGTGCGTGAACGCGTCGCGGTAGACGCGTGTTGAGATGAGCGCGTTGTAGACGTCGCAGACCGCAAGGATCCGTGCGTCGAGTGTGATCGAAGGGTCGGCGAGGCCGCACGGATAGCCGGAGCCGTCGAGGCGCTCATGGTGGTCGAGCACTAGCTGGCGGATCGATGGGCGGCGACGGCGGTCAGGCCGACGCCGGCAAAATGCAGGTCGCCGCCGAACGCGACCTTGTCGCGCGCGAAAAAGTGTCCGGCGGCCGTGGGAAACGCCGCCAAAGCTCCGCCGAGGATGAGGACCGGAGCGATCCGATCGCTGGTACTTCGCCGCATGCGTCACGAATGATCGGAACGGTCTCGCGTGAAGCCTCCCCCGAATGGGGCTCGGCCTCAGGGCTTGGCGAACTTGTAGAGGCGGCCGACAGGGTCGAAGCCGAGGCGGCCGTAGAGGGCCTTCGGCCAGTCCTCGTCGTCCGCCACGAGGAAGACGAGGTCGGCGCCGAGCTCTCGTCCCGCTTCGAGCGCGCGCAGGACGGCCGCCGTCGCATAGCCGCGCTCCCGGTGCTCGCGCACCGTCGCCACGTCCTCGATCTGCGCGACTCCCTGCGCGACGTAGAGGTCGGTCCAGGCGACGATTTCGCCGTCGACCTCGACGCCGAAGAATCGCGTCTCGGCGCGGCGGCCGATCACGATCTTGGAGTCGAGGATCTGCTCTGCGACGACCGGCGTGCCCCAGGGCTGCGCGAGGATCTCCCGCGTTCGGCCGGGCCGGAGGGCGGTGTGGTCCACCTCCTTGACCACGGAAAGGTCCGCGTCCTTCTCGGGCTCGCGGTGCTGAGCCATGAAGATGTGCCGCATCGTCCGCCAGCCGAGCGCATGCAGCTGTGGCCGCAGCGTCTCGCCGATCTCGTCGTCGAAGGTGACGATCACGCGGTGGTCGTAGGCCTCACCTCCGAGGACGCGGTCTGCTTCGGCCATAGCCTCTCTGGCATCGACTCGCCGGTCGACGAAGAGGTAGTTGGAGTCGTGCCGGAGCGGGAGCTCGGGTGTGATCACGCCGAAGCCGATCGGCGACGGCACTGTCCTCGATCCGGCCATCTCGACCTCGCGCTCGAAGCGGTGGATCCGCGCGAGCTCGTCAGTCACCAAGGCGCCTCGGCCGCTCGAGCACGCCGAGCTCGGCGATGTCCCGGCGGAAGAAGAGCGCGACCGTCCAGTCGACGACCACGCGCAGCTTCCTCGAGAGCAGCGGGAGTTGGTAGAGGTGGTACGTGCGCGTGATGAACCAGCCGAGGAAGCCCTTGATCGGGAAGCCGAAGACGTTGGCGATCCCGCGGTAGCGACCGAGCGTCGCGACCTCGCCGAGCATCCGGTAGCGGTACGGGCGCCGGTCGCCGACGAGGTTCTTCGCCAGGCGCCGCGACTGGCGCAGGGCGTGCTGGCTCGTCGGCGGGTCGTACCGCCCGGGCGTGGCGGCGTTCGGAACTGCCGCGCAGTCGCCGAGCGCCCAGATGTGGTCCTGGTCGTGGACGCGAAGCGTCTCGTCGACGCGGACGCGGCCTCGGTCGTCGAGAGGGAGGCCAAACTCCGCGAGGATCGGGTTCGGCATTACCCCGGCGGTCCAGACGACGGTGCTCGTCAGGAGCTGCGTGCCGTCCGAGAGGCTGGCTCTGTGCGGCTCGACTGCATCGAGGCGGGTGTTGACGCGGATGTCGACGCCGCGCCGCATGAGCAACGCGGCAGCGTAGTCACCCAGCCGCGTCGGGATCTCCGGGAGGATCTTCGGCGCCGCGTCGACGAGCACCCACTGCTGCGGCTCGGGCTGGAGGGTTGGGTAGTAGCGGAGGGCATCGCGGACGAGGTCGGCGAGCTCGGCGAGTGCCTCCACTCCCGCGTAGCCCGCGCCGACGAAGACGAACGTCAGCTCACGGCGCCGGTGGGCTTCGGTCGGCGACGCGGCGGCGACCTCGAGCCGCGTCAGCACGTGGTTACGGAGGTGGATGGCGTCCGAAAGGGACTTGAAGCCGAGCGCGTGCTCGCCGAGGCCCGGGACCGGCAGCGTCCGGGAGACGGCACCGAGCGCGACGACCAGGTCTGAATAGCCGAGCCAGAAGACGCGTTCCTCGGTCTCGATCTGGACGCGCCGGTTCTCTGCGTCGTGCGCGACGACGCGGCCGAGGATGAGGTCCGCGTGCGGACACATCATCCGGAGGGGGACGACGACGTGGCGCGGCTCGAGGGTGCCCGAGGCGGCCTCCGGCAGCATCGGCGTGAAGAGCATGAAGTTCTCGGTGCTGACGATGGTGGCACCGCGGCGGCCGAGGTTGCGCGCGACGTACGAGCCGGCGAAGCCGCCGCCCGCGATCAGCGTCCCGCCTCTGGCCTCCTGATCCGGCACTGCTGCTCTTCTAGCATCGCTGGAGATGGCGGTTCAGGTGTCCGTGATCGGGAGCGGTGCGGAGCACGTGGAGCGGGCGGCGGAGGTCGGGCGGCTGCTCGCGGAGCACGGCTGCACTGTCGTGACGGGCGGGGGCGGCGACGTCATGGCCGCCGCCGCGCGTGGAGCGAAGGGCGGGGGCGGCACCACGATCGGGATTCTTCCGGGCGAGCGGAGTGAGGACGCGAACGAGTGGATCGACCACGTCGTCGTCACCGGAATCGGGCATGCGCGCAACCTCGCGGTCGTCGCGTCGGGCGACGCGGTGATCGCGGTCGGCGGGAGTTGGGGAACGCTCGCCGAGATCGGGTTCGCGCGGCGCCTCGGTCGCCCGGTCGTGATCCTCGATCCGGGTTGGGCCGTCGAAGGCGAGGGCATCGAGCGAGCCGGATCGCCGGCCGAAGCCGTTGACCTGGCCCTGCGAGCGCTTGCGTGAGCCTCGGGGTCAGACCCCGTGTCCAACCTGTGACGATTTCCCCACCGACGGACGACGCATCGAGACGGGTCCGGGCGCGTGGTTGAGCGAACGCCGCGTCGAGGGCGTGACGTTTCCGTCGCGCATTTGCTCCAGTTACGACACGGGGTCTGACCCCGTGACGCCGGCGAGGCGCCGTTGGAGGAACGCGCGCTCGACCGGGTTCGGCGCGAGGGCGAGCGCGCGCCGGTACGCGCCGGCGGCTTCCTCCGATCGGCCGAGCCGGCGCAGGAGGTCGGCTCGCGCCGCGTGGAGCAGGTGGTAGTCGTCGAGCCCCTCGATCTGCGCGATCAGGTCGAGGCCTTCGTCTGCGCCGCTCGCCATCGCCACGGCGACGGCACGGTTGAGCTCGACGATCGGTGACGGCGTCAACCGCGCCAGCTGCGTGTACAACGTGGCGACAGCTGCCCAGTCCGTCGTCTCCTCCGCATGCACCGAAGCGATCGCCGCCTGTAGCTGGTACGGGCCGACCCGCCGGAGGCGCGCCGCCCGCTCCAGAACCCGGCGCCCCTCGTCGATTCGTTTCTCATTCCAAAGTTCCCGATCCTGATCCTCGAGCAGCACGAGCTCGCCCTCCGGTGTCGTCCGCGCCTGCCGCCGCGAGTCGTGGAAGAGCATCAGCGCGAGCAGACCCAGCACCTCGGGCTCGTCAGGCATCAGCACCGCGAGCAGCTTCGCGAGCCGGATCGCCTCATCGCACAGCTCCCGCCGCACAAGATGGTCGCCGGCGCTCGCGCTGTAGCCCTCGTTGAAGACGAGGTAGAGGACGGCGAGCACCGGCCGCAGACGATCCGTGAGCTCCTCGTCGGGCGGGACGCGGAACGGGATCCCGGCCTCGCGAATCTTCCGCTTGGCGCGCACCAACCGCTGGGCCATCGTCGCCTCCGCCGACAGGAAGGCGCGGGCGATCTCCGGCGTCGTCAGGCCGCCGACCTCGCGCAACGTCAACGCCACCTGCGCGTCGGTCGCCAGCGCCGGGTGGCAGCAGGTGAAGACGAGCGCCAGGCGTTCGTCGGGGATTGCGCTCACCTCGTCGTCCTCAGCCGGAAGGTTCGCGAGCCGGTGGAGGAGCTCGGTCTTCCGAGCCAGCGTCTGGTCGCGCCGAATCCGGTCGATCGCCCGGTTCCGTGCCGTCGTAACGATCCACGCCCCGGGGTTCCGCGGCTCGCCCTCCACCGGCCATCGCTCGAGTGCAGCGGTGAACGCGTCCTGCACCGCGTCCTCGGCGAGCTGAAAGTCGCCGAGGACGCGGATGAGGATCGCAACCGCACGCCCCCACTCCTCGCGGAAGACGCCGCCGACGTCCGTCAGTCCCGCTCCACTACCGGCCGGACCTCGATCGAGCCGTACTCGGACGCGGGGATCTTCTCGGCGTACGCGATGGCGGTATCGAGGTCGGGCAGGTTCGTGTCGAAGAACCCGCCGATCTGCTCCTTGGTCTCGGCGAACGGCCCGTCCGTCACGATCACCTCGCCGTCGCGAACGCGCACGGTCTTCGCGGTCCGGACGTCGTCGAGTTCCTTGCCACTCATGTTCGGATCTGCTCCGCCGAGCTCCTCGAAGAAGGCATACCACTTGGGCAGCGACTCCTCCGACCGCTTCGCCGTCTCCTCCTCGGACAGCTCGAGCCACGGCTCCTGGTCGCTGTAGATCAGCATCGCGTAACGCATCTCAGCTCTCCTCGCGTACGAAGACGGGGCGAACCTCGATCGCGCCCTGCTCGGCGGCCGGAATCTGCGCCGCCAGCCGGCAGGCCTCGTCGATCGAGTCGCAGTTCAGAATGAAGAAGCCGCCGAGGGCCTCCTTGACCTCGGCGTACGGGCCGTCCGTGACGACGCGCTCGCCGTCCCGGACGCGCACGGTCGTGGCCGCACCGGTCGACTGGAGTTCCGCGCCGCCGACGACCTCGTCGCGCTCCGAGAAGTCCATGTAGCGCTGGTAGACGGCCTGCCGCTCGTCGTCGCCCATCGTCTCCCACGCCTTCTCGTCCCCGTGGATCAATGCCAGGAATTCCATGTGTCTCCTTTCTACTGACCGAGCCGAAGCCGGATCAAGAGCAACTCGTTCGCCAGCCTCGGATCGGCCTGCTTCGCGGTCTCCCGCTCCACGAGGTTTCTCCGGGGGCGCTTCACAATTCCTCCTTTCCGTCGCCGTCACGAAGACGACGAACGGGCGAGGCTCAAATCGACAGCATCCGCTGGAGGAGCGTGAGCGCGCCGGCCTTGTCGAGCATCTCGTTCAGGTTTCCGCACTTGGGCGACTGGACGCACGAGGGGCAGCCGTGGTCGCACGGACAGCCCTCGAGCAGCTTCGCCGTGTCCCCGGCCCACCCCTCGAACATGTCGAAGCCGCGCTCGGTGATCCCGACGCCGCCCGCGTGGCCGTCGTAGACGAAGATCGTCGGGCGACCCGTCTGGAAATGGAGGTTCGTCGAGAGCCCGCCGATGTCCCAACGGTCGCACATCGCCCAGAGCGGCAGCAACGCGATCAGTGAGTGCTCTGCAGCGTGGAGGGAGCTGAGCAGGCGCGGCATCTCTTCGATCCCCTCGAGCATCCAGTCCTCCGGCGCGAACCAGATCGCCTCGGTCTCGAACTCTGTCTGAGGCAGGTCGAGCGTGACCGTCTCGATCGTTTCGCCGTCCTGGATCCGCTTGCGCTGGTAGGCGACGACCTGCTCGGTCACGGTGACGGCGCCGAAGGAGAGCAGGACGCCGAGGCGCTCCTCGGTCTGCCGTGCTCCGAGGATCGCCGTCATCGTGTCCTTCTTCGCCTGTGTGTACTCGTCTGCGGCGAACGGCTGCACCAGGGCGGTCCGCGCTTCGAGGTTGAGCTCGAGCACGCGGTACGACTCGCCGAGGTGCAGGTAGACGGCGCCTTCGTGGACGGTCGAGTAGGCGCGCTCGCGCTCGACGAGCCCGAGGAGTGCGCCCGTCGTCACGTCGACGACCGTGAAGGCGTCGGGAGTCGCGGAGCGGAGGCCGAAGCGCCCCGCCGGGTAGTCGCGGGCGGCCCAGACGTAGCCGCTAGAGGTGTGGCGCAGTTCCGGGATCAGCGCGGCGCGCTCGAGCGCCTCCGGCCCGAGTGTCTCCGCGTCGGTCTCGTCGATCGGCGCTTCGAAGGCGGCCGTTCGGACGTGCCCGTCGAGGACACGTGGATTAGCGTGGTCGAGGATCGCCGCCTCGACACGCCGCTCGAGCAGCGCCTCGGGGTCGCGCATGAAGAACTGGTCGAGCGCGTCCTCGGAGGCGACGAGCACGGCGAGGCCATGGCCGCGCCGGCCCGCGCGGCCCCACTGCTGGCGCAGGCTTGCGACGGTGCCGGGGAAGCCGACGCAGATCACGCAGTCGAGCAGCCCGACGTCTATCCCCAGCTCGAGCGCGTTCGTCGCGCTGACGCCGAGGAGGTCGCCCTCGACGAGCCGACGCTCGATGTCGCGCCGCTGCGCAGGCGTGTAGCCGGCCCGGTACGGCGAAAGCCGCGTCGAGTCGCCAAGGCGCTGGGCGGTGAAACGGTGGACGAGCTCCGCCGCCTTGCGGCTCTTGGCGAAGCAGAGCGTGCGCACACCGCGCTCGACGAGAGAGGCCATGAGCCGCGCGGCCTCGCCGAGCGGGCTCGAGCGCAGGCCGAGTTCCTCGTCCGTGAGCGGCGGGTTCCAGAGCGCGATCGTTCGCTCCGCCTTCGGCGCAGCGTCACGGTCGATCACGGTCGTCTCGACGCCGAGCAGCCGGCCCGCGAGCTCGCCCGGGTTCGCGATCGTCGCGGAGGCGAACAGGAACTGCGGGTCGGCGCCGTAGACGCGGGCGAGCCGCCGGAGACGGCGCAGGACATTCGCGACGTGCGACCCGAAGACCCCGCGGTAGACGTGTGCCTCGTCGACCACGACGTAGCGGAGGTTCGAGAGCACGTCGCCCCAGCGATCGTGGTGCGGCAGCACACCCACGTGGAGCATGTCCGGGTTCGTCAGGATCAGGTTCGCCCACTTGCGCACCTGCCAGCGTTGCTCAGTCGGCGTGTCCCCGTCGTAGATCGCCGGCTTGACGTGTGGCGGCTTGAGCGCGCCGAGCGCCCGGATCTGATCCTGGGCGAGCGCCTTCGTGGGGTAGAGGTAGAGCGCGCGCAGCTTGGGCTCCCGCGCGAGCGCGTCGAGGACCGGGAGGTTGAAGGCCAGCGTCTTCCCCGATGCCGTGCCCGTGGTGACGACCAGGTGCTCGCGACGGCCCGCTGCGTCCCACGCTTCGGCTTGGTGCGTGAAGAGCTGCTCGACGCCGGCAGCTTCGAGCGTTTCGCGAACGCGGGAATCCAGATCCTCCGGCAGCGGGGCCGTACGCGGAGCGCGCGCGGGCTCGGTCGTGAGGTGCGCGAGCTCCTCGCCGACGAGCAGATCGTCCCACGTAGTGGCGGTCGTGGCCATCTCGCTCGATCGTAGTGGGAGCCTTGTGCCGTACCGCGCTGCACCGGATCCCATCGCTAGAGTTGCCCAACCGGGGTGCCGCCGAACGCGGCTGAGATCAAACCCGTCGAACCTGATCCGGGTCATGCCGGCGAAGGGAGTTCTGTGAGCGTTCCACGTTGTTTGACGATCGCCGGCTCGGACTCCGGCGGCGGTGCGGGAATCCAGGCCGACCTGAAAGCGTTCGCGGCCGCGGGCTGCCACGGGACGAGCGCGATCGTCGCCTTGACCGCCCAGAACACCACCGGCGTGAGCGCTGTGCACGAGGTCCCGCCCGAGTTCGTGCGCGAGCAGGTCGAGGTCGTCTGGGACGACATCGGCGTGGACGCGGCGAAGACCGGGATGCTCTTCTCGCGCGCGATCATCGACGTGGTCGCGGACTTGCTCGAGGGCCGTTCGGTCCCGCTCGTGGTCGACCCGGTGATGATTGCGAGCAGCGGCGCGAAGCTGCTCCAGCACGACGCGGTGGCCGCCCTCGTCGGCCGGATCTTCCCGCTTGCCACCGTCGTGACGCCGAACCTGCTGGAGGCGCAGGCGCTGGCCGGATCCGGCACTCAGCGCGAGCTCGCCGAGCGGATCCACGAGCTCGGCGCCTCCGCCGTGGTCGTCACCGGCGGACACGGTGACGCCGCGATCGATCATCTCTTCGACGGCGAGAACCACGTCGAGATCCCGGTCGAGCGCTACGACATCCCGGCGACGCACGGGGCCGGCTGCACGCACTCGGCGACCCTCGCCGCCTTGCTCGCCCAGCGATACCCGCTTGTGGAGGCGGCTCGCGGCGCGGCCGCCGCGGCTGCGTCCGCCGTTCGCAACGGCCTCGTCGAGATCGGCCATGGCGACGGACCCGTCGACGTCCTCGACCTCAAGGAGCGCGATGCCGGTCTCTCCGGGTCAGACGCTGAGCGAGCTACGCGCGCGTAAGCCGCTCATCCACCAGATCACCAACTACGTCGTCATGAACGAGACGGCGAACGCGACCCTGGCTCTCGGCGCGCTGCCCGTGATGGCGCACGCGCCGCAGGAGGTCGAGGAGATGGCGGCGGCGGCGGGTGCGCTCGTCCTGAACATCGGGACGCTGTCGGAGCACTGGATCGAGGCGATGCTGCTCGCCGGCAGGGCGACCGAGGGGCTGATCGTTCTCGATCCGGTCGGCGCCGGCGCGACGCGGTACCGCACGGAGACCGCGAAGCGACTGCTCGACGAGCTCGAGATCACGGTGATCCGCGGCAATGCCGCCGAGATCGCGACCCTTGCGGGGCGCGAGGCCGACATCCGCGGTGTGGAGTCGCTCGGCGCTACCGACGCAGCCGAGGAGCTCGCGCGTGAGGCAGCGGGGTCGCTGGGGGTCATCGCCGCGGTCACGGGCCCGATCGACTACGTCTCGGACGGAGAGCGCGTGCTTTCGGTCGCGAACGGCCACGAGCTCCTCGGGATGGTCAGCGGCACCGGCTGCATGTCGACGGCGATCACGGGCGCGTTTCTGGCGGCGAAGACCGATGGGCCGCTCGAGGCGGCCGCCGAGGCTCTGGCGGCGTTCGGCGTCGCGGGAGAGGATGCCGCGCGCGAGGCGAATGGACCAGGCACCTTTCACGCAGCGTTGTACGACGCGCTCTACAACCTCGACCCCGCGACGCTCGACGAGCGGGCGCGAATCGGCGAATGAAGCTCCACGCGCTCGTTAGCGACCTCGACACCGCTCGGACCGCAATCGAAGGTGGCGCCACGGTGATTCAGCTGCGGCTGAAGGAGATGCCGACCGAGGATGTGATCGAGCAGGGCACTTCGATCCGGCTGCTCGCCGAGCAGATGAACGTCACGTTCGTCGTCAACGACGACGTCCAGGCTGCGCTGGCGCTCCTCGCCGACGGCGTCCATCTTGGCCGTGACGATCAGGGGCTCGACATCGCGCGAGAGGCCGGCCTGATGATCGGCCGCTCGGCGACCGCTCCGGAAGAGGCGCAGCAGGCGGAGCGCGACGGCGCCGGCTACATCGGCGCGGGGCCAATCTGGGCTACGCCGAGCAAGACTGACGCCGACCCGCCGATCGGGCTCGAAGGCTTGCGTTCCATCAGCTCTGCGGTGGCGATCCCGGTGATCGCCATCGGCGGGATCGATCCGTCCAACGCGCGCGACTGCATCGACGCCGGTGCGTTCGGCGTCGCCGTCGTTCGGGCGGCGAGCCAGATGGCAGAGCTTCGTGCGGCTCTCTGAGCTCGGCGAGCTCGGCCTGCTCCACGAGCTGGAGCAACGGGGGCTCGTCGCGGGGATCGAGAACGACGCTGCGGAGCTCGACGGGGGCCGGATCGTCACGCAGGACGCGCTCGTCGAGGACGTCCACTTCCGGCTCGAGTGGATCTCGTGGCGCGAGCTCGGTTTCAGGGCCGCAGCGGTGAACATCAGCGACCTGTCCGCTGCCGGCGCCGATCCCGACGGCCTGATCGTCAGCCTCGGGCTCCCGGATTCCGTCGAGCTGGAGAGCGTGCTCGAGCTCTACGAAGGGATCGCCGAGGGCGGCGCCCCGGTGCTCGGAGGCGACACCACCGCTGCCGAGCGCGTCTACCTGAGCGTGACGGCCCTCGGCCGGTCGGCTCGGGTCCCGGGGCGGATGGGGGCGCGAGCAGGCGACCTGCTCGTCGTCACGGGACCGTTGGGCGGTGCGGGCGCGGCCTTCCGAGAGCAGCGCTTCATCCGTCCACCGATTCGGACGGAGGAAGGCAAGTCGCTGGCGCAGAGCGCGCACGCGATGCTCGACATCTCCGACGGGCTGGAGCAGGACCTCGGACACCTCGCCGGCCGCTCGGGCGTGCGCTGCATCGTCGAGCTCGAGCGCGTCCCGCTCGCCGACGGAGCGTCGATTGAAGATCTCGGCTTCGGCGAGGACTACGAGCTGCTGGCGGCGCTGCCGTCGGAGGTCTTCCACGTCATCGGCCGCTGCGAGGAGGGCGAGGGCGTGGAGCTACTCCGCTACGGCGTTCCCGTCGAGCTCGGCGGCTGGGAGCACTTTTCGTAGCGCCTCCTCGTAGTGCGACCGAGGCCGCGCGCCGAGCACGGTCACCCTCGCATCGCCGCCGTCGAAGACGATGACTGTCGGGAGGGCGAGCACCCCATAGCGCGACGCGTAGTCCGGGTTCTGATCGATGTTCACCCTTGCGAAGTCGATCCGGTTGGCGTGCTCGCTCTCCAGGCTCTCGAGCACCGGAGTGATCGCATGACAGGGGCCGCACCACGGCGCCCAGAAGTCAACGATGACCGGGCGATCTGCCTGCAGGACCTCCTGCTCGAACGTCGCGTCGGTGACCTCACGCACGGCTACGAAGGCTAGCCAGCCGCAGCGCTGGCACCTTCCAGACCGCCTCGAGCACGATCGAATTGCTCATCTTGGAGCCGCCGACCTCGCGATCGACGAAGACGATCGGCGTCTCGACGACGCGGAAGCCCGCCCGAAGTGCGCGATACGTCGTCTCGATCTGGAAGGCGTAGCCCTTCGAGTGAATCGCGTCGAGGTCGATCGCTTCGAGGACTGCGCGCCGGTAGCACTTGAAGCCCCCGGTGAGGTCGCGGATGGGCACCCCGAGAAGGAGCTGCGCATAGAGCGAGCCGCCTCGCGAAATCAACCGCCGCAGCGCGCCCCAGTTCCGCGTGCCGCCGCCCGGCACGTAACGCGACCCGAGCACGAGGTCGGCGTCCTCGGCCGCCGCGACGAGGCGTGGCACGTCGGCCGGATCGTGCGAGAAGTCGCAGTCCATCTCGAGGATCAGGTCGGCGCCGAGCTCGAGTGCCCGCCGGAACCCGTCGAGATATGCCGGCCCCAGCCCTTCCTTTCGAGGCCGATGGAGAACGTGTACCGACACGCGGTCGGCCGCGAGCCGGTCCGCGATCTCGCCTGTGCCGTCGGGTGAGTCGTCATCGATGACGAGGACGACGCCGTCCGCACGCAGCACCTCGCCCAGCCGGTCGACCATGGCTTCGAGGTTCTCGCGCTCGTTGTAGGTGGGCAGGCAGACACAGATCACGCCCCTATGATCGTCGGGGTGGCGGTGACCCTGCCTCGGAACGCGGACGTGGCGGATCAGTTC
>DATFQN010000072.1:0-3210 GCA_035264165.1 Gaiellaceae bacterium
GCGATGGAGGGCAGCGAGCACGGCATTCGTGTCAACTCGATCTCGCCGGGTCTGATCCAGAGTGGAGCGAACCGAGCCCACCTTGAGGACGGCGCGGGCGGGTTCGCCCGCGAAGGTGCGCGGGTCGTCGGCTGCGACGTGGCGATCGAGCCCGCGGAAGAAACACTCGAGCTGGTCGAGGCGGCCGGCGGCGCGATGGTGTCGCTCCAGCCGTGCGTTCTCGGCGACCCGGCCGACTGCGCGCGACTTGTCGACCTGGCGATGAGCGAGTTCGGCCGGATCGACGTGCTGTTCAACCTCGCCGGCAGGTCGCACTTCGGCCTCGTCGAGAGCGTGACCGACGAAGACTGGGACGCTGCCCGCCGGGACGAGGTCGACGTGATCTTCTACCCGACGCGTGCTGCCTGGCCTCATCTGATCGCTAGCAGCGGGGTGGTCGTGAACATGGCCTCGCTGAACGGGCAGCTCAGCTTCAGGAGCCTCGCCTCGCTGTCGCACACGACGAACAAGGCGGCGATCATCGGAATGACGCGCCAGCTGGCGATGGAGGGCAGCGAGCACGGCATTCGTGTCAACTCGATCTCGCCGGGTCTGATCCAGAGTGGAGCGAACCGAGCCCACCTTGAGGACGGCGCGGGCGGGTTCGCTCGCGAGATGATCGAGCGGACGCTCCTGGGCCGTCTGGGTGAGCCGGAGGACGTGGCGAACCTCGCGCTGTTCCTGGTCTCGGACGAGAGCTCCTACATCACGGGCGTCGACGTCGTCATCGACGGCGGAATGAAGGTCTGGTGAGCGGGGGTCGGTCCGCTTTCTGGACCGTCGCGTTCGCCTTCCTGATCGTGATGGCGTTCGCGACGCTGCCGAGCCCGCTCTACGGGCTCTACCGGGAACGCGACGGCCTGTCGGCCTTGACGATCACGATCGTCTACGCGATCTGGGCGGCGAGCACGATCGCCGCGCTTGTCGTGGTCCCTTTCGTCGCCGAGCGGATCGGTCGCCGTGGCGTGATGCTCGCGGCAGCGGCGACGATGATGACAGCGGCGGCCGTGCTCGCCGCGTGGCAGGCGCTGCCGGGCCTGCTGGTCGGACGCCTGCTCACCGGTGTGTCGGTCGGGATGGCGGCCGGCACCGCGATTACGTACCTGATCGAGCTCCGCCTCCGCGCGGATCCGAACGCCTCGCCGGCCCCGGCCCGGACGATCGGCACGTCGGTGAACGTCGGTGCGCTCGGCGTCGGCCCTCTCGTTGCCGGCTGCCTCGCGGCCTGGGTCAGCCATCCGCTCACGCTGCCCTACCTCGTTTGGATCGCCCTCGGAGCGGTCGCGTTGGTCGGTCTCGCGGCGGCGCCGGAGACGGGTGCGCCGGCGGCAGCCCGAGCGCCTTTCTCGGTCAGGCTTCCCGCGCCGGCCGGCGCGGCGACCCTGGCCGCCTTCGCGGCCAACGGGCTCTTCGCCGGGCTCTCCGGGCTGATCCTCGCCACCACCTTCGACCGGACCTCGCATGCACTTGCAGGGGCGACGCTGTTCATTGTCTTCACGGCCGGGGTGCTGTCGCAGCTCGTGACGACAGGGCTGCGGGCGTCGCGTGTGTTCGCACTCGGCACGATCTCGATGCTCCTCGGTTTGGTGTTCCTGGTGATCGCTGTGCGCCTTTCGACCCCGAGCCTTGGGTTGTTCCTCGTCAGCGGCGGGCTGATCGGAGCGGGCGCCGGCGCCGTCTTCAAAGGAACGACGGGTCTCGTCCTGGATGGGACGGCGCCCGAGAACCGCGTGGCGATGACCGCCGAGTTGCTCATCGCGCTCTTCATCGGGCTCTCGGTGCCGGTCATCGGGGCGGGAGTCGCGCTCGACCAAGGTGCAAGCGTGCCGAACACCGTGCTCGGCTTCGCGGTCCTCGTCGGTCTCGGCGTCGCCGGCGCCGGATGGGGACTGCTCGCCCACCGGCAGAAGAGCTCGCCCCAGGCAGCATGACCATGGCAACGACCACACCTCGAAAGGAGTCAGGTTGACAACCGAGACGACAACAAGCACCTCCGAGCTTCCGGACTACGCACCCGTGCCGCAGTCGGCGCTTGGCCCTGCGCTCAATGAGCAAGGCTATTACGTCGGCCGCGTGGAGCGGAACCTCTACTGGGTCACCGACGGCACCTACCAGTCGGCGTTCCTGACGACCTCGGACGGCGTCGTGCTGCTCGACGCGCCCCCGACGATCGGCCACAACATCCAGCGCGCTGTCGACGAGATCGCGTCCGCCAACGGCGTCAGCAACAAGGTCACTCACCTCATCTACTCGCACCACCACGCCGACCACGCCGGCGCGTCGTCCCTCTTCGACAAGAACGTCACTCGCATCGGGCACGAGGAGACTCGGCGGCTTCTGCTGCGCGACGGCGATCCGGCCAGGCCGCCGAACGAGGAGACGTTCCAGGACCGCACCACCCTCGAGATCGGCGGCGAACGGATCGACCTGGCCTGGCACGGCGCCAACCACTCGCCCGACAACATCATCATCCACCTGCCCGACCACGACACGCTGATGCTGATCGACATCGTGAATCCCGGCTGGGCGCCCGTGTACATCGCCAACCTGACCGAGGACATCCCCGGCTACATCGAGGCTCCCGCGAACGCGCTCGCGTACTCGTGGAAGCACTTCATCGGCGGGCACCTCGGCCGGCTCGGCACCCGCGACGACGTGACGTTGCACCAGCAGTACATGTCCGACATTGCCGAGAGCTCGAGGAAGGCGATCGACACCGTCGACCCGACGCGCTACTTCGTGAAGTACGGAGAGAACATGTGGGCGGCGGTGAAGGGCTATCTCGACGAGGTCACGGCGGTCGCAGCTGCGCCCGTGATCGAGAAGTACACGGGCGTGCTCGCGGCCGCGGACGTCTTCACCGAGAGCACGACGTTCTGGGTGATGGAGTCGATCCGGCTCGACCTCGGCTACGGCTCCCAGGTACATCCCTGATGGCGCCGCGATAATCGGGACCCATCGCACACTCACAGTGCGGGAATGTCTCTTGAAGGTGCGCGCAGTTAGGTCAACCCGTTGAGCTCGAGCAGAAGGTTGCGGAGCTCGTCGAAACGTTCCGCTCCGAGCTGCTGAGCCCATGCGGTCTCGACCTCGCCGACGGCCTCTCGGATCACGCCCACCGCAGCGATGCCGCGTGGAGTGAGGGCGATGCGTTTCGAGCGAAGGTCGTCG
>DATFQN010000073.1:0-2616 GCA_035264165.1 Gaiellaceae bacterium
GGACACCGCGGCGGGCAGCACGCGCCTGCACGAGACGGTCGGGCAGGCAAAGCGGCTCGTGAACGCCGTCGGCGCAGACCTCGGCGCCGTCTTCGACCGCTCCGCCGAGCGGCTGTACCTGATCGACGAGCGCGGGCGCGAGGTACCCGTCGACCAGGCACTCCTGCTCTTCCTGCGCCTGATCGCGTCCAACGGCCATCGCGGGAAGATCGCTCTGCCGATCACCGTCACGAGCCAGGTCGACCGGATCGCCGGTGACGCGATCGAGATCGTCCGCACGGCGGGGTCGTTGGCCGACTTGACGCGGGCCGCGGCCGACGACGGCGTCGTCTTCGCAGGCGCCGTCGGCGGCGGCTACGTCTTCCCGGAGTTCCTGCCCGCGTACGACGCGATGGCGTCGCTCTGCAAGCTGCTCGAGCTGCTCGCGCCCGTCCGCCGTCCGCTCTCGGAGCTCGTCCGCGAGCTCCCGCGGCCGACCCTCGTCCACCGGCAGGTGCAGTGCCCGTGGGCGCTGAAGGGCACGGTGATGCGGATCCTGAACGAGCGCTTCGCCGACCGCGACGTCGACCTTCTCGACGGGATCAAGGTCTTCGACGAGCGCGGCTGGGCCCAGGTGGTGCCCGATCCAGACGAGCCGATCGTCCACGTCTACGCCGAGGGAGCGACCGACGCGACCTCGGAGGAACTCGAGGGCGAGCTGAGGGCGATCGTCTCCGAGGTGATCGAGCGGGAGGAGATCGCGTCCCGCGGGTGAAGGTGAAGAGGGCTCAATCCTCAACTTGAGGTTGACGGTTGAGGCGTTCTCTGCTGGAATCAGACGGCCAAGCAATCCGACGAAAGGAGGCAGGTGGAAGCGCTCCCGGATCTCGCCTCGCTTTCCGACGGGGATCTCAAAGGGCTGATCGAAGAGCTCCAGCGAGAGGAGCACGAGGTCAGCTATCGACGCCGCATCCTGCACGGCAAGATCGACATCCTGCGGGCCGAGCTCGTCGCGCGGCTGCAGAAGTCGGGCGGCCGCAGCGTCCTCGACGACGTCGACGTCAACCGGCTCACGGACATCCTGACGGGGAAGGCCGCGCCCGACGCGTCCTAGCCGTGTCGCACGTCTACTGCCAGGAATGCGGGTTCCAGAACGCGGAGACCGCGAACTACTGCTCGCGCTGCGGCACTCTGATCGAGAAGCGCGAGCCGGCGGTCGAGACGACGCAGGCGCTGTCGGCCGACGACGTCGGCGACCTCTCCGAGGGCGCCGTCGACGGCCTCGAGGGGCCCGCGCTCGTCGTCCGCTCGGGCGGCGGCCGCGCCGGCGAGACATTCCGGCCGCGCGGCGGCAGCACCCGCATCGGACGCTCCCCCGACTGCGACGTCTTCCTCGACGATGTCACGGTGTCGCGCAACCACGCGCTGCTCGTCGAGCGCGACGGCCGGTTCTTCGTCGAGGACGAGGGGTCGCTGAACGGCACTTTCGTCAACCGCCGCCGGATCGACAGCGCCGAGCTCGAGAACGGCGACGAGCTCCAGATCGGCAAGTACCGGCTGACGTTCGTGGAGCGGTGAAACGGGCGACGTTGAACGAGCGCCTGTGAACAGCGCCGCGACGCAGAAGCCGCAGCGGGAGCGCCTGCTCAGGATCGGCGAGGTCGTCCGCCGCCTGCGCGACGAGTTCCCGGACATCTCGATCTCGAAGATCCGCTACCTCGAGGACGAGGGCCTGCTCACGCCGCGGCGGACGCAGGGCGGCTACCGGCTCTTCAGCGTCGAGGACGTGGGGCGGCTGGAGACGATCCTGCGGCTGCAGCGCGACGAGTTCCTTCCCCTGCGCGTGATCCGCGAGGAGCTCGACGCGCCGGGCGCGAAGGAGCGAAAGCGCCGGCGGCCGACCGGGCTCGGCGGCCAGCTGGAGTGGATCTCGCTCGACGAGCTCTGCAAGCGGGCGGGCGTGACACCCGAGCTCGCGAAGGAGCTGGAGGAGTTCGGGCTGCTGTCGGCGACTGGGAGCGGGGCCGACAAGCGCTACCCGGAGACCGACGCCGACGTGGCGGCGATCTGCGCCCAGCTCGCACGCTACGGGATCGACCCGCGGCACCTGCGGACGTTCCGGACGAGCGCCAACCGCGAGACGGCGCTCCTCGAGCAGTTGGTCGCGCCTGCACTTCGATCACGCAACGCCGAGCGGCGTGCGGCAGGATTGCGCGACCTGCAGTCTCTCGCGGAGCTCGCCCAGGAGCTCGCGGGCCTGCTCTTCTGGCGGGACCTCCGGGAGGTGGCCGACTCTTGACGCTCGACCTGCGTTCGAAGATCCGCGAGGTGCAGGACTTTCCGACGCCGGGGGTCGGCTTCAAGGACGTCACCCCGATGCTCGCCGACCCCGTGACGCTGCGCCAGACGGTCTCGGAGCTCGCGGGGTGGGTGAAGGAAAAGGAGCCGGATCTCGTCTTGGGCGCGGAGGCGCGCGGTTTCTGGCTCGGGTCGGCAATCGCCCTCGAGGCGGGGGTCGGGTTCATCCCGGCGCGCCGGCCGGGCAAGCTCCCGCCGGAAACCGTGAGCGCGACGTACGTGCTCGAGTACGGCGAGAACTCGCTCGAGCTGCACCCGGACCTGATCCCGGACGGCGCC
>DATFQN010000074.1:0-3536 GCA_035264165.1 Gaiellaceae bacterium
CCCGTCGCGAAAGTTCAACCCGCTAGCCGATCTGCTCGGCCAGCCCGATGAGGATCCCCTCAGGGCCTCGGACGTAACAGAGCCGATACTCATCCTCGTACTGCGCCAGTTCACCAACCAACTCGGCTCCGTGCGCGCGGAGCCGGGCGAGCGTATCGTCGATGTCCTCCACGGCGAACATGATGCGTAGGTAGCCGAGAGCGTTCACCGGGGCATTCCGGTGATCGGCGACCGCAGGCGGCGTGAGAAATCGCGAGATCTCGAGCCGGCTGTGGCCGTCCGGCGTGCGCATCATGGCGATCTCGACGCGCATGTGGCGCAGTCCAGTGACGCGCTCTGCCCAGTCTCCCTCGATCGTGGCTCGCCCTTCGAGCTCGAGGCCGAGCTCGGCGAAAAAAGAGATAGCGGCATCGAGGGATTCCACCACGATGCCGACGTTGTCCATCCGTTGAAGCGTCACGCGGCCCACTCTAGGACTGCGGCATCTGCCGCGTTCGGCGCAACAAGACGCCGCCATAGACTTCGTTGAGCTGGCGAGACTCCCGAAGCTCTCGCCTTTGTGGCGGCTAGGGCTCAGGTGGGCTCTGCCGTGTCGCCAGAGGTGCAGCGCCGACATCGCCACCTTCCTGCTCGACCAGCTCGGCGGGACCGCTCATCCGCGCCGCGCTTGCCATCAGCAACTGACCAACCCAGAAAGGACCTGAGCAATGAAAGCAGTCACCCTCGAAAGTTTCGCTACGTCGCCCACGCTGCGCGACGACCTTCCGGCGCCAACACCCGCGCCGACGGAGGTGCTCGTGCGCGTGCGCGCCTCCTCGGCGAACCCGGCCGACAACTCGATCGCGGCCGGGATGCTCAAGCAGATGGGGGTCGAGTACGAGTTCCCCGTCATTCTCGGCCGCGACTACGCCGGCGTCGTCGAGCAGGTCGGCGCCGAGGCCACCCGCTACGCCGTCGGCGACGAAGTCTTCGGCTTCCTCCTGCACGCCAATCCGACCGTGCACGACGGGAGCTGGGCGGAGCTGATCGTTGTCCCGCAGAACATGTTCATCGGCCGGGCTCCTCAGGGTGTCGACCTCGCTACCGCGGGCACCGCGCCGCTCGCCGGCATCGCCGCGATCATGGCTATCGACGCGCTCGACCTTTCCGACGGCGACACGGTGCTGATCGTTGGCGCGACCGGTGGCGTCGGCAGCCTCGCCGTGCAGCTCGCCGCCCGCGCCGGCGCCACGGTCGTCGCCCCCGCGCTGCCGGAGGACGAGGCGTACCTGCGCGGGCGCGGCGTGAGCGCGCTGCTGCCCCGCGACGGCGATCTCGCCGCGGCCGCGCGTGAGAGCTACCCAGACGGCTTCGACGCGGTGCTCGACCTGGTGAACTACGCACCGGGCGTTCCCGCGACCCTCGTCAAGGAGGGCGGCCGCATCGCCTCGCCCACGGGAGCCGCCGGCGAAGGTGCCGGACGGACGATGGTCATGGCCACGCCCACGCCCGAGAACCTCGAGGGCCTCGCCCGCGTGCTCGCCGACGGCACGCTGGGCGTGCCCATTCAGGCGACCTACGACCTCGCGGAGGCGCCCGACGCGCTCACCGCGCTCGCCACCACCCACACCCAGGGCAAGCTCGCGATCCACGTCCGATGACACAACACGACACCAGCTCTCTCACCACATCGCCGTAATCGCCAAGGCGAAGGCGACGGACGGCAACGGCCGCTTCGCGCGCAAGGTCGCCTTCGACGCTGGCAGCGGCGTCGGCCGCGCCAGGGCGCAGCGCGACGTTGTAGCCGCTTGTAGCCAGTTCAGATAACGAAGAATGGAGCCTTCATGGAGCCCCGGTTGCAACCGGTGGCAACCGGTGGCAAGTGGCGCGGCCGCGAAGAGCGCTCGAACAGACGAAAACCGTTGCTGGATTGGTCGAGAGGTCGCCTGTAACGGCGAGGAGAGCGCGGCTTTACGCCGCGCTCTTCAGCCCGTTGACGAAGCCTTCGCGCCAGCTGGCATAGAGCGGCTGCCAGTCGAGCTCGCGCTTGGCCTTCGCGTTCGACGCGCCCCGGCCCTCGACCATCATCGTCGCCAGCATCTCGCCGGCGAAGAGCTTGCCCAGCCAGTAAGGCACATGACGGGGCGGCTTCGCTCCGACGGCGCTCGCGGCATAGGGAAGCC
The DNA here is from genome assembly GCA_035264165.1 of Gaiellaceae bacterium. Lineage (GTDB taxonomy): Bacteria > Actinomycetota > Thermoleophilia > Gaiellales > Gaiellaceae > JACDAN01. The sequence goes on from DATFQN010000074.1 coordinate 2,163, forward strand.
ATGCCGACACCGGCGCCGGGTCGTCGTCGACGATGTTGTAGATCCCTCGCCGCCCGCGTTCGATCGCGGCGAAGGTCGCGCGTGCAGCGTCCTCGATGTGAATGAACGACGCCATCCCGCCGCCGTCGCCGACGATCGGGAATGCACGCTTGCGGATCGCCTCGACGCTCTCGCCGTCTTCCGCGAACGACGTGCCCGGCCCGTAGAAGCCGCCGTAGCGCAGGATGATGCCGTCGAGCTCCTTCGCCGCGAGGACGCGATCCTCGAGGTAGCGGATTGCCGCGATCGTCTCCTTCGCGTTGCTTGCCGGAGCCGAGTCGAGGGCGGCGTCTTCGTCCTTCACGGCCGCACCCTCGCGCGCGAAGGTCCAGCCCGCATAGCTCTGCGCAACGAGCTTCCGCGCCCCGACCGCCAGCGCGGCGGCGAGCAGGTTGTCCGTTCCTTCCGTGCGGAGCCGGTTCGTCTGCGCGAACGTCTCATCGAACTTGCGGAGGCTCCCGCCGATGCCGCTGAGCGCCGTCGCCTCGTGGACGACGACCTCGGGCTCCGCCTCGGAGATCGCCCGGCCGACCGCCTCCGCGTCCAGCAGGTCGAGGACGACCGGCTGCGCGCCGAGCGCCCGCAAGGTCTCGAGCTTCTGCGGCGACGTGGTCGTCCCGAGCACCTCGTGGCCGGCGTCGGCCAGAAGCGGCACGAGCTGCCTGCCGAGTGCGCCTGATGCTCCTGCGACGAAGATCTTCATCGCTTGCTCCTTTCGTTCGGTTCGTGCTCTGAGACGAGGACGACCCGACGGCTGTGACATGTCACAGGGCCTAGCTGCTATCTCGTCTACAGGGATATGCGAACGGAGGCACCGTACGAAGAGCTGAGGCCGCTGCTGTTCTCGATCGCCTACCGGATGGTCAGCAGCGTCAGCGAGGCCGAGGACATCGTCCAGGAGGCATTCCTCCGCATCCATCGCGCCGAGGCTGAGGGGACGGAGGTGGACTCGCCCAAGGCGTACCTCTCCGCCGTCGTGACGCGCCTCAGCATCGACTACCTCAAGTCGGCGCGCGCCCGCCGCGAGCAGTACGTCGGCCAGTGGCTGCCTGAGCCCCTCGTCACGGATTCGGCGCCCGACGCCGCCGCGCAGGCGGAGACGGCCGACTCGCTCTCGATGGCCTTCCTCGTGCTGCTGGAGAGCCTCACGCCGGTCGAGCGCGCGGTCTTCCTGCTGCGCGAGGTCTTCGACTACGACTACGCCGAGATCGCGAAGATCGTCCAGCGCAGCGAGGACAACTGCCGGCAGCTGTACGTTCGTGCGCGGCGCCACATCGACCAGGGACGACCGCGGTTCGAAGCCTCGCGCAAGCAGCGCGACGAGCTCGCGCGGCG
>DATFQN010000075.1:0-7970 GCA_035264165.1 Gaiellaceae bacterium
ACGAGCCGCTCGAATGCGGGACTCGCCAGCACCCCGTTCATCAGGTGCTGCGTCCGCTCGCTCTCGAGCGCCGAGACGATGGCGCGCTCGAAGTCGTCAGTCGCGGCGGCCTCGGCGACGATGCGCTCGACGACCCTGTTCGCGGCGAGCGAGCGACCGATCATCTCGGGCAGCGGGCCGGCGAAGATCTCGTCCACCGCCCGCTCCGCGGTCGGTGTTGCGACCGCGTCCACGGCGGCCTCCTCCAGTCGGCGGGGGACGTCGATGCCCGACGAGCCCGCGACGACGCGCACCGGCCGAGCCATCAGCCGGAACGCCGTCGCGAACAGGGCCCAGACGGCGCTGTCGGTGTCTGACGCGGGCCGGTTCGTCGTCAGAGACGGAGTCGAGCGTGGATCGTCACGTCGGCCCTCGTCGCCGAGACGGCGTTCCCGTCCCCTCACGTTCGCCGTCGCGCCCTCTGCCGGCTCGACCGCGGCGCCGGCGTCGAGCCGAGCTGGCGGCGGAGCCCTGTCGGCGGCTCGGCCTCCACGCGTTCGCGTCCGAACGCGTCGATCCGGCCCCACCGGCCCGGAATGTCGAGAAGCTCGAGGTAGCCGAGCCCGGCGGGCAGAGTGGGATCGACGACGAGGTTGTCACCGATCGGCTCGAGTCCCAGCATCGTGCGCAGGAGCAGCAAGGGCGCGCCTGTCGACCACGCCTGGGGACTGCACGCCGTCGGATACTCGACGGGATACCGCGTCACCGACCGCTCGTAGCCCCCGAACGCCTCCGGGAGGCGTCCGTCGAAGAACTCGGCCGCATCGAGGATGCCGGCCGCGATCCGCGCCGCCTCCTCCTTGAAGCCGTAGCGGCGCAGGCCCCAGGCGATGAACGAGCAGTCGAACGGCCAGACCGTCCCGACGTGGTAGCCGATCGGGTTGTAGCGGCCCTCACCCGCGGCGAGCGTTCGGACGCCCCAACCGGAGAACAGGCGCGGCCCCATCAGATGTCGTGCGACGGCCTTCGCCTTGGAGGTGTCCACGATGCCGCTCCAGAGCAGGTGACCGATGTTCGAGGAGAGCGCGTCCACCTGCTTCCCTTCGGTGTCGAGCGCGAGCGCGAAGTACTCGTCGCTCTCGACCCAGAAGTCGCGGTTGAACCGCCGTTTCAACTCCGCTGCTTCCCGCTCCAGGCGGTCGGCGAGAGCCGCATCCTTCCACACGAGCCGCGCGAGGCGTGCGCCCCGGACCTTCGCGTCGTACGCGTAGCCCTGGATCTCGCAGGTCGCACGTGGGAAGCTCGGGATGCGGCCGTCGCGATACGAGATCGAGTCCCACGAGTCCTTCCAGCACTGGTTCTCGAGGCCGGTCTCCTCGTTCCGCCGCTGGTACCAGATGTACCCGTTACCCATCAGATCGGCGTACTGGTCGATCCAATTCAGGGCCGCGCGAGCCTCGTGCTCGAACTCCCGCACGAGCTTCGTGTCTCCCGTCCAGCGCTCGTACTCGTCGAGGAGGACCACGTAGAGGGGTGTGGCGTCCGCCGACCCGAAGTACGGCGAGTGAGGCCGCTCCTCGAAAGCCGGCAGCTCGCCGTAACGCGCTTCGTGGAGGATCCGCCCCGGATCCTCGTCGCGAAAATCGTCCACCCTCGTGCCCTGCCACGTGCCGAGCGCGTGGATGGTGGTGGCCGCGAGCTCGGGCTTGAACGGGAGCGCCTGGAGGCTGGTGAGGATGCTGTCGCGGCCGAACATGGTCATGAACCAGGGCAGACCGGCTGCAGGAAGGCTCTGGCCCCCGGCGATCGGCGGGGAGAAGCGCAATGCGGCGAGATCGACGAGGCTGCGCCGGTAGGTTGGCTTCAACGGCTCCCAGCTGCACTCGATGCGCGGCGCCGTCTCCAGCCAACGCTCGAGGTTGCTCTCCATGTTCGATCTGCCGCTGCCGCCGTCCCGGGCGTACCTCGTTCGGCTGCGCGACATCCCGGAGGCGGGAACGAACGCAGTTACCACGTCCAAATCCGTCGTCCACTCACCGTGCGGCTCGATGCGCAGCTTGAACGTCATTCCTTCCCCGTCCACCTGTGCCGGCACCGACGACGAGATCCGGGTCGCCCGCGCGAACGTGTCGCGCTCGTAGCCGAGCTCGAGCTCTCCGCGCTCGACCGAGGTCGAGTACGTCCCCTTCTTCTCGAGCGCGTCCTTGACCTCGAAGAGATCGGCGAAGTCGGACGCGGCATCGAACCGGACTGTGAGGTCGACCGCCTGGTCGTCGTGGTTCAGCAGGGTCAGCTCCTCGTGGAAGCCGTCGCCGACCGCGCGCTGGCGGATGACCGAGAGCTTCGCGTCCACGTAGACGGTTCCCGTTCCGCGGACGAGAAAGAAGCGCGCCTCGAAGTAGTTGAGGTCGTCCGTCGAGAGCGAGTTGAGCCGCTGCCCGTCGATCGTCAGCACCCACTTCGAGAGGTAGCGCGTGTCGTACGAGAAGAGCCCGGTGGGGTCGGTACGCGAGGCGTCGATGTCGCCGGACGCGTCACTGACGACGAACGTGTTGCCGTCGAGGATCTTGACGAGGCCGGTGCTCATCGACTCGCCCCCCTCGCTCCGGTGTCCGACTCCGTCGCCGCGGCCCCCGACCTTCCTGGGAAGAGGCGCTGGAACAGAACCAGGAGCTCCGAGTCGCCTTCGATTCCGATCGCGCCTCGGAGGACCGCTGCGACCGCATTGACCTCCCCCGTGACCACCTGCCCGAACAGCTCCCTGCTCGCGCGAAGCGTGCAGTCGGCGTTAGCCGTCCCCTGGAAGACGGTCAAGTCGCCCCGGTCGATCGTGACGAGCCAGGTCTCGGTCGACGTCCCGTCGATCAGCTCGACGCAGACCGTCCCGCGCGCCTTTCCGAGCAGGGGCTCGTGTCCCCGCTCGGCGAGTTGCTCGAAGAAGGCCGTCGCTGTGTCGCTCGTGGCGGTCCTTTCGCTCATCACCCTCCCCGGCTCTGCACCATGGTCGACCAGACGGGAGGCACGCTAGTCGGGAGCACCCGACGCGGCCTCATCCTCAGCGGATGATCACCGGCGACCGTAGAAGCCGCACGATCCCTGCGTGATCCTCCTACTCGTCATCCTGCTCGTCGTCTTCGCGTCGGTGCCGACGCCGTGGAGCGTCGTGCTGATCCTCGTGGGCTGCGGGCTCGAGGCGATCGAGATCGTGCTCCTGAGGCGCTGGGCGAAACGCCTGGACAGGCGGACGAAGGTGACGACGGGAGCCGAGGCGATGATCGGCGAGACCGCCGAGGTGGTCGAGGCCTGCCGTCCGAACGGGATCGTCCAGCTGCGGGGAGAGCTGTGGGAGGCGCGATGCGAGGAAGGCGCCGACCGGGGCGACACCGTGCGAGTGGAGTCGTTGGACGGGCTCACGCTCATAGTGGCGCGCTGAGGTCAGTCGGGCTCGGGTATTCCGCGCTCCTCGAGCGCAGCCGTGACGTCGTAGCCGAGTGCGAGCGCGAGCTTCGGCGCCGCCGAGACGACGTTCGCGACGCCGACGGCGGGGAGCGCGGCGATGAGGCAACCGACGATCTCGTCGTCCGAAGCGCCGTGGCGTCGAGCGAACTCCACGGTCCACATATAGCCGGGAGCTGTGGCGCCGATCGCGACGAGCGCGCCGAGCCGTACGAGGGCGTGAGTCTTCTCGCTGAGATGCGACTCGGCGACGCTCGAGCTCTCGCCTCCCAGCAGGCTCTCGTAGTAGGCGTCGTCCGCGATCGCGAGCTTCGTCAGCGTCGTCTCGTAGGACACCACGACCGAGCGAGTTCACCAAACCATGCGTGCGACGTCATCATCCGTGCGGGGTGAAAGCCTCAGACGGCGTGGCCAGCGCATCGACGAGACCGAGGCGGACGGCACACGCGATCGCCTCGCTGCGGTTCGTGACGCCGAGCTTTCGATAGACCGAGATCGCCTGCGTCTTGATCGTGTTCCGCGAAACGTAGAGCTGCGCGCCGATCTCGGGGAACGAGAGGTGGGTGGTCAGGAACGGAAGCAGGCGGAGCTCGGCCGGCGTGAGTCCGACGCTTCCTCGTCCGTGGTCGGGAATCGCCTCGACCTCTCGCTCCAGCAGCTCCACCTCGTCGACGAGCACGCCGGCGTTTGGCCGTTCCCGCAGCAGATCGCGGATCTCCGCGAGCAGCGTCCGGGCCGCTCGTGCCTCACGCAGGGCGACGTACGCCCGCGCGAACTCGATTCGCGTCTGCACCACCAGCCACGGAAAGAGCCCCGGGTTGAGGGAGGGCGTAAGACCTCCGACCCGGTCGAGGTCGGCGCGCGCCTCGTCCCACCGGCCCTGCCGAAGTGACGCTCGCGCCGCCGTCGCGAAGGCGATCGCCGTCGTGGCGTATCCCTCCAGGCGACCTCGCTCGACGAGTTGCTTGGCCGCCTGCGCGAGCTTCTCCGCCGCTTCGGCATCGTTCTCGGCGGCGGCGATGATCGATCGCTGACTGATAGCGACGACCTGGGCGTCCGTCGCCCCGAGGCGGTCGGCCTCTGCCGCCGCCTCGGCAAGAATCGTGTCCGCTCGCCCGTTCTGACCGAGGAGCATGTGGCCAGCGCCGAGCACCATCAGCGCGGAGGGGCGCACCGGATCGTCGGACGAGAGCCCCGTGAGCGCGGTCTCGGCGTCAGCGATCATCTGGGACGCTCCGTCCCTTCCGAGCGCCGCGCGGATCAGCTTGGTCCACGCACCTAGCTCGGGCGCGTGCGCGCCGCGGCTGAGGCCGATCTCGCCGAGACGGAGCCATCGCTCCGCCTCCCCGGCTCGGCCCCGCAGCGCGTGGATCCAACTGCCCTGGACGGCGACCAGCGGATAGCGCTCGAGTAGCTTCGGATTGTCCAAGCGCGCAAACCAGCGTTCGACGGTGGCCACCCGGCCGCTGTGGTACATCGGCAGCGCGATCGTCGTGAAGATCCGTGCGATTCGGCGTGCGTCGCCCGCCTCGCAGGCATGGTCGAGCGCGGACTCGGGATCCTGGTGCCGCTCGTACCAATCCGCCGCACGACGATGCAGTGCGGCGGCGGCGACGGGCTCGCGCTCGGCGAGCTCCCGCCGGAGAGCGTCGCGGAACAGGCGGTGATATCGGTACCAGAGACGCTGCCGGTCCAGCGGCACGAGGAAGAGATTCGAGCGCTCGATCTTCTCGAGCTCGCGGGCCGAGCCCTTCTTCCCGAGCACGGCGTCGCACAGGCCGCCGCACATCTTCTCGAGGATGGACGTCCTCGTGAGGAACTGCACCGTCGCGGACGGCTGTCGCGAGAGGTACTCGGATCGGAAGTACGCGGCGAGGCTCGACTCGCGGCCCCCGAACGGGATTCGCTGTTCGGCGCTGCGCCGTCCACCCTCGACCTCGCGCCGCGTAACGGCCGACAGATACAGGGCAGCCGGCCAGCCCTCACACCCGCGAACCAACGTCGTCGCCTCGTCGAGCGAGAGCTTTGCTCCGGTCTGACGGAAGAGCAGCTGACCCTCCCTGGCCGTGAGCGCGAGCTCCTCGACACCGACATCGAAGAGCCTGCCCGCTGCGCGCAGTGCCGCGAGCGGCAGGCGCGGCGCCACACGTCCAGCCAGTACGAGGACGGAGCCGGGACCAAGGTGGTCGGCGAGGACCTGGATTGCGCCGATCGAGTCCGCCGAGTGAAGTCGATGCGCATCGTCGAGCACGAGCACGAGGGGCGGCGACGAGACGAGTGCGGCAGCGAGTCGCGGGAGCACCGACGTCCACATCGACGGCCCCGGCGCGGCGAACGCGTCCAGCACGTGCGGCTCGAGCGGCGTCAGCTCGTGGAGCGCCGCCGCGACGTGCCGAAGCAGAAAGATCGCGTCGCGGTCGCGCTCTTCGATCGAGACCCAAGCGAACGGACGGGGATCCCGATTCGCCCACTGAGCAAGCGCCGTCGTCTTGCCGTAGCCGGACGGCGCGGTGACAGCGACGACAGGGCAAGCACTCTGTGCGCGCAGGCGGTTGACGAGGGCCGTTCTCGAGACCAGACCGAACCGCAAGCCGGGCACGGTGATCGTCGACCCAGCGACGGTGTCGAAGAGCGGCGGCGCGTCCGGAGGTGGTGTTCTCAGCCGGCGCGCGGGGGCCACTTGCGTGGTGACGGCTGCTTCCGGAGCCGCGCTTGCTGGCCGGCGAGCGGTCACGGCTACGCCGCCCCCACGGTCCCGGCACCTGTAACTCTGATCGCGTCGCTCCGTCCGCTGACGCCGAGCTTGCGGTAGATGGAGATTGCCTGCGTCTTGACCGTGTTGCGCGAGACGTTCAGTTGGTCGCCGATCTCGCGAAACGAGAGATGCGTCGCCAGCAACGGCAGCAGGCGTAGCTCGGCCGGCGTGAGATCGATCCGCGATCGACCCCGAGGGCGCACGAGCGCTCCCAGCTCGTCGCGCAGCTCGCGGGCCCGGACGGCGAGCCCGCCGAGGCGGGGGCGGACGTCGAGGATCGCGTCGATCTCGGCGACGACGGCGCGCGCAGCCTCGACATCCCGAAGCGTCAAGTAGCACTGCGCGAGCTCGAGCCGAACGCCGACGGCAAGCCACGGCAAGGCTTCGGTCACGCACGAGCGGAGCGGCTCGGCGGCGTCGACGAGCTGCCGGGCCTCAGCCCAACGACCGTGCCGCAGCGCCGTGCGTGCCGACGCGGCGTAGGCGATCGCGGCCGTCGGACAGCTCTCGAGCTCGGCGCCCGACAGGACCTCGGACGCCTGGAGCGAAAGCTCGGCGGCGCGGGCGGGATCGTCCCGCCACGCGATCAGCGACCGCTGGCTTACTGCGATCATCTGCGTCTCGGCGGAGCCCTGCAACGCCGCCGCCCGCGCGGCCTCGACCAGGAGCGAGTCCGCCTCTTCCTCGCAGCGCAGGAGAATGGCGGCGCACCCGCGCAGATGCAGTGCGTGCGGGTACCACGGGCTGGAGGGCGGCAAGCTCGCCAAGGCGGCGCCGGAGTCCGCGAGCATACGCCGGGCGCCGTTCCGGCAGAGAGCGGCACGGACGACCGGAAGGCCCGCTCGGCACATGGCCCCCTCTCGGCTGCGGCGCCGAGCGCCCCGTTCGGCGAGTTTGAGCCACCGCTCCGCCTCGGCGGCGCGGCCGCGGAACGCCTGAACCCAGCTGCCTTGCAATGCGAGCGCCGGATATCGATGCAGCTGACCGGCCTCGCCGAGGCGCGCGATCCGGCGCACGATCTCGTCCCCGTGGCCCCGAGAGGAGGCCGGGAGTGCGATCACGCTGATCAGCGCGGCAACGCGGTCCGCGTCTCGCGCCGCTTCCGCGTGCTCGAGGGCGGAGTGGGGATCGCCGCTGCCCTCGTACCAATCCGCGGCGCGCCGGTGCAGAGCCGGGATGGCTTCCGGCTCTTCGTCCAGCAGCTCGCGGACGAAGTACTCACGAAAGAGCCGGTGAAAGCGATAGCGGGCGGACTTGCGGCCGAGCGGCACGACGACGAGGTTTGCGCGGGTGAGCCTCTGCAGTCGCGCCTCCGAGTCGTCTTCGCGTAGGACTGCGTCGCAGAGCGGCCCCGTCAGCTCGCCGAGAATCGACGACCGTCGGAGAAACCGGAGGTCTTGGGGCCGCAGCGCCGAGAGGTACTCGGCTCGGAGGTACTCGGTCAGGTAACGATCGCTCCCGCCGAACCCGTTCGGCGTCGCATCGGTCGCCGAGGCGGCAACCGACAGCGACGCGAGGTAAAGGGCGGCCGGCCATCCCTCGCATACCTCGATCATGTCCTCGATCTGCTGCTCGGAAAGCGTTGCATCCGCTCCGAGGAGCAGCAGCTGCGCCTCTCGCCTCGTCAGCGCCAGCTCCTCGACGCCGAGCTCGCGCACGCCGCCGCGTGCGCGCAGAGCGCCGAGCGGAAGCGTCGGCGCCGACCTCCCTGCGAGCGCGAGCGTCGAGCCGCGCGGTGGACGAGCGATCAGGGTCGAGAAGACGCGGCGGGCGGCCGTCG
>DATFQN010000076.1:0-16638 GCA_035264165.1 Gaiellaceae bacterium
CGGAATGTTCCTTGCCGCGATGGTGACGAAGGCGCTCGATCAGTACGAGGTGCGGTACGTGATCCCGCTGCTGCCGCTGGTCGCGTTCGCCCTCGTCGCAGTCCTCGTCGGCCTGGTGGCGGCGATCATGCCCGCGCAGCGAGCAGCCCGCCTGAACGTCCTCGAAGCCTTGCAATACGAATAATGCGCGGGGGAACCCCTGGTTCCCCCGCGGACCCCCTCCTTGCGCGGGGCCGCGGCGCCTCTGTGGGTTGCGGAGCCGCCTCCTGGGGTGCTGGCTCACCTGTTTCTGTCGTAGTGAGCCTCCCGCGGGGCGAAGCCCCGCTCCGGCGGCGGATGGTCATGCTCTCCACGGGCGCCCGGCGGTAATTTCGGTTCGTGCAGTGGGGTATCTCAGGCGGGGCCGGGTTTCTCGGCCTGCACCTCGCACGGCGGCTGCTCGCGGATGGTCACCAGGTGCGCTCGCTCGACCTCGTCCCACTGGACGAGCCCGGCCTGGCCGTCGAGGAGCTCCGCGGTGACATCCGCGACGAGCGGGCGGCGCGGCAATTGGTTGACGGTGCGCGGATCCTCGTCCACGCTGCCGCTGCGCTTCCGATTCGCGGCTCGCGGCGCGAGATCCGCTCCGTCAACGTCGACGGAACGCTGACGCTGCTCGCCGCCGCGGCGGAGGCGGGTGTCAGGCGCGTCGTCTTCGTCTCCTCGACCGCCGTCTACGGCGTCCCGGAGAAGCATCCAATCGAGGAGGACGACCCGCTCGTCGGCGTGGGCCACTACGGCGAGTCGAAGATCGAGGCGGAGAACGTGTGCCGCGCGTTCATCGCGCGGGGGCTCGACTGCGTGATCCTCCGCCCGAAGACCTTCATCGGCCCGGAGCGGCTGGGCGTCTTCGAGATCCTCTTCGACTGGATCCGCGACGGGCGGCGCATCTACGTACTCGGCGACGGCACGAACCGGTACCAACTGCTCGCGGTGGAGGATCTCGTCGACGCGATCGTGCTCGCGGCGAGCAAGCGCGCCGCCCGAAATGAGACCCTGAATGTCGGCGCGAAGGAGTTCGGCACCGTCCACTCAGACCTACAGGCACTGATCGACCACGCCGGCTCCGGGAGCCGGATCACGCCGATCCCCGTGCGCCCTGCCGAGGTTGCGCTGCGCGCACTCGAGCTGGCCCGCCTGTCGCCGCTCGTCGAGTGGCACTACAGAACGGCGCACCGCGACTCGTTCGTGGACGTCTCGCGTGCCGAGCGCATCCTCGGCTGGAAGCCGCGGCTCTCCAACGCCGACGCGCTGATCGAGACCTACGACTGGTACCTCGCTCACCGGGACGAGGTGTCCGGCGCGAGCGGCATCACGCACCGAGTCCCGTGGAACCAGCGCGCGCTGGGCGTGCTGAAGAGAATCAGTTAGGTGCCTCGCCCGGCAATGTCATCCGCGCCTCTGGCGGCTGCATCATCCGCGCCTCTGGCGGCTGCAAATTTCCGCCAGTCTGGAGCCTGCCGGGCTTTTCGCAAACCAGAGACACGGCAACATCGCCGGACGAGGCACTGATGGAGCGCGACCGTTGGGACGACTTCTTCGACGAGATGTACCTCGAGACGTACCTGTGGCGCTTCAACGAGCAGGACGACGCCGCCGAGGCGCGTGGCGCGGCGAAGCTCGCCGGTCTCGTGCCGCCCGCCGAGATCCTGGACGCACCGGCGGGATTCGGTCGGCTCTCGATCCCGCTTGCCGAAGCCGGCTTCCGGGTAACGGCCGCCGACCGGTCCGGTGTCCAGCTCGACGAGGGCCGGCGGCGGGCCGGCGACCTCGAGTGGCCGCGCTTCGTGCAGGCGGATTTCCGCGAGCTGCCGTTCCAGGACGAGAGCTTCGACGGAGTGCTCAACATCTTCAGCTCGATCGGCTACCGCGGCGAGGCGGGCGACCGGCAGATGCTCGGCGAGTTCCTCCGCGTCCTACGGCCGGGGGGCGCACTCGTCCTCGAGACGCTTCACCGCGACCGGCTGATGGCGATCTTCCAGCCTCGTACCTGGGACCCGATCGAGGGCGAGGGCCTCGTGGCCGAGGCGAGGCGCCTCGACCACGTGGCCGGCGAGATCGAGACCGAGCACATCCACGTCTCCGGTGGGACGCGCCGCAGCTTCACCTACAGGCTGCGCGTCTACACCGCCACCGAGCTCGTGCGGATGATCGCGGCCGTGGGGTTCGCCGAGATCGAGTGCTTCGGCGACTACGAGGGCGCCGAGCTCTCGCGCGAGACGAGGCTTGTCGTGAGAGCTATTCGGCCGGCTCGTTAGGTTCCTCCTCGGCCGCGAGCTGCAGCGAGCCCTGCCGGGCTTCCTGGAAGTGGCGCTGCTGGATCGGCGTGGCCCACTGGATCACCTGCTGGAGCTCGGCGTTCCCGGCCCGCTCGTTCATCGCCCCGAGGATCTCCCAGTGGCCCGCCTCGCCGGCCTCGGCCATCGTCAGGAACTCGAAGCCGTCGAGCTCGTCGGCGTCGCTCCCGAGATAGGTCTGCATCATCTGGGTGGCTTCCTGCTTCGTCTCCCGCGCCTTCTCCAGGATCGCGGTCTTCTTGGCATCAAGGCCCTCGGCGACGGAGATCGTCCGCTCCTCGGTCTCGATCGCTTCCTCGCGCATGCGCTGGAGCGTCTGCTTCAGCTCGTCGTGCTCGAGTAGGCCTTCGACCTTCTGGGTCGCCCCCTGAGCCGCCTGCGCAAGTCCGATCACCTCGGCGATCTTCGTCTCGAGATTGGTGAGCTCGGCCATCGTTCCCCCTCCTCGTCGAGTTTCGTGTGCCGCGTGAGTACCCGACCGCGACGCGTCGAAACTCAAAGCGAGAGCCCCACCAGCTCCCTGAGGCGCTCCGCATACCCCGGCGCCGTCGGCTCGTCTTCGTGGCGGAAGTAGCAGTACACCTCGATCCCGTCGGCCACGAGCGGCCGGATCCGCGCCGCCCACTCCTCGAGGTCCGCGTCGCTGTACGGCGGCTCGCGGAGCCTCAGGTAGCGGAACGGCGCCGTCGCCTCGAGGTCGTTCACGCGGACGGCGTTGTCCGGGAGTGTCAGGTCGACGTCTTCCCAGGAGTCGTGGCGGAAGTCGAACGCGATGCGCAGCTCGGGGTCGACGGAGCCGAGCGCGAGCTGGATGAAGCCCTCGTCCCGTGCCGAGCCGACGAGCATGCGGATCGGCCCGAGCCGGTCGCCCAGCCTTCGCGTCCGCTCCTCGAAGGTCGCGAGCTCGCTCAGCCGGTGGGCGTTCAGCTTCGGCGCGAACTTGAACCCATCCGGGGTCGCCGCCGCCCACCGCTCGAACTGCTCCTCCGCCGGCAGCCGGTAGCCGGTGGTGTTCAGCTCGACGGTCGGCAGCCGCTGCGCGTAGTGGCGGAGAAACTCCGCCGGCTTGGCCTCGGCCGGGTAGAACCCGGGCTTCCACGACGGGTAGGACCAGCCGGAGGTGCCGACATATGCCCTCGTTACACTCGACGAGGTGGCTGTCACGGCTGAAGTCATAGCCCAGGGGTCGATCCCCGTACTCGACCACGGCTTCGTCCGGCTGGACGACGCGATGGCGGACGACCTCTCCGTCGTCAACGGCGCGCGCGTCAGCTTCGCGAAGCACAAGACGGAGATGGAGGATTCCGACGCCGGGCTGATCCGCTTCCTGATGCGGGAGCGGCACGGGACGCCGTTCGAGCACAACAGCTTCCGCTTCCACATCCGCGCGCCGATCTTCGTCGCGCGGGAGTGGTTCCGGCACCGCGTCGGCTCCTTCAACGAGTTCTCGATGCGTTATGCGCGCGCGACCGACGACTTCTACCTCCCGGCTCCCGAAGACGTCCGCACGCAGGTCGGCAAGCCGGGCGCGTATTCCTTCGAGCCGGTACCGGACGAGGTCGCCGAGACGACGCGCGAGGAACTGCACCAGGTCTACGAGGCGGCCTACGCGGCGTACGAGCGGCTCGTGGAGCTCGGTGTCGCACGGGAGCTCGCTCGCGCCGCGCTGCCAGTCGGCGCCTACACCGAGTTCTATTGGACGGTCAACGCGCGGGCGCTCATGAACTTCCTCTCGCTGCGCAACTCCGAGACGGCACAGCGCGAGATCAGGCGCTACGCGGAGGCCTGCGAGCGCTTCTTCGCCGAGCGGATGCCGGTGACGTACGAGGCGTTCGTCGCCGCCGGCCGCGCCGCCCCTTAAGCGCTAAGCGTTAATCGGCTCAGCCGTCCAGAGGACCGGCTTCTCGTCGTGCGTCTCTCCATTCCAGAGGGTGATGACCCACCCGTCGAAGCCCTTCAGGTCGTAGGCCGCGACCATGTCGATGGTCGTCTTGCCGCGGCCGACGTTGAACGTCCCGCACGTGACCTTCGCCTCGCCGTCCCGCGTCAGCGCGAGCCGGTAGTAGTCGCCGCCGCTCACATGCCTGAGCCCACTGACCGTCACCTTCAACGGCCAGTTGCCGTCCGAGGCCTTGTAGCCGAGGTTGATCACCCCGGACGCCTCGCCGGCACCCGCGAGCTGCACCGTCTGCCGTACCCGCATCGCGTTGGCGCTGTCCGGCGAATTGCCGGCGTAGTAGCCGAGGACGAAGGCCGAGACCGCGAGCGCCGCGGCGAGCGCCAAGCCCGCGAGCCAGCGGCGGCGGCCCCCTGGTGGCGTTACGGACGCGAGGGCGGGGGAGAGCTCCGGCGGCGGGCCCGCTTCCACGAGCAGCTCGTGGACGCGCCGAAGCCGCTCGCGGTCCTCGGGGCGCTCAACGCCGTCGAACAGCTCGTCGAAGTCCGGCGGCCGGCGTGTCACAGCCGCAGCTCCTGCCGTTCGGCGTCCCGACCAGTCATTGCCGACGGCCCCACGGGCAAAGCCCGTGCGGTCTGGAAGCGACGTCGCAGACGTCTCACAGTACGTCCTCCAGCATCTCGGCCAGCCGCATGAGGCCCGTCCGCGTGCGCGTCTTGACCGTTCCCAGTGGAATGCCGAGGGTTTCGGCAACCTCGGACTGCGACCTGCCGCCCCAGTACGCCAGCTCGATCACCACGCGCTCGTTCTCCGGTAGCTCGCCCAGGGCCCGATGCACTCGCCATGCCACCCAGCCGCTCTCCGCGCGGTCGGCGGGCGTCTCGTCGCCGGCCTGCTCCTCGACGCGTTCGACGGGCGGCTCTCGGCGAGCACGTCCGTTGTCGACGATTGCGTTCCGCGCGACCGCGTAGAGCCACGGCGCCCCTGGCCCGCGCTCGGGCCGGTAGCTGCCGGCGGCGCGCCAGACGGATGCAAACGTCTCCTGGACGGCATCTTCGGCGCGACCACGGTCGCCGAGCCGCCGCAGCGCCAGGCCGAAAACCGGCCTCGAGTAGCGTTGGTACAGCACCTCGAAGGCGTGGCGGTCGCCCGAGCCGACGCGTGTGATCAGCTCGGCGTCACTGACTTCCGGGTTCACGGGCTGAATGGTTGCGTCTGGAGACGAAAGCGGCAAGGCCGCTGCCGCAGCCGAAGCGGTCATATCTCAAGCAACTACGGCTTCGTGCCGCGCGCGGATTGAAGAAGCCGGCCGCCGTCGACGACGAGCGTCGTCCCGGTGACGAAGTCGGCGCCGGCGAGGTAGAGGACGGCGTCGGCGATGTCATCGGGTGAGCCCACCCGGCCGAGCAGGCTTTCCGCCGCTCGCCGCTCCACCTGCTCGGGCTCGACCGCGACGGGTCCCGGCGCGACACCGCAGACGCGGATCTCCGGAGCGAGGGCGCGCGCGAAGACCTTCGTCAGCATCGCCTGGGCCGCCTTGGCGGCGCAGTGGGCGGCGAAGGACGGCCAGGGCTGGTACGCCGCGACGTCCTCGATCATCACCACGACACCGCGAGCCTCGCGGAGCGCCGGAATCGCCGCCTGGGTGGCGAAGAAGCTCCCCTTCGCCGTTGCGCCGAACGCCGTATCCCAGTCCTCGTCGTCCAGCTCCTCGACGGCGCGCGGCCGGAAGCCGTCGCCGGCCGCGTTCACGAGCAGGTCGAGGCCGCCGAGCCGCTCGACGGCGGACGCGACGACGGTCCGGGCGCCGGCAGCGGTCGAGAGGTCCCCGTCAGCGCGGCCGACCGCCGCCACGTCCCAGCCTTCGCGCTCGAGCCCCGCTGCGATCGCAGAGCCGACACGCCCCGTTCCGCCGGTTACGAGTGCGCGCATTTCGAGCGAACTGTAAGGAGTTGTTTGGAGTTCTTTCGGATTCCACCCTTTCTGAGGTGCTTCACGTCGATAGTGGGCAGTAGAGCTTGCATGAAGGGGGGTTCTCAGCACATGAGGAAAGCACTACTGCTCGTCGTCTCCATCGTCGCCCTCGCCGCAGGAGCCGTCGCTCTTGCCGCGGTGACGAGGGTGGTGGCGATCAAGCCCGCCGGCTTCGTGCCGGCGACACGCACGATTCAAACGGGTGACAGCATCCGCTGGCGAAACGACGACACCGTGAACCACCAGGTCGTCGCCGACAACGGCCACTTCGCCTCGCCGGTGATGCGACCTGGAGCGACGTACACCAGGCAGTTCAGCACGTCGGGCACCTACCGCTATCGCGATGCCCTCGAGCCCGCCGAGCGCGGCACGATCGTCGTCCAGGGCCCGCCGCCCTCGGTCTCGATCGCATCCTCGGCCGGCACCGTCTTCTACGGCGCCGGAATCCGGCTGACAGGGCTGATCTCGTCCGGTGCCGCCAACCAGACGGTCGAGATCTGGTCGCGGCCGTTCGACCAGGCGTCGTTCGCGAAGGCCGCCGAGCTGAAGACGGTTACCGCCGGGGGTTACGACTGGTCGGACGTTCCTGACGTCCTGACCTTCTACCAAGCCCGCTGGGGCAGTCGGGCCAGCGCGATCATCAGCGTCGGCGTCCGCCCGCGGATCGCGTTCAGCCGCCGCAGCGGCTCGACCTTCACCGTCTCGGCGAGGGCGCGCGACTCCATGGCCAGTCGCTGGGTCTACGTCCAGCGGCGCTCGCCCCTCGCTCAGTGGGTGTACATCAAGAAGGTGCGGCTTGGGACGACCGGAGCACGGCGTTTCAAGATCCGGCTGAAGCGCGGCCGGAACGTGCTGCGCATCTTCATGACGACCAACCAGGCCGGCTCGGGCTACCTCTGGAGCCACAGCCGGACCCTGCTCATCCGCAAGCGATAGGCAACGCTCCTGGGGCCGGCTGGCGCCTCGTTATGCTCCGGCCGGCCCCGAAATCTTCGCAAAGGAGAACGCCTTGTCGACGCTTGTCTTCAACCACGAGGAGATCGCGCCTCGCGAGCTCAAGCCGCGCCTGTACGAGCTCGACGGCATCTCGCGGGAGTCGGTCGAGGCGCACTACAAGCTCTATCAGGGGTACGTCGCGAAGCGGAACGAGATCCTCGGCCGACTCGCCGACGTCGATCTCTCAGCCGGAAATCAGGTCTTCTCGGACGTCCGCGCGCTGAAGGTCGACCTGACCTTCGCGATCGGCGGGATCAAGAACCACGAGATCTACTTCGAGCACCTCGGCGGCGACGGCGGCGATCCCGACGGGGCGATCGGCGACCTGATCGAGCGCGACTTCGGCTCGATCGGGAACTGGCGCGCCGACCTCACGGCAACGGCCATGGCCGGACGGGGCTGGGCGTGGACCGCGTACGACTGGGACGAGGGCCGCCTCTTCAACTACATCGGCGACACGCAGCACACCTATCCCGTCTGGAACGCGACGCCGCTCATCGCGCTCGACGTCTACGAGCACGCGTACTTCCTCGACTATCAGACCGACCGAGCGTCCTACATCGACGCGTTCTTCGCGAACCTCGACTGGTCCACGGTCAACGACTGGGTCAACGGCTACCAGATTCCTCTTCGCTGACGGCGCCTCGTCGGGGTCAGGTCTTGCACTGCAACAAGCCGCCACCACTGGCGACCGCATGTGGCAGTGCAAGACCTGACCCCAGGGGAGCGGCGCGCCAGCCGGCCTAAGCCGGCTTCGCGGCGAGCCAGTCGCTCAGCTGCGTGTGACGAGCGATCGAAGCGCCTCGTAGCTCGCCGCGCAGCTCGCCCACGGTGCCGAACCGCTCGGCGACCACGTCATGGGTGTGGATCGTCTCCAGGTTCACCTGGCGCGAGAAGAGGAAGTCCGAGTCGTCCAGCCCCGGGTACGCGTCCAGCGTGCCCTGGAGCGCGAGCCGCACCGAGTCCTCCACGAAGCGCGGCTGGAGATGCGCGTGCTCGACGACGAAGAGCTCGTCGGGCCGTTTCAGGAGCTCGTAGACAGGCGAGCTCATCGACGACTCGGCGATCGCGACCAGCTGCTCGGCATTCACGCGCTCCTCACTGCCGACGAACAGCGTTCCGCGACCCCGCTGGTTATGGGTCGCGAGGGGGACGAGGTCGAAGATGCGCTCGATGTCGCCTTCCCCGAAGCCGGCGTCGGCGAGCCGCGAGCTCGCCGCTTCGCGCACGAGGCCCTGCGCACACGGGCAGGCGTTGATCCCGCTGGCTTCCACGCCGACGACACGACGGACGCCGCGGGAGCTAGCGGCCGCGATCCCGATCAGCGCCACCATCTCCTGCGTCGGGAGGTCGGTCACCGGCGTGCGGCGCTCGATCGGGTAGCGCGCGACGATCTGCGTCTCCGCCCTCCCAGCCGCTTGGCGCTCGACGACGTGCTCGGCGATGTGCGCGGCGAGCTCCTCTACGAGGAACGCCTCCTCGAGCACAACACGCTCGATCGCCTCCTCGAAGACCTCTGGGAAGCGCGACATGTGGACGCCCTTCTGGGCGACGTCGAGGTCGACGGTGCAGTCGATCTCAGCGGCGATCAGCTTCTCCGTGTCGCCGTAGCGGATCCGGATGGCCTGCGAGATTCCCCGGACGCCGGCGCTCGAAAGGCCGATCCGGACCTCGGGCTGGGAGGCCTGCAGATCCTCGAGAAAGTGGCGAACCTCGGCCATCCGTGCCAACCTAGCAGCGCTCAGTTGCCTCGCCAGACATTCGCCCAGCTCGTCTCGCTCGCCTGCCACGACCTCCGAACGCCGCTCGCGACGGCGTCGGGCTTCGCACGCACGCTCCAGCGGCTCGACGAGATCAAGGAGCCGGCGAAGCGCTACGTCGAGATGATCGGCGCCGCGACCGACCAGCTCGCCGAGCTGCTCGACCTGCTCAGCGCGGTGGCGCGGATCGACGCGGGGCGCTTCGAGCCGCAGCTCCGCTCGACGCACACGCGAGAGCTCGCCGACGCCGCGGCGGGTCGGGCCGAGGACGGACGGCTTGCAGTCGAAGGCGAGGGCGGGGAGGTGCAGGCGGATCCGGACTGGGCGGCCGTCTCCCTCAGCGCGCTGGCGGAAGCGGCACGTCGCCATGGAGGTCTGGAGCAGGTGACGCTCCGGGCGGCAGGGCCGGTCGTTTCGATTGCCCCGATCGTCGACAACGCCGGCGCCATCGCAACCGGTGAAGACCTCCGCGATTTCGGCGCGGCCGTCGGCGTGCAGGTTCTCACTGCCTCCGGCGCCGCTGTCGAGCTCGAGGGCGACACCTTGAACGTCCGCTTCAACGCGTAACAGCTATGTTACGCATTGATGGAAGCCGCGGCGGCAATCTCGGATCCCATCCGTCGGCGGGTGCTCGAGCTCGTTCGCGACCGGGAGCTGCCTGCCGGCGAGCTCGCAGCTGAGTTCGAGGTCAGCCGGCCCGCGGTCTCCAGACACCTACGCGTTCTGCGCGAAGCCGGCCTCGTCCACGAGCGTCGGGCGGGACGGCTTCGGCTCTACCGGGCCGATCCCGCGCCGCTGGCGGAGCTCCGGGAGTGGCTCGACGGCTACTGGACTGGACGGCTCGAGGCGCTGAAACGGGTCGCGGAGGAGGAGCGATGACGCAAGACGTGACGCAGGCCGTCGAGGTCGAGGCGCCGCCGGACCGCGTCTGGGAGCTGCTGACAGATCCGGCCGAGCTCCCTCGCTGGTGGCCCGACGCGGCGGAGCTCGAGCCGCGCGTCGGCGGCCGGGTCGTGCTCAGGTTCGGGCCCGGCGACGTCTCCGGCGAGATCACGACCTGGGAGCCGCCGAGCGCGCTGGGCTTCACCTGGGAGGCCTCGAACATGCCGGGCGTCCGACTCCACGTCGCGCTCACGGTCGACGACATGGGCGACGGGCGGTCGCGCGTGAGCGTCGTCCACTCGGGCTTCGAGGCCGCGCCCGCCGAGGCGCGGGAAGCGGTCGTCGGCGGCTGGGCGCACTTCCTGCCGCGGCTGGCCGAAGTCGCAAGAGAGGAGAGCCGATGAACATCGAGATCACGAAGCAGATCGAGGCGACGCGGGAGCGCGTATTCCGCGCGCTGACGGACGCCGATGAGCTGACACGCTGGTTCCCGTCGAGCGCAGAGTCCGACGCCCGCACCGGTGGCGAATACGTCCTCCGGTTCGAGTTCGGCGATGAGTCGAAGAACCACACGTACGCGGGCCGGTACGAGGAGGTGACGCCCGCCGAGCGCGTCCGCTACCCGTGGAACGGGCAATTCGGCGAAACGACGGTCGAGTTCACGATCCGCGGAAGCGACGGCGGGACCGAGCTCACGCTCGTCCACTCCGGCTGGAGCAACGACGCCGAGGAGTCGCGCCAGATGCACGAGCAGGGCTGGGGCTTCTTCCTCGACAACCTCGAGCGCTACCTGACCGGCGGCGAGGACCAGCGCGCTGCGACGATGCAGCAGCAAACGGCTAGCGCAGGAGCCGCGACAGGCGACGGTCCTTGAGGATCCGGCCGCTGGTCTGACACCCCGGGCAGTAGTAGATCGTGTGCTCCTCGAAGTCGACCTGCGCGATGGGCGTGCCGCAGACGTAGCAGGGCTCGCCGAGCTTCTTGTGGATGCGGTAGGTGCGGTCGTCCTTCGCGCCGCGCTCGCGTAGCTCGAGCCCGCGCGCCAGCTCCGCGTCGATCGCCTCCGCGAGCCTCGCCACCTCTTCCGGGGTCAGGTCTTGCGTCAGCGCATAGGGCGAGAGCTGCGCGCGGTGGAGGATCTCGTTCGCCCAAGCGCGGCCGATACCCGCCAGCGCCCGCTGGTCGCGCAGGAGCGAGTGCAGCCGGCGCGACTCTCCTGCGCAGATCTCCGCGAGGCGATCCGTGCCGATCCCGTAGGCCTCCTGGCCCAGGTGCTCGAGCTCGGCGTCGGCCTGCTCCGGCGTCAGGAGCCAGACCCCGGCGCGCTTCTTCGCGCCGGCCTCCGTGAGGACGAGCTGCGCACCTCCTTCGAACTCGAGCCGGAAGGCGGGCGTCTTCGGCCCCGTCTCGCCCGCACGAAGGTACTTCAGCCGTCCCGCGGTCATGAGATGCACGAGCAGGACGAGCTCGCCGTCATCCGTCGGGAAGAGCAGCCGCTTGCCGCGGCGCTCGACGCCTTCGAGCCGGCGGCCTTCGAGCGCCTTCAGCGGCGGGTCGTACGTCTTCAGCGTCGCGATGTGCGCCGGGCCTGCCTTCGCGACCGGGAACGCACTGACCGGATCGTCGAGCTGGCGCCGCCACGCCTCCATCTCTGGGTATTCGGGCACTTATGGTCTCCCGCTCATGGCCGAGACGATCACGGTAGCCGTCCGACGCGGTGAAACCGTGGAGTCCAGGCACCGCGTCCACGCGGTCGCGGTGCAGGACGGTACCGTCGTCGCCGAGGCCGGCGAGGGCGGGCTCGTCACCTTCATGCGCTCGTCTGCGAAGCCGCTGCAGGCCCTGCCGCTGACGCGCGCGCTGCCCGAGCTCACCGAGGAGGAGCTGGCGATCGCGTGCGCCTCGCACGCCGCGCGGCCTGAGCAGCTCGCCGCCGTCCGCTCCCTCCTCGCCCGCGCGTCGGCCGGCGAAGACGAGCTCGAATGCGGCGAGGAGGGTCACCCGCCCGCGCGCATCAAGCACAACTGCTCCGGTAAGCACGCGGGCATGCTTGCCCTCTGCCGTGCCCACGGCTGGGATTCCCGCGGCTACCGGCTGCCAGACCACCCCTGCCAGCGCGCGATGCGCGCGGAGGTCGCTGCCGCCGCCGACCTCGATCCAGACGAGCTCGGCACGGGCATCGACGGCTGCGGGGTCATCGCTTTCGCGCTGCCGCTGGAGCGGATGGCCCTCGCCTTTGGCCGGCTCGAACGCCTGGACGGCGGCGACCGCGTCGCCTCGGCCATGCGTGCACATCCCGCCCTGATCCGCGGGCCGGGCGCCCCAGACACGACCGTTATGCGCGCGCACGAGGGCTGGATCGCGAAGGGCGGGGCCGAAGGGGCCATGTGCGCTGCCGGCCCGCGCGGCCTCGGCGTCGCATTGAAGGTCGAGAGCGGGGAGTCGAGGGCCGTGGGCCCGGCCACCGCCGCCTTCCTCGCGCGGCTCGGATTCCCCGTCGAGAGGCTCGAATCAGCGCCCGTCGAGAACAGCCGCGGCGAGCTCGTCGGCGAAATTCGAGCCGAATGAGCCTGGGGAAAAATTGTTGGCCGCCTGTGGAGAGCGTTGTAGTATCGGGCGGCCGAAGGGGAGCCGGGTCGACAGCCGGCTCTCCTCGTGTAGAGGTCGAACCGCACCCCGTCCCAGCACGAGAGAAAGCGAGGCCCCATGCTCACGGTCGACATCTCGCTCCCCGACGTCGAAGAGCTTCACAAGCTCGTCCAGGAGGGTCAGGACAAAGGGTTTCTCACCTATGACGAGATCGTGTCGGCGCTCGAGGAGATCGAGCTGACCAAGGAGCAGGTCGAGGACTTCTACACGTACTTGATCGACCACTCGATCGAGCTCATGGAGGGCGAGCAGCACAAGCATCCGCCTCACGAGCAGCCGGCGCTCGCGGAAGAGGACGCGAACGCGAAGACGCCGAAGCTCGATCTCACCGTCGAACCCTCCCTCGACTCGCTGCGGCTCTACCTGCGCGAGATCGGAAAGGTCCCGCTGCTCACCGCCGACCAGGAGGTCTATCTCGCGAAGCGGATCGAGCGCGGCGACATGTCCGCGAAGACGCAGATGATCGAGGCGAACCTCCGGCTCGTCGTCTCGATCGCGAAGGGCTACCTCGGCCGCGGCCTGTCCTTTCTCGACCTGATCCAGGAGGGCTCGCTCGGCCTGATCCGCGCGGTGGAGAAGTTCGACTACCGCAAGGGCTTCAAGTTCTCGACCTACGCGACGTGGTGGATCCGCCAGGCCGTGACCCGCGCGATCGCGGACAAGGCTCGGACGATTCGGATCCCGGTCCACATGGTCGAGAAGCTGAACAAGGTCGTGCACATCGAGCGCCAGCTCGTGCAGCGGCTCGGCCGCGAGCCGGAGCCGGAGGAGATCGCCGTCGAGCTGGAGATGACGACCGATGAGGTGCGCGAGATCTTGCGCATGTCCCAGCTCCCCGTCTCGCTGGAGAAGCCGATCGGCGAGGAAGAGGAATCGGAGCTCGGCGACTTCGTCGAGGACGATACGGCCGAGTCTCCGTTCGACACGGCCTCGCTGACGCTACGGCGAGAGGACGTCCAGAGGGCTCTCGACTCCTTGCCGGAGCGCGAGCGGCGCGTGCTCGAGCTTCGCTTCGGGCTGCTCGGTCACCAGCCGTTCACGCTCGAGGAAGTCGGCAGGGCGTTCGGCGTCACGCGCGAGCGGATCCGACAGATCGAGAACAACACGCTGAAGCGGCTGGAAACCCTGCCCGAGGCCCAGGGCCTTCGGGACGCATCCGCCTAAGCGGCGTTCTCGTCGCTCTCTTCGACCCGCTCGAGCGGCATGAAGAGCTTGCAGTGTGGGCACTTCACGCCCGCTTGCTCGGTCTGCGGCCCGAGGACCTCGGCGCGGAACGGTTTGCCGCAGTGGAGGCAGATGACTTCGTCTACGGCGGGGGCGTCAGCCATGCGTCGAAGCTAGCAGCGGGCCCTGGCCACCACACCGCTTTGTGAGTGAACTCTCAGGCAGCCTTACGAAAGCTTGCGAGTTCGGCTGTCTCCCACACGAACACGCGCCGGTGCAGCTGGATCGCGAGGGCGCCGCCAGGTCGCAATTTCGACGGCGCCGCGGCGAGTAGCCGGCGGTAGTGGTCAAGGCCGTCCCCCAGCGCGAAGACCGCGTCGGGGGGCTCGGCCGCGAGCTCCGGCCGCTCGTCGCGCAGGCTCTCGGGCAGGTAGGGAAGGTTGGCGACGATCAGGTCGAGACCGCGGGGGACGCCGTCGAGGAGATCGGCGTGCTGGACATCGACACGGTCGCCGAGGTCGTAGCCGGCCACGTTGGCACGGGCGAGGTTCACGGCCGCGGCGCTCGTGTCGGTCGCCCAGATGCGGGCGTTGGGTGCCCGCAGCGCCAGCGCCACGGCGATCGCGCCGGACCCGGTGCCGACGTCGGCCACGAATGCCGGCCCGTCGCCGATCCGCTCCGCGGCGGCGTCGACCAGCGCCTCCGTTGCCGGCCGCGGCGCCATGACCTCGCCCGGCGCCGACAGGAGGCGGATCCCGCTGAACGGAGTCGCGGTCACAGAGCCTGCTCGCCTCCCACGAGCGCCTTCAGGCTGCCGTAGTCCTCGCGGCAGGCGGGGCAGCCGCTGAGGTGCGCGCGGAACCCCGGCACGGCCGCGTCGGGGTCGTCGTCCGCGAGCTCGAGCTCGACGTAGTGGTCGAGCTCTGCGAAGCATGTCTCGCAGCTGATCTCGTCGTCTCGCGGGCCGAGCAGCCGGCTCACTGCTTGCTGCATCGATTCCATCCCTTACTGGGTGTCGCCGGCTGCCCGGTCCTTACGTCGCTAGCGGAAGCGCCTCGGGAACTGAGCCACGATGCCGGTGGACAACATGTCCGCCATGTGAAGCGCCTGCCGGTGGATCGGGTCGTACGCGGCGATATCGGCGGTCCACTTGTGCTGGAGGCGCGCCACGACCTCACGCGCGGTCAGGCGCAGGTGGTCGCGCATCATCGCGCGCGTCGGCGCCGGCTTCCAGCGGGGATTCGCCCGGCTGAGGAACCGCGCGATCTCGTCGGCGTTCGCCTCCCAGCGCCGCCGAGACGAAGCGAGCGCGGCCTGATCGCCGTCCTTCGCGGCCGCCACCAACGCCGCGGCGATCGTGATGTGCTCGCGCAGTAGTCGCGTGAGTTCCACGCCTGCGGCGCGGCCGTAGTACGGCTTCACGGCGTTGCCGATGTGGACCTGGTTCCGGAGCAGGCGGCCCACGGTCGCCTTGGTGTCCGGAGAACTGGTCGTCAGGCTGATGACCGCGAGGCGCGTCCAGGTGACGTGGTCCTCCCATAGGCGCCGCATGTCGTTGCGGAGCTTCAGCTCCTTCGCGGTGATGCCGGCTGCCGCGCGATGTGCGTGGTCGTGGCCGCCTGCCGCGTCTTGCGAGACGGCGAGCGCGCTGAAGGCCGCGAGGACGACGACCAGCGGTGTCGCCGCGAGCAGGAACAGTCCTGATCTACGAAACATCGTCGAACCTTTCTTCGGATGACTCCATGTCAACGACGTTGGTGACGAGTTCACGGCGGTCCTTACGGGGGTAAGACTTCGGGAGGTTGGGGACACTCAACCCGGCGATGCCTGATTTCGACCTCCTCATCGTCGGCGGCGGGCTCGCGTCAGCCCGGGCGATCAAGTCGTACCGCGAAGCAGGCGGCGAAGGTTCGATCGCGCTCGTCTCCAGGGACGCGACGCTCCCATACCACCGCCCGCCGTTGTCCAAGAAGTTCCTGCGGGGCGAGACCGACGAAGAGCCGCTGGTCGAAGACGAGGCCTTCTACCGCGATCACGGCGTCGACGTGATGCTCGAGACGGCGGTCTCGTCCGTGGACGTCGCGGGGCACGCGGTGCAGCTCGACGGCGACCGGCTCCGCTACGGGAAGCTGCTCCTCGCCACCGGGGCCTGGCCGCGGCGCCTCCCGGTTCCCGGCGCCGAACTCCACGGCGTCCACACCCTTCGCACGGTCGGCGACTCCCGCGGGATCCGGGAAGCGGCCTCGAACGCCGAGCGGGCGGTGGTCGTGGGGGCGGGCTTCATCGGGATGGAGGTCTCTGCATCGCTGAGGCAGATCGGGAAGCAGGTCTCCCTCGTCCACCTCAGCCGCTGGCTCTTCGAGCAGTTCGGCGTAGAGCAGCTGAGCGACGAGCTCGCAGCACTGTACGAGGAGAACGGGATCGAGCTCGTGCTCGGCCACGAGGTGAGTGAGTTCCATGGCAACGGCGGCCTCGAGAGGGTGTCGACGAAGAACGGCCGCGTCGTCGAGGCCGACTTCGCGGTGGTCGGCGTGGGGGTCGCCCCGGTGACGGAGTTCCTGAAGGACAGCGGCGTCGAGCTCGACAACGGCGTCGTCGTCAACGAGCGCTTCGAGACGAGCGCGCCGGACGGGTACGCCGCGGGAGACGTCGCCAACTTCTTCGACCCGCTCTTCGGCCGGCAGCGGCGGATCGAGCACTGGTCAAATGCGAACTACCAGGGCACGGAGGTCGGCAAGATCCTCGCCGGTGCCGGCGGAGGCTACGACACGGTCTCCTCGTTCTTCACCGAGATCTTCGGCATCACGCTGAAGCTGTTCGGCGACACCCGCCGCGACGGCGAGGTCGTCGTCCACGGCTCGCTGCGCGAGGGGATGATCGCGCTGTACGGCGACGAGAAGGAGGAGGTCATTGGAGCGCTCAGCGTCGGGCAGTCGGAGGAGATCGAGGAGCTGCTAAAGAAGAACGTCCGCGCTCACGC
>DATFQN010000077.1:0-2607 GCA_035264165.1 Gaiellaceae bacterium
GCAAGATTCCCCACTGCTGCCTCCCGTAGGAGTCTGGGCCGTGTCTCAGTCCCAGTGTGGCTGATCGTCCTCTCAGACCAGCTACGGATCGTCGCCTTGGTGGGCCGTTACCCCACCAACAAGCTAATCCGCCGCGGGCCCATCCTTGGCCAGAGGCCGAAGCTACCTTTGGTCCGCAGCCCGTAAGCCGCGGACGTTATTCGGTATTAGCCCCGGTTTCCCGGAGTTATCCCGATGCCAAGGGCAGGTCACCCACGTGTTACTCACCCGTTCGCCGCTCCGTACCCGGGGCAAGCCCCGGGCCGATCGCTCGACTTGCATGTGTTAAGCGCGCCGCCAGCGTTCGTCCTGAGCCAGGATCAAACTCTCCGTGAAGGAAACGATCTCCGCCGAAGCGGAAGACTTCACTTCGAGCTTGCGCTCAAAGTCCGCCTCCGAAGAGGCGAGACAAGGGTTCCTCGACCGGATCGCAAGCGAGCCGGACGAGGGCTCGACGTAAACGCACGCTGCTGAGTTTTCAAAGACCGCACCGCCGGCCGGCGGCGTAAAAAAGCCTCCGACTCGCGCCAGAGGCCTCCGAAGTCGATACCGATCGTATCAGGCTTGGCTCGGAAGGCGCTCCAACGTCGAGGTTCAGGGACTTTCCAACGCCACCCTTCGGGCAGCCGGGGTAGTGTAGCAACGACGACGTGGGTGTCAAGCAGTCGAAGCGGCTTGATCAAGCCGTTTCGACGAGCCTCGCGAACCGTCTCCGGCCGGCCTGGATCACCGCCCCCGCGAGCCGCTCGCGGGGCAGATCGAGCTCGCGGACGACCTCGCCGTCGACACGGATCGCACCCTGCTGGAGCAGCCGCCGGGCCTCGCTCGTCGAGGGGACATCGAGCACGTCGACGAGGACGGCCGGGAGGTGCACGGGATCGCCGTCGGCCAAGGCCCGCTCCGGGACGTCGGCGGGCGTCTCGCGCTCGCGGATCACGCGCGTGAAGTGGTCCTCGGCGCGCGCCGCGGCCTCCGGGCCGTGGTAGCGCTCCACGATCCCGCGCGCGAGGGCGAGCTTGGCCGCCATCGGCTCGTCGTCGGGCGGTTCTCGCTCGAGCGTGAGCCGCCACCACTGCGGGAGCGCATCGTCGGGGATCGACATCACCTTCCCGAACTGCTGCTCGGGCGGCTCGTCGATGCCGACGTAGTTTCCCTGCGACTTCGACATCTTGTCGACGCCGTCCGTCCCGACGAGGAGCTCGTACGTGACGACCGCCTGCGGCTCGAGGCCGTAGTGCTCCATCACGTCGCGGCCCATGAGCAGGTTGTAGAGCTGGTCGGTCCCGCCCACTTCCACGTCGGCCTGGACGGCCACCGAGTCGTATCCCTGCGCGAACGGGTACAGCAGCTCCGAGACGGAGATCGGCTCGCCACGCGCGAAGCGTTCCGCGAAGTCGTTCCGCTCGAGCAGCCGCGCCACCGTGCCGGTCCGCGTCAGCCGCACGAGCTCGGCGTAGTCGAGCTTCCCGAGCCACTCGCCGTTGAAGCGGATCTCGGTGCGCTCCGGATCGAGAATCCGGTAGGCCTGCTCGGCGAAGAGGCGAGCGTTGCGATCGAGGAGCTCGTCGGGTAGGACGCGGCGCTCCTTCGACCGGCCCGAGGGGTCGCCGATGCGTGCGGTGTAGTCGCCGACGATCAGGACGGCGATGTGCCCGGCGTCCTGGAACGCCCGCAACCGGCGCAGGACGACCGCGAACCCCAGATGGATGTCGGGCCCGGTCGGATCGATCCCGAGCTTGACGCGGAGCGGCCGGCCGAGTGCGAGCTTGCGCTCGAGCTCGCCGGCGGGCAGCACGTCAACGGCGTTGCGGGTCAGCTCTGCGATCTGGTCCGCGACTGCCATCGATCGATTGTAGAAGCGCCCTCCGGGGCGTCGAATAGCAGCTCGCGCACGCGCTCGGAGTCTCCGATCAGCGCACGGAGACGCCCGAGCGCCTCCGCCACCGCCGCGGCGAGCCGCTCCGCGCCGCCGAGCCGCTCCAGCGTCTCCGGCGGCACGAACTTGAACAGGATCGCGGACGTGCCCGGCGGCACGGCAGCGAAATGGACGGTGAGGATGCCGTGGTCGAGCAGCAGCAGCATGGCCAGCGCCGCAGCCGCCTCGTAGGGCGCAACGGTGCCTCCGCCGCCCACGTGCTCGCGGACGTCCTCGCCGCGGAGCTGTGCCGTGACGGGCGTCTCGTGGACGAGCGCACCGAGGCGGGCTCTCAGCGCCGCGGCAACGTCCCGCGTCGTCGCGACGAGCACGCGTACGCGTTCGGGGTCGTAGCGCTCGAGCGACTCCACGACCGCGGGATAGAGCAGCGGGCGCGCCTCGAGGCCGAGCTCGAAGGCTCGGGCACGCGCAGCCGCGACGAGCTCCCGCCGGCCGGCCAGCAGCCCGAGCCGCGGGCCGAGCGTCCCGTACTTGTCGAGCCCCGTCACACCGACGTCGACGTCGAGCTCGAGGGTGCGCGGCTGGCCGAAGACCGCCGGGCCGACCCGCGCGCCGCCGGCGTCGTCGAGCAGAACCCGGGCACCCGACGCGCGAGCGGCCGAGATCGCCGCGTCGAGCACTTCGACGTCGAG
>DATFQN010000078.1:0-3448 GCA_035264165.1 Gaiellaceae bacterium
TGCCGATGCACACGGCGCCGGTCCGCCCGAGACGCCTCGCCGTAGACGGCGGACGCGAAGAGCGGGTGCGAGAACCGGATCCGTCCGTCATCACGCTCGAGCACCTCCGCCTCGATCGCCGTCTCGAGCGCTTCCTCAGCGGTCGGGCTTGCGAGAGCCGCCGTCACGAGCTCGGAATCGGGACGCGCGAGCGCGGCGACGACCAGCACCGCGTCGCGCGCCTCCGGCGGAAGCTCCGCGATCCTCCCGATAAGGAGCTGACGCTGCCCGGAGGGGACGGGGAGCGGCTCGCCGGGAGCGGGAAGTCGATCGCGGCGTAGAAGCGCCCGACCGAGCTCGAGCGCGAGAAAGGGATTTCCCCGTGCTGCCTCGTGCAGGCGCACGAGAAGCGGGCGCGGAAGCGTCAGTGCGAAGCGGGTCGCGAGCAGGCGATGAAGCGGTCCGACGGCGAGCGAGCCGACGCGAATTCGCGTCAGGCGCTCCTCAGGCAGCAGGCGGTCGAGGTCGTCCGGCCCTGACTGCTCGCCGCTGATGCGGCGCGCGAGGAGAATCACGACTCGCTCCTCCTGAAGCCGACGGAGCGCGTAAGCGAGCACGCTGGTCGACGGCCGGTCGAGCCACTGCACGTCGTCGACCGCGAGGAGAACCGGCGTCTGCGAAGCGAGCACCCGGAGAGCACCGAGGAACGCGAGGGCGACGGCGCGCTGATCCGGGGATCGGCCGTCCGCGTCCTCAAGCAGAAGCGCGACGGCCAGCGCGCGCCGCTGCGGAGGCGGCAGCTCCGGCAGCACGCGCGCGGCGACGCCCTGGAGAACGTCGCCCAGTGCCGAGAACGTCAGCTGCGCCTCCGCCGGCGAGCCGACGGCAGTGAGGCACCGGTACTCACGGTCAGCAGCCGCGGCTACGCCGGCGCGCCACAACGTCGTCTTGCCGATCCCCGCCTCTCCCTCGAGCACGAGTGCCGCAGGTGTCGGCGAACCGGCCTCGACGAACGCTCGAAGAGCCTCGAGCTCCCTCTCTCTCGCGATGATCCTTCGGTCCATGTCGAATCCCGGATAGCAGGATCCCAAGCCGCCGAGGGATCGTCTAGTGAGCCGCAGCCACGACCTGCACCCATGCCGGGTGTTCCGTGCGCGGTCGCGGCGCGGGTGGAGCATGGCGCCGCTGCTGCAAGGACGCCTCGTCGACGGTGTCCTACTTAACGTTCGATGACCCGACTACGGCTGCGCTCGAGGGCCGTGAGCCGGCGAAGCTGCATCACTTCGGCGAGGTAACGCTCGCGATCGTGCGCTGAGGCCATGCGGGCGAGGTCGCCGATCGACGCGACCGACGGCCGAACGCCTCGTCCGAGCGGTTGCAGGTTCGCGCCGCGCCGGAGGTCGTCGTAGCCGCGCGTGCCTTCGGGCGTTGGGACGACCTTCACCTCGCCGTGGTCTGTGATGAGTGCGATGACGGGTGCGTCTGTGGCAGCGGCTTCGTTGAGATCGAGCTCTCGGCCATCGGTGCGCTCGGCTCCGATCTCTCGCAGCGCTGCATCGAGCTTCTGCAGGTTGTCGCCGCGGGTCGACGGCACGATGTCGATCCCGCGCGTGATCTCCTCGGTGCCCTGTAGGACACGTGCGAAGCCGCCGATCAGGACGTACTGGACGCGGTAGCGGTCGAGCGCTTGGAGGATGCCGTAGGGATCGAACCTCTGGCGCGGTCTAGCCATCGTGCTCCTCGTCCTTCTCGAGGATTGTGAGGAGACGGCGGGCGCGCCGCTCCGGCGACAACTGTCGGTTCTTCTCGAGACGGCCGTCGAGGCGCGTGTCGCGCTCGACGAGGACGAGAGGCAGCTCGAAGCCACACGCTTCGATGACCTCGAGGAGGTTGTCGATGCTCGGCGAGACGGATCCCTGCTCCCAGCGCGCGATCAGTGATCGGGGGCGCTTGCTCAGCGCCGAGAGCTCGTCTTGCGTCAGCCCGGCTCGCGTCCGCGCCTCCCGGATCAGATCGGCACCACGCATGACCGGAGCTTAAGCCACGTAGCTCGTGCCCGAAACGGTCCGGAGCGCAGATAGGTGACGTGACGGCCCATGTCGCCCATTCGTCCCCCATCGATACCCAGTCGCGATCTTAAGCCCATATTTGGTACAACCGACTTCTAGCGTACGGGGGGAGTCCTGTGTGGCACTGCCGCAGTCGTCTCAGCAGCGAATCGGAGACTTCTACGTCGAGGTAGTGCTGCCCGCGCTCGCCGGTCGTCTGGATAGCGCGTTCCCAGAGTTTGGCTGGAAGCAGGGCGCTCGCGGTTGGGTCGCGACGAACGAAGAGATGACCCACCGTGTGCTTGGTGTACGCGCAGAGCGGGTCGTCGCACATGGGCCGGCGCCTCGTGGCTTCCTCGTGCACGGAGGCGACTCGACGCTCTGGACCGCGTATCTCAACGGCGGCGTCGTTCCTCGCGGCGAGATATTCGCGTCCGTCGTGCGGGAGATCGCCGGCCGCGCGGGAGTGGACACGGCGCCGATCGACCAAACGCAGCCTCGAGATCGAGCGAGCGCTCTGCTGCAGGGCTTCTTCGCGCTCTGTTCCAGCGAGCTCCACGGAAGAGCGGGCGCCGCGGCGCGCGCCTACCTCGAGCAGCGCGGCTTTCCGCTCCGCACGATCGATAACGGCGGCCTCGGCGTCGTCCCAGGCGAGCTCTTCACCAAGAACGCGCTCGAACCCGCGGGTTACTCGGAGCTCGAAATAGCGCGCTCCGGCCTCCTCGCAGACGGCCGATGGCCCGGGCGGCTCTGCGGGGCCTGGCGCGACGAGCGGGGAACGATTCGAACCCTATGGGCGCGTTCGCTCCGAGACTCGGACTCGTCAACGCGCTATCTATACCTCGCGGACCGACCCGATCTGGACTCCCACCGTACGGTCTATCCGAGGTGCTCCGCTTGGCGCCGGCAGACCGACACGGGCTCCTGCTCCTCGAAGGTCTGATCGACGTACACAAGCTTCGGTCAGACGGGTTCCCGAACGTTGCTGCAGTCGGCGGCGCGCGCGTACAACCCAATGTGGTGACGAGACTCCGAAGGCTGGGCTTCGACGCTGTCGTGCTCGCCTTCGACAACGACGCCCCTGGCCGCGAAGGCATCTCGAGAGCCGTCGCAGCGATCAGCCGGTCGAGCGACGCGCCGTCTCTCCGTGTGGTCGGCCCGAACTCCTCGCCGACGGAAAGGATCCCGACGCGTTCGTCCAGGCGCACGGGATGACGCGATTTCGTGCGATCGTCGACGAAGCTGAGTGCGCCATCGGCTGGCGTGCTCGTGAACTGATCAGAGGCATAACCCCAGACGACCCCGCACGAGACCGTCGTGCCGCACTCGCTTGCGCCGGCGAGTCGCTTGGACTCTGCCTGCTCGCTACGCCTTGGAGCAGGAAGACGCCGTTCGTCACGTTGCCGACCACTGCGGCTACT
>DATFQN010000079.1:0-2538 GCA_035264165.1 Gaiellaceae bacterium
ATCGCCCTCGAGGCGGGGGTCGGGTTCATCCCGGCGCGCCGGCCGGGCAAGCTCCCGCCGGAAACCGTGAGCGCGACGTACGTGCTCGAGTACGGCGAGAACTCGCTCGAGCTGCACCCGGACCTGATCCCGGACGGCGCCCGCGTCGTGATCCACGACGACGTGCTCGCGACAGGGGGAACGGTGGAGGCGATCGCCGGGCTCGTCGAGCGCCTCGGCGGCGTCGTCCTCGGGGCGTGCTTCATCATCGAGCTCACGTTTCTCGGCGGGCGCGACCGGCTGTCCGGGCTCGACCTGCACGCGCTGATCGACTACTGAACCGGCGAGCGTCGGTGGCGGCGCGCGTGCTTGTGACACAGTGTCACAAGCGTCGGCACTCGCTGCGCGAGCTTCCGAGGGACGCGCCGCCGGTCGCGCCGAGCACCCGAAATGAGGATTTCTTCGTCCGCCTGTTCGGGTAAGACACAGGGTGCGGCATGTACGACGCACTGACGACGAGCTACACCTTCTCGTGCCCGACCCACGGCGCGACCCGGGTGCGCTTGTCGCGCTTCCACCGGCTGGAGCAGCTCGCGGGGCCGACCCATCCGGCTGTCTACCGCGTCGAGTTCGGGTGCGGCTGTGGCGAGGAGCACCCCGCGCTCGTGTCGCACCAGGACCTCGACTGGGCGCCGCTCGGCCTCGACACGGAGGTGCTGTTCGTCAACCTGATGACCTCTCGCGTCGACTCGACGTCGGCCGAGCTGACCGATCTCGCGGCGGTCCGGATCGGGGCGGGGGAGTGGCCCTGGAGCTTCTTCTGCTGGCCCGAGGAACGTCCGCGCCCCGTGTTCCCGTCGGCGTTCAAGCTGCTTGCCGCCGGCGTCACGGGCGACCGCGTCGGAGTCGCGGTCCGCTGCCCCGTCTGCTCCAAGGTGTCGGTGAACCTCGTCTCGCGTGAGCACGTCGACATGCCGTTCCACAACGATCGCTCGGTCGGCGTCGTCGAGCACGTCTTCGAGGACGATGCGCGCGCGACGGTCGAGGCGTTCCGCGCCGACCTCTACGGCGCCTCTTTCGACGCGCGACGTCTGTCGCTCGAGTAGCTCGATCCCGCGCGGGAGGGATTCGCTTTCGCCCCCTCCGCGCCGATACCCGTGCCATGGCCGCGGTGATCGAGCCGATGAGCAGGGGGGAGCGGCTTCTCCTCGCCCGCTGCGGCTTCCTCGCGGAGCGCCGGCCGGCTCGGGCGCGTCTCGAGACCGCGCTCGGCGGAGACTTCGCGCGCCTACTCGTTGACGCGCTCTGCCGCGGTCAGGGCCGCTTCGGCTCGGTCTCGCCGTAAACGCGGACGAAGAGGAAGATCAGGAACCCGGCGACGGCGCCGACGATGAAGCACGTCGCCTTCGAGAACCCGACGCCGACGCCGCCGATCCAGATGAACAGGAAGAAGAAGAGCGCCCAGAGAAAGGACGTGACCCCGCGCGCGATCGACGGCATCCGGAGGTGCATGGCGTGCCGATGCTAGCCAGATCCAACGCGCCTGTCCGTGCGCAACCAAGTTGCCGCGAATGCGGGCTCTGCCCGTGCTCGCCCACCGACAGTTGGAACGTGTCGGAAGGGAGGCCCACGGGGGAACCCGAAGGTGTCGCCTCAGGGTCCAAAGAAATTCACCGAGCCGGTGGCGCTTTCGTCCTCCGGTGCCTGGTGACTTTCCGCTTCCGCGTACGGTCTCCCGGCTCGGACTCGACCTACTCGCGCTCCGTGCTCGGTGCAAGGCGGACGGTACGCACGGGGACGCCGGCGCGCAAGAGCGCCGGGGGCGAGGTCGACGCTATTTGCGAGAACTTCGGCATGCGCAGCCCGAACTGGCGCTTCGTGCTGCATGCTCTACAGAGGTCGGACCAGAGATTCGCCGGCCCGGTGGCGCTTTCGTCCACCCTGCCGACTGACGTTCCGCTTCCGCGTACACGCCCGTCGGCTGGGCTTCGACCTACTCGCGCTCCGTGGCCGGCGCAGGGGGAAAGCTAGCGGGCGGGACACGGCTCTTCAAGACACCGGCGCGCCGAAAATACCGCTCTTTGCAGGCGCCGAATTGTCCACATTTCCACGGGCTTTTCAGCTGCCTGGGGAGAAGTCTGTGGACGACGCGAGCCGGTCGACGACCAGCTCCCGGACGCGGCCGAGCGGCAGGCGGTCCTGGGCGAGCGAGTCGCGATCGCGGACCGTCACCGTCTCGTCCTCGACGGTCTGCCCGTCGATCGTGATCGTCCAGGGCGTGCCGATCTCGTCCTGGCGGCGGTAGCGCTTTCCGATCGAGCCGGAGTCGTCGTACTCGACCGCGAGCACCGGCTTCAGCTCGGCGTACAGCCGCTCCGCGAGCTCCGGCATCCGGTCCTTGTTCACGAGCGGCAGGACGGCCGCCGTCACCGGCGCGAGCAAGGGGTGGAGGCGCAGGAGCGTGCGCTGCCGGCCGGCGACCTCCTCCTCCGCGTAGCCGTCGACGAGGAACGCGAGCACGATCCGCTCGAGGCTCACCGCGGGCTCGATCACGTGCGG
>DATFQN010000080.1:0-45266 GCA_035264165.1 Gaiellaceae bacterium
CGCACGCTCCGTCGCCACCGCATACGACTTCCTCACCGACGGCGGTCAGGCAATCGCAACCGCGCTGAAGAACGACCTCGGGGCCGCTCCGCAGTCGCTGCTGATCTCGGACAGCTGGACGAAGGGCGACCTCGTCAACGCGCTCTTCCCGGGCGCGGGCGGGCCCGAAATCGATTCGATCAACGCGCACTTCGACCACCAGCGCTCCCTGCCGGCAGACGAGAACGCCGGTGGGACCGAGACCAACCTCTTCACGACGGCCGACGTCACACCTCTCGGCGCGAACGCCGCCGCCGGTCGCATCATCTTCTCGATGGGCTGCCACTCCGGCGTGTCCGTCGCCGACGTGGTCTTCCCGAACGCACTCGGCTCCGACTGGGCGCAGACGTGGGCGGCAGCCGGCGCGATCGACTGGGTCGGCAACACCGGCTACGGCCTCGGCGACACCGATGCGGTCGCGTACTCGGAGCGCCTCAACCAACTCTTGGCGCAGAAGCTCGACGGCTCGATGACGGTCGGCGAGGCGCTGACGTACGCGAAGCAGGAGTACGGCGCGATCCCGAGCATCAGCGGGTATGACCTGAAGGTGATCAACCAGGCGTCGATGTACGGCCTGCCGATGTACCGCTTCGGCACCTCGGGCACGGGCACGGCGACGCCCACGCCGCTTCCGACCTCCACCGATCCGTTCACCGGTCTCACCTCGACTTCGTTCTCGCTCTCGCCGAGCTTCACCAAGGTGACGAGGCCGCGCGGCAGCTACTACACGGCGAACGGCAACGCGTCCTTCGTGAACCGGAGACCGATCGAGCCGATCACGAACCTCGACGTCACCGAGCCGAACCTCGTGGCGCACGGCGCGCTCATCACGGGCCTCGCGTCGCAGGACGAGGGCAACTTCGACCCGATCTTCAGCCGCGTCGTCGACGATCTGTCGGCGCTGTCGCCCGAGCTGGTCGGATTCGTGAGCTTCCCCTCGAGGCTGCAGTCGATCGTCTCGCTGAAGACCCCCAACGGCGCGCGCCAGCGCCTCGTCGTGTACGCGGGCCAGTTCAGGAGCGGCACCACCGCCGGGATCGGTTTGCAGCGGCTGTTCACGAGCCTTTCGGGAACAGTGCTCTACTCGCCGCCCGGCACAACCGATTTCTCGCCGCCGACGTTCGGGCCCGTTAGCGCCGGGCGTGTCGGCAGCAATGTGGCGTTCAGCGTGAACGTGACCGATCCGGACGGCGCGAGCGACGTGAAGCGCGTGCTGGCGATCTACAGGGACGGCACCGGCGTCTGGCGCACGGCCGAGTTCTCGCACACCGGAAGCCTCTGGAGCGGCGCAGGGCCGGCGAGCGGCGACAACGTCGAATGGTTCATCCAGGCGGCCGACGCCGCTGGCAACGTCGGCGTCACGAGCAACAAGGCTGACATCGAGTCGCTCACGCTACCGCCCACAGGCACGATCTCGGCCCAGCCGAGCGGCCAGCAGACGAACGGCTGGTACACCGCCCCCGCGACCGTGGCGCTGACCGGCCCCGCGGGCGTCACGATCACCTACAGTGTCGATACGTCGCCGTTCCGGAGCTACGACGGGGCGTTCCAGGTAACGGGCACCGGCGTCCACGTCGTCTCGTTCCGCGGGAGCGACGGCTCGTCCGGCACGATCATCATTCCGATCGACGTTACGCCGCCCGAGGTGATCTACACGGCCCCGGTCGTCCTGCGCATAGGCGAGACCAACTTCAACTTCTACAGCTGCGCAGACGCGGGCTCCGGCGTCGCCACCTGCAGCGCCGGAACGATCGATACCTCGACCGCCACCCCGTCGGGGACCACGCGGTCGGTCACCGTGACCGCGACCGACTTCGCCGGCCATACAACCAGCACGTCGATCCCGTACACGGTCGTCCGCGGCACGCAGACGATTACGTTCAACCCCATCCCGGACAAGACGTACGGCGATCCTGACTTCCAGGTGTCGGCGACCGCCTCATCGGGCCTGCCGGTCACGTTCTCTGCGGGCGGCAACTGCGCCGTCAGCGGCTCGACCGTCCACATCACCGGCGCCGGCTCCTGCACGATCACGGCCTCCCAGGCCGGCAACACCAGCTGGAGTCCCGCGCCGGACGTGAGCAGGACGTTCTCGATCGCAAAAGCTGCAGTGACCATCACGGCGAAGGACCGCTTCAAGTTCTACGGCGAGACTCTCGACCTCGGCACCACCGCCTTCACAGCCACGGGTTTGGTGAGCTCCGACACCGTGACGGGCGTGACGCTGACGAGCGACGGTGCCGCGGCATCCGCGCCGATCGGGGTCTACGACATCGTCCCCAGCAACGCGGTCGGCAGCGGCCTCTCGAACTACAACATCACCTACAAGAACGGCAAGCTGACCGTCGGAGTCGCCGGATTCGTCGGCCTCGACAGCGTCTCGATCAGCTCGGCCAGCGCTCTCGTAGACAGCTATCAAGGACCCGCTCCGTACTCCTCCACTTCGGCTACGAAGCAGGCCGAGGTGCTGAGCAACGGGTCGATCACGATCGGCGGCGCGAAGATCTACGGAAACGTGCGCTCGACCGCCGGCGGCGTCACTCTCACGAAGGACAGCCTCGTTACGGGTAACGTCACCGCGGGCACCACCGTCTCGAACAACAACGGGACCGTGCAGGGGAAGATCACGCAGAACCAGCCGGTGCCGAAGATCACCGCGCCTCTCCCTGCCGCGTGCAGCCCGTTCAGCTCGACAAGCGGTGTCAGCGGCGGCACGTTCACGTACAGCAAATCGACCGGCGACCTGTCGATCACGAAGGGCACGGCGACGATCACCAACGGGACTTACTGCTTCCACAACGTTTCCCTGAGTGGTGGCTCGACCCTGAAGGTCAGCGGGCCCGTCGTCCTCAACCTCACCGGCATCCTCAATACGAGCGGCGGCAGCGTCAGCAACACGACGAACAACGCCGCGAACCTCAAGGTCTCGAGCAGCTACACGGGCTCGAGCGGCGTCTCCGTCAGCGGTGGCACCAGCACCTACTTCAGCATCTACGCGCCCGGCACCGCCGTCTCGATCAGCGGTGGGTCGGACGTGCTCGGCGCGATCCTCGGCAAGTCGTTCACCTCCTCGGGGAACGCGAAGCACCACTACGACACGGCGCTCGCCGGCGTGTGGGCCTCGTTCTTCGGCCTCTAGGCGCCGCTCGGCGCGAGAGCAGCGATCGGCCTAGCGCGTGCCGTCGCCGTGTGGTCTGTGTGGCCGGAGCGAGCCGCGAGCCGGAACACCAGGCCGCCTGAGAACCGCTCGCCCGCCGCCTGCTCGCGCCGCTCGAGGCGGCCGAAGAAGCGGGCGGCGACTGGCGAGGCCGCCCGCCGTCTCGGCATCGCCGACGTCGACGTCCGCGTCAGCGAGATCCTCGACGCGACCGCCGACGACGTCGAGCGGGCGCGCGAGCTCCTCGCGCCGCTGTTGACCGAAGAGCCCGTTGGGCGCTGTACGTGGCTGTCCTCGGGGCGCGGGGCTATCTTCCGCATGCCAACGAGCTCGTCTAGCCCGTGAGAACAGGCCCGCCGGTCGTCATCTACGTCACACGCGAGAACCCGCAGACCGCCCTCGACGAGCTGCTCGTCTTCGACATCCCGGGAGCTGCTGATTACGAGGCGATCGTGCCGGGCGGTGGGATCGAGCATGGCGAGACGGTCGAGCAGGCCGCGCGCCGCGAGGCGCGGGAGGAGACGGGGATCGAGGTCGGCGACCTCCGAGAGGTCGGCACGCTGCCGGGCAGCCACTTCGTCCAGGGGTGGGCCGCGGGCTCCACCCCGGATGAGTGGGACCACGTGAAGACGCCGGGCGACGAGCTCGTCCACTGCCGCTGGGTCGAGCTCCGCCCCGGCCTCGAGGTCTGGGGCGAGCGCGGGGCGTTCATCGACGCGCTGATCCGCCGCCGGGCGGTCGTGTACGCCACGCGCGAGCGCGACGGACGCACCGAGCTGCTCACGATCGAGTCGATCGACTATCCGGAGGAAGGGATCCAGGTACCCGCGGGGCGCGTCGACCACGACGAGGAGCTCGAGATCGGCCTCTGGCGCGAGCTCGCCGAGGAGACGGGGGTCACGCGCGGCCGGCTCGTCCGGGAGCTCCCGGACTTCGAGTGCCGCTACGAGACGTTCTCGCGCAACCACGCGTTCCACGTCGTGATCGAGGAGGAGACTCCCGACCAATGGGAGCACGTGGTTCACGGCACGGGCGCGGATTCCGGGCTGAGGTGCATCTGCCGCTGGGTGCCGCTCACCGCCGGGCTGAAACTGTGGCGGAACGAGGGAGATCCGATGCTGCGCTACCTGCCGATAGAAGGCGGGTGAGGGCCGCTCTCGTCGCAGTCATCGCCTTCGCGCTCCTCTTCGGCGGCAACACTGCGGACGCACTCCGTCATCCGGCTGCGCCGCGTTGCCCGATCTTCCCGAAGTCGAATCCGTGGAACCAGCGGGTCGACCGTCTGCCGGTCGCATCGAACTCCGACGCCGTCATCCGCTCGATCGGGCTCGACGAGTCGGTCCACGCCGATTTCGGCTCGGGCCTCTGGGCGGGCGGGCCGATCGGGATCCCGATCACCGTCGTCGAGCGCGGCCAGCGCAAGGTGCGCGTCGCGTTCGACTACGCCGACGAGAGCGACCGCGGGCCGTACCCAATCCCGCGGAACGTCAAGATCGAGGGCGGGCGCACGTCGGACGGCGACCGCCACGCCCTGATCCTGGATCGCAGCGCGTGCCGCCTGTACGAGCTCTTCGCCCTCCATCCGACGGCGAACGGCGGCTGGCGCGCCGGGTCAGGCGCAACCTGGAACCTGCGCTCGAACCGCCTCCGTCGCGCGAGTTGGACGTCGGCCGACGCCGCGGGGCTGCCGATCCTCCCCGGCCTCGCCCGCTACGACGAGGTCGCGCGCGGCCGCATCGACCACGCGCTGCGGTTCACCGTCCGGCGGACGCGGCGGGCGTACGTCTACCCCGCCCGTCACTTCGCCAGCGACCTGACGGACGCAGACCTGCCGCCGATGGGCCTCCGCCTCCGGCTGAAGGCGAGTTACCCGATCACGAGCTTCCCCCGGCAGGCCCGGATCGTCCTCGAGGCGCTGAAGCGCTACGGGATGCTGGTCGCCGACAACGGCTCGGACTGGTACATCAGCGGCGCCCCGGACCGGCGGTGGTCGAACGACCAGCTGCACACGCTGCACCGTGTGCCCGGGTCTGCCTTCGAGGTCGTGAAAACCGGCGCCGCCATGCCGCCGTAGACCACCATGTGAAGTACGTCACGCTCGCCGTTCTCGCCCTTGCACTGCTCGCGGGCTGCGGCAGCGACAACGGCGGCGGGTCGAGTTCAGCGACGATCGACCTTGGGGAGCAGAACGGCTCCGGAGAGTCAGGGACGGCAACGTTGACGGCCGACGGCGGGAAAACCAAGGTCGTGATCTCCCTGGACGGCGCGCCTTCGGGTACGCCGCAGCCGGCACACATCCACAAGGGCAGCTGTAAGAACCTCGACCCGACGCCGGCCTACGGCCTCACGAACGTCGTCGAGGGCAAGTCCACGACGGAGGTGGACGAGCCGCTCGACGAGCTGCGCGAAGAGGACTACGCGATCAACGTCCACCGCTCGGGCACCGACCTGAAGACCTACGTCGCCTGCGGCGACATCGGTCACGGCTCGGGCGGCGACGAGAAGAACACGGAGACCGACTCCGGATACGGATACTGAGCTCCGCGGGTCCGGCCGACTTCGGCGCTACGCTTCCGGCTTGCCGCGTCTGAAGCGGAGCGGGAGCTGGCTCGCCGCGGTCGCGGCGGTCGCCGCGCTTGCAATCGGCGCTCCGACGGCAGCGGCGCCTCCGAGGCCGATCGTCGGCGGCGAGCCGGCGACTCCCGGCGAGTACCCGGCCCAGGGCTTTCTCCGCGTCGACCTCGGCGGAAATCGCCGCTGGTACTGCGGAGGCACGCTCGTCGCCACGCACTCGTTCCTGACCGCGGCGCATTGCGCCACCGACAACCAGGGCGACCCGATTCCCCCGACCGCCGCGAGCGTCACGCTGGGCGAGGTCGACCTGACCGCCGTGGGGCCCGAGGACGTCTACGAGGTCCAGGCGGTCGAAGTGAACGCGGATTTCAACGATCCCCAGGTCCTCTCGCACGACCTCGCGATGCTCACGCTCGAACAGCCTGCTGCCTTCCAGCCTCTTCCTCTTGTCGGCACCGACGAGACCGCGCTCTGGGACGAGGGCTCGACCGCCACGATCGTCGGCTGGGGAACGACGGCAGACGGTGGCGCTGACAGCGACGTGCTGCTCGAGGCCGAGGTTCCGAT
This sequence comes from Gaiellaceae bacterium, assembly GCA_035264165.1. Taxonomy (GTDB): domain Bacteria; phylum Actinomycetota; class Thermoleophilia; order Gaiellales; family Gaiellaceae; genus JACDAN01. Next base: position 6,338 of record DATFQN010000080.1, read on the forward strand.
GACGAGCGATGCCGCCTGCGCCGACGCCTACCAAGCTGAGTTCGACCAGACGACGATGGTGTGCGCCGGGGACGGCGTCCACGACACGTGTCAGGGCGACAGCGGCGGGCCCTTGATGGTGCGAAACGGCTCGGGCGCCCTGGTGCTGGCCGGCGTCACGTCCTGGGGAATCGGCTGTGCCGATTCGGACTTTCCGGGCGTGTACGCGAGGCTGGGCGCGCCTGCGTTGAACGGCTGGGTCAAGTCGCGGCTCACCGGGGTACCGGTGTCACCGCCTCCCGGACCTCCGCCCGGGCCACCTCCCACCCCGCCGCCTGCTCCGCCCGGGCCGCCTCCTGCCCCGCCTGGGCCACCACCCGCGCCGCCGCCCGCTCCGCCCGGGCCGCCGCCGGCGCCGCCTCCGCCTCCCGTCGAGCTGCCTCCGCCTGCACGCGTGATCCGCTGCGTCGTTCCGCGCCTCAAGGGCCGGACTCTCTTCCGCGCGCGGCGAGCGCTGGTGCGTGCGAACTGCCGGCTGGGACTGGTGACCCGGCGCTACTCGACGAACGTCACCGCCGGGCGCGTGATGCGACAGCGGCCCGCAGCTGCGACGAGGCTGAAGCGCTACGCGCGCGTCAGCGTCGTCCTCAGCCGCGGGAAGAAGAAGCGCTAGCGCGGCGCAGCTCCCGGAGCGCGCGGCCGAGCGACTGCCCACCGCGAAGCGTCGGCTCGAACAGGTCTCCGTGTCGCTCGAGGCGCCCGAGCGCCTCGCGCATGCCGAAGTCGCGCGGCCGGACGTGCTCGCCCAGCTCCTCCCACCGGAGCGGCGTCGAGACCGGCGCGCCAGGCTTCGGCCGCACCGAATACGCGGACGCGATCGTCTTGCCGTGCCCGTTCTGACGGTGATCGACGAGCACGCCGTGCCGCTTCCTCTTCAGCCATTCGGTGGTGACGAGGCCCGGGTTCGCCTCCTCGAGGCGGCGCGACACTCGCTCCGCGAGCTCGTACGTGTCGGCGTAGGAGGCGCGGCGCGCGATCGGCACGAGCACATGGATGCCGTCGGCGCCGCTCGTCTTGACGTAGGAGCGCAGCTCGAGGGCCTCCAGCGCCGCGCGGACGAGGTGAGCTACTCGGATCGCCTGGGCGAATCCGTTCCGCGACTCGGGTGGGTCGAGGTCAAAGACGACGTAATCCGGGCGGTCCGGCTTGTCGACGCGCGAGTACCACGCGTTCATGTCGATGCAGTTCATCTGCACCATCCACACCGCAGCGGCCGGCTCGTTCACGAGCGTGAAGTCGACGAGGCGAGGCCCGCCCTCGCGCGGCAAGGTGCGGAACCGCCGCGTCGGGACCCACGACGGCTTCCCCTTCGGCGCCTGCTTGTGGAAGTAGGGTCGGCCCAGAATCCCGTCGGGGTAGCGCTTGAGCGTGAACGGCCGGTTGCGCAGGTGCGGAATGAGCGCGGAGCCAATCTCGGCGTAGTACTCGGCGAGGTCGCCTTTCGTCACAGCGTCCCGTGGAAAGAGCACCTTTCCCGGGCTGGTTACGCGCACACGGCGACGGCCGACGCGCAGCTCCTCGGCGTTCGGCGGCGCCTCTCTACGCGACACCGGCGAGGAGGAACGCGCGGTTCTCCTTCAGCATCTCGCGGGCGATGACGAGCCGCTGGATCTGGTTCGTGCCCTCGTAGAGTTGGGTGATCTTGGCGTCGCGCATCATCCGCTCGAGCGGATACTCCTGCATGTACCCGTAGCCGCCGAGGATCTGGACCGCGTCCGTCGTGACCTCCATCGCGACGTCGGAGCAGTAGAGCTTCGACATGGCGCTGATCTTGGTGAGGTCAGAGCCGTCGGCGCCGTCGTCGATCAGCTGGCCGCACTTGTAAAGCAGCCCGCGCGCGGCCTCGCACTTCGTCTCCATGTCGGCGAGCATCCCCGCGATCAGCTGGTGCTGCCCGATGGGCTTGCCCATCGTCTCGCGGTCCTTCGCGTACTCGAGCGCGTAGTCGGTCGCGCCCTGGGCGATCCCGAGGCCCTGGGCGCCGATGCCGGGCCGCGAACGGTCGAGGATCCGCATCGCGATCTTGAAGCCCTCGCCCTCGTCGCCGAGGAGGTTCTCGACCGGGATTCGCATGTCGTTGAAGAAGATCTCGCCGGTCGTCGAGCCCTTGATGCCCATCTTGGGCTCGATCCGTCCGACCTCGAAGCCGGGCAACGTGGCCTCGACGAGGAAGGCCGAGATCCCGTCGTGGCCGAGCGCGGGATCCGTCTTGGCGAAGACGGTGTAGAGGTCGGCGACGCCGGCGTTCGTGATGAAGCGCTTGCCGCCGTTGATCACGTATTCGTCGCCGTCGCGCCCGGCCTCCGAGCGCATGGCGGCCGAATCGGAGCCGGAGCCCGGCTCGGTCAGCGCGTACGCGGCGAGCCACTCGCCGCTGGCGAGCCGCGGTAGGTAGCGCTCCTTCTGCTCGACGGTTCCGGCGAGCTTCACGCCGAGGCTGCCGAGCTCCTGCACGGCCAGGATCAGCCCGCTCGTCGCGCAGACCTTCGAGACTTCCTCGATCGCGACGAGGGTCATCAGGGCACTGGCGCCGAGGCCGCCGTACTCCTCGTCGTACATCACGCCGAAGATCCCGTGCTCGCGGAAGAGCTCGACGACATCCCACGGAAACTCGCCGCTCTTGTCGATCTCGGCGGCGCGTGGCGCGATTCGCTCGCGCGCGAGCTCGCGGATCAGGTCGCGCATCTCGCGTTGTTCGTCGGTCAGCGGGTCGGTCGGCACGCTTGGAATCCTAGTTCTCGGCGTGTTAGCGTCCGCCTGTCGTGAAGCGGATCGCACTGCTGATCGCGGTGCTGGCGCTCGTCGCCACGTCGCTGGCGGCCGCCTCCAGCGGCGGTTACGCGTGGCAGCTCACGCCCACCGGCTCGACGGCGAGCTTTCGCGGTCTCTCGGCAGTGAGCGAGCGTGTGGCCTGGCTCGGCAGCGACGCGGGCACGGTCCTGCGGACGACCGACAAAGGCGCTACGTGGCAGTCAGTCGGGCCGCCGGGTAGCTCGGGGCTCCTGTTCCGCGACGTCGAAGCGTTCGACGAGAACACGGCCGTCATCCTCTCGATCGGATTTACGCCCGATGCGTTCCGCATCTACCGGACGACCGACGGCGGCCAGACCTGGACGCTGACGTTCCAGAACACGGAGCCGACTGCGTTCTACGACTGCATGGCGTTTTTCGACAAGCATCGAGGGCTCGCTCTATCCGATCCGATCAACGGCCGCTTCCGGATCATCGCGACGAGCGACGGCGGCCAGACGTGGCGGATCGTCAACGCCGACATGCCACCCGCCCTGCCGATGGAGTTCGCCTTCTCCGCGAGCGGCCAGTGCATCACCACGGCGGGTGGCCGAGATGCGTGGTTCGGGACCGGCGGTGACGCGGTCGCGCGGGTCTTCCACACGGGCGACCGTGGACAGACCTGGACGGTGGCAAACACGCCGATTCGCAGCACGCCGAGCGGCGGGATCTCGGCCCTTGCCTTCCGAGATCCGCGGCACGGGATTGCTATCGGCGGCGACTTCGCCCCAGGGTCGGCATCGCTGGACACACTTGCTCTGACCGACGACGGCGGCGCGACGTGGCAGTTGAACCCGACTGCCCCAGACGAGCTCCGCTCCGGAGCTCACTGGGTGACCGGGCGCGACGCGATCATCGTCGGCCCGGGCGGAAGCGACGTCTCGACCGACGGCGGCCTCACCTGGCGCGGATTCGACGAGGGCAGCTTCCACACCGTCGACTGCGCGGGAGGACACGCCTGTTGGGCGGCCGGCGCGCAGGGGCGAGCCGCGTTCCTGGTCAGAGAGCGCTGACCAGCGCGCGCCGCTCGTCGCCCGGACAGGCGGTCGCGTAGAAGTCCGAGTGCGACCGGACCTGCCGCGCCGCGGGGTAGCGCCGGCGGTACTTCTGGATCAGCTGCCGAAGGGCGCGGCGCGCCTCCGCGGTGAGGTCGGCCCCCGACGGAGTCGTCGCAGAGGAAGCACGGCGAGGCGCCCCACTCGCGCCGCGTGACGAGCTTCAGCGCAGGTCGTCGGGGAGGTCGCGCCGTTTCAGGTCCTTCGTGGTCGGCCCCTCGATCGCCGTCCCCTCGGCCGCGTAGCGCGAGCCGTGGCACGGGCAGTCCCAGGTTCGCTCGGCACGGTTCCACTCCACGAAGCAGTAGAGGTGCTGGCAAACGGGCGACATCGCGTGCAGCCGGCCCTCCTCGTCACGGTAGACGGCTGTCTTGCGCGCGCGCACCCGCACGATCGCCCCCTCCCCTGGCTTCAACCGGTCGACGTCGGACGTGTCCGCCGGAGCAAGGCGGTCGACGAAGAAGTGGATGCCCGCCGACATGTTCTCCTTCAGGAAGCTGCCGACGCCGGAGCGCCGGACGAGCCGCTTCGAGTCGAAAAGCTCGGCCCAAGGGTTGTCGCGTCCCTGGATCAGGTCGCCGACGATCATCGCCGCGGCGGTTCCGTTCGTCATCCCCCACTTGCTGTAGCCCGTTGCGACGTAGATGTGGTCGGAGCCGCGCCGGAGTCGACCTACGTACGGCACGTAGTCGTGTGGCATGTAGTCCTGCGTCGACCAGCGGTAGCGGATCTCGCCGGCGCCCGGCCAGTGCTGGCGCAGGAATCGTTCGAGCTGGTCGTAGCGCGCCGGCGTGTTCTGCTCGTCGCCCGTCTTGTGTCCGTTGCCGCCGACCTGGATGAAGACGCGATCGCCGTCTCGCAGGGTGCGGATCGATCGCGTCGGCGTGCCGCTGTTGATGTACATGCCCTGCGGGTCCTGCGCCTGGCCGATCATGGCCGCCACCGCATAGCTGCGGTGCGGGTAGGCCTTGGCGAAGAAGAGGCCGCGGTCGAGGATCGGGAGGTGGGTCGCGATGACGACATCTCGGGCGTGGAGGCTGCCGTGCTCCGTGGTCACCTCGCACGGTTCGCCGTGCTTGACGTCCTGGACACGGGTCTGCTCGAAGACGTGGCTGCCGTCGCCCGGGATCGTCTCGGCCAGGGCGAGCAGGTATTTCCGCGGATGGAACTGAGCCTGGTTCTCGAGCTTCAGCGCGGCGAAGACGTCGAAGGGCAGCGGCGTCTCGTCGACGAGCTCGACGGCGAGGCCGGCCTTGCGCTCGACCTCGGCCTCCTGCCGAAGCTGCGCCACCTCGTCCTCGGACTCGGCGTACACGTAGTTCGTCCGCCGCTCGAACTCGCAGTCGATCCCGTCCTCCTCCACGAATTGCGCGATGCGTTGGAGCGCTGCCTCGTTCGCCTGCGCGTAGGTGCGTACACCCTCCTCGCCGAAGCCCTTGCGGATCTTCGAGTAGCTGGCTCCGTGACCGGACGTCACTTTCGCCGTCGTGTAGCCCGTCGCCCCGTGGACGATGCGCTTGGAATCGAGGAGGGCAACCGTCTTGCCCGCGCGCTTGAGCAGCGTCGCAGCCGTGATGCCGGTGATCCCCGCGCCGACGACTGCGACGTCGACCTCGACCCGGTCGGCCAGGGCCGGATAGGCCGTCTCCGGTGTCGTGTCGATCCAGAAGGAGGTGCCGCCGAGGCTCATGGTCGTAGATTCTTCCTCGGATGCTTCTCCACGGCGGCTTGATCCGAACCCTCGATCCGTCGCTCCCGACGGTCTCTGCGCTGGCGATCGCGGGTGACCGCGTGGCCGGCGGCGTCGGAACGCACGAGACGGCGCTCCCCGGGCCCGAGCGGGTCGATCTCGGCGGACGCTGCGTCGTGCCCGGGTTCAGCGATGCGCATGTCCACTTCCCTACCTGGGCGGTGGCGCGCGGCGAGGTGCGGCTCGAGGGGACACAGTCGGTCGAGGAGGTCGTCGCGCGGGTGCGCGAGACGGTCGGCTCGGCCCGCGGGGGTGGCTGGCTGCGGGGCCGCGGCTGGCGGAGCGGCGAGTGGGCCGAGCAGCCGACGAAGGAGGCGCTCGACGAGGTCAGCGGCGAGACGCCGGTCGCCCTCCTCGCTCAGGACTCGCACTCGCTCTGGCTGAACTCGGCCGCGCTGGCGCGCGCGAACGGAGACCTCGAGGTCGCGGGCGGCGTGGTCGAGCGCGACGAGCGCGGCGAGCCCACCGGCGTCCTTCGCGAGGAGGCGTGCTGGCAGTTCCGCGACCGCTGGATCGAGATCGCCGACGACGAGTACCTCGCGGCGATGCGCGAGGGGCTGCGGGTGGCGGCGTCGCGCGGAGTGACGGCCGTCCACGACAAGGACGGCTGGATCGGCGCGCAGCGTTTCTGGCAGTCGCTGGACGCCGAGGGGGCGCTGACGCTGCGCGTGTGGCAGTCGTTGCCGCACGACCAGGTCGAACGGCTCGCAGAGCTCGGCCTCCGCAGCCGGCTCGGGAACGACATGTTCCGGCTCGGCTACCTGAAGGCGTTCATGGACGGGACGCTCGGCTCGCAGACCGCCCGCATGCTCGACGGATCCGGCGTCCAGATCACGAGCCGCGAGGAGCTCGCGGAGATCATCCGCCGCGGCGCGGCGGCCGGCTGGCCCGTCGCCGTCCACGCGATCGGCGACCTCGCGAACCGCGAGGCGCTGGAGGCGTTCGAGGAGACGCGCGAGGTCTGGGCGCCGCTGGGGCTCAGGCAGCGGATCGAGCACGCCCAGCTGCTGGCGCCGGAAGACCTCGGCCGGTTCGCGTCGATCGGGGTCGCCGCCTCGGTGCAGTTCAGCCATGCACCGTCGGATCGCGACCTCGCCGACCGTTTCTGGCCGGGCAAGACGGAGGGGGCGTACGCCTACCGTTCGCTCTGGGATTCCGGCGCCGTCGTCGCGAACGGCTCCGACGCGCCGATCGAGGAGCTCGATCCGCTGGCGGGTCTCGTCGCGGGCGTCGAGCGCACGCTCGACGAGCGGCCAGCGTGGCGCCCCGAGCAGGCGCTGGGAGTAGAGCAAGCGCTCCTCGCCATTTGCGTGAACCCAGCCTGGTTGGCGTACGAGGAGCGGCGCCGCGGGAAGCTCGTTCCCGGGTACGTCGCGGATCTCGTCGTGCTCGACCGCGACCCGGTGGCCGCGTCGCCGGAAGAGCTCCGGGGCGTGCAGGTGGTCGCCACGATGGTCGGCGGCCGCTGGACGCACAACTCGCCCCCTTGGGACTAGCCCTTCCTGGGGTCAGCCCCCCGCGCAACGGCGTGACATTTCGTCCACCGCGCGGACCTGTCCAGCAGGATGACCCCGCCGCAGAAGCTCCGACACGACACACTTCCGCACGGCAATTGTCACTGCTTCGTCACGGGGTCTGACCCCGCCGAAGCGGCACGTCCGCTGTGGGGTCAGCGGAGAGCGGGGAACGCGCGGTAGAGCTCGCGCGCCGCGTCGACCGCGAGCGGGATGTGCTCGACGAGCAGGCGCTCGTTGGGCGAGTGGATGTTTCCCTCCGGAAGGTCGAAGCCGGTCAGCACCGTGGGGATCCCTCGGTCGGCGAGCGCCGGGACGATGGGGAGCGTCCCCCCCACGCGGATCAGCAGCGGCCGGGTCCCAACGACCCGTTCGAAGACATCGAGACCAAGCTGAATCGCCGGTGCGTCGGGCGGAATCAGGCCCGGAGGCGCACCCGACCACCGGGCGACGTCGACGTCGGCACCTTCCGGCGCCGCTTCGCGGAGCAGCCGCTCGAAGACCGGGGCGATCTCGTCGGGATCCTGACCGGGCGCGAGGCGGATCGAGACGTTCGCCTCCGCGGCCACCGGCAGCACGGTCTTCTGGAGATGCGGCTCGCCGCCCACCATCCCGTTCACGTCCACGGCGGGCTGGGCCCAGGTTCGCTCGTAGAAGTTGTCGGCCGCCTTTGCATCGGCAGGTCGCGCGCCGCCTTCGGCGAGCAGCGCCGATCCCGGCTGGAGCGCCTGCCACGCCCCGCGCTCCTCGTCCGTCGGCGGGACCGTCCCCACACGGAGCTCGGCGGGCGGCAGTCCTTCTTCCACCGGCAAGACTCCGCCGAGCGTCTGGATCAACGCGTGGTTTGCGTTGAGCGCGGCGCCGCCGAAGACGCCGGAATGCAGATCTCGTTCGCCGGTCCGAACCGAGACATGGAAGTACACGAGGCCGCGCGTCGCCACGTGGAACACAGGGGCCCCGCGCCGCAGCATCGCTGAGTCGAAGACGACAGCGGCATCGGCCCCTCGCTCGTCCCGCGTGATGAAGTCGACGATCTGGTGGCCCCCGGTCTCCTCCTCGCCGTCGCAGGCGAACCGGACGTTCACCGGCAGCTCTCCGGCGGCCGCGAGCAGCTCCGCCGCCTTCAGCAGCGTGTAGAGCTGGCCTTTGTCGTCGGCCGTGCCGCGGCCGTAGAGCCAGCCGTCCCGGACGGTCGGCTCGAACGGCGGCGATTCCCACTCGTCCAGCGGCGCCGCCGGCTGGACGTCGAAGTGGCCGTAGCAGAGCACCGTCGGCGCGTCGCCGTCGCCCGACGCACGAATCTCCCCGACGGCGAGCGGAAACGTCTCCGTCTCCACGAGCTCGGCCTCACCGCCGGCGCCCCGGATGAAGTCCCGCACCCACTCTCCCGCGCGCCGGACCTCGCCCGCGCGCTCGGGAGCGGCGCTGACGCTCTCGATCCGCAGGAGCTCGGAGAGCTCCTCCAACCACTCCGCCGGCAACTCAGCCACGGCGGCCGAGTCTAGGTGTTAGGCGACGCGCAGCTTCTGCGAGTCGGCGAGGGCCCGGAGCTTCTTCAGGCTCTGGTTCTCGATCTGCCTGATCCGCTCGCGCGTCACCTGGAAGGTGCGCCCGACTTCGTCGAGCGTCCGCGGCTGCTCGCCGTTGAGCCCGTAGCGCAGCTCGAGCACCCGCCGCTCGCGCTCGGACAGCGTCCCGAGAATCTTCGTCAGCGCCTCGCGGCGGAGGACGTCCTCCGCGAGCTCGTCCGGCAGCGGCGCCAGCTCGTCGGTGATGAAGTGGCCGAACTCCGACTCCTCGTCGTCGCCGACCGGCTTCTCCAGCGAAACCGGCGTCTGGGCGCTGCGGCGGATCTGGTCGACCTCGTCCAGCGTCAGCTCCAGGTCGACCGCGATCTCCCCCGAGCTGGGCTCGCGGCCGCGCTCGGCGCGGAGCTTGCGCTCTGTCCGCATGATCTTGTTCAGCTTCTCGACGACGTGGACGGGCATCCGGATCGTCCGTGCCTTGTCGGCGAGCGCTCGCGCGACGGCTTGGCGGATCCACCAGGTCGCGTACGTCGAGAACTTGAAGCCCTTGCGGTGGTCGAACTTCTCCGCTGCACGCACCAGGCCGATCGTTCCCTCTTGGATCAGGTCGAGGAACGGCAGACCCTGATTGCGGTAGCGCTTCGCGATCGAGACGACGAGGCGCAGGTTGGCCTCCACCATCTCCTGCTTCGCGCCGTGGTCTCCGCGCTCGATCCGCTTCGCGAGCTCGATCTCCTGCGCGGCAGTCAGCAGGTCGACCTTGCCGATGTCCTTGAGGAAGAGCTGCAGGGCCTCGGTCGAGACCTCCCGCTCGTCGGCCGAAGATTCCGAGTCGCCCTCATCGCCGTCCGCATTAGCGGACGCGTCGACGACCTCGATCTGGAGCTCGTCCAGGCGGCTGTAGAACTCGTCCAACTGGCCGGCTTCGAGCTCGAGCTCCTCGAGTGCGACGCTGACGTCATCCGTGGCGAGCCGGCCCGATTCCTGTGCGCTCGCGATCAGCGCCTCGAAAACGCCATCCGCCGACGCTGTTGCAACTCCCTCTCGCTCCACCGGCTCCCCTCGCTCCCTCAATCCGGTTGCAGCTCCTTGTCCCTCTCCCTAAGTGCTGGAGTCTTCCATCGATGTCCCCCCACCGCCATAGGCCGATCGGCCTATCTTTCGGTGCGGGTGGTCCTATCTTTCATTTGGGTTTTCGTACGTCTTCTAGACGGGCTAGTAGGCGGTTTGCTTCCCGCGCGAGCGAGGAATCCCGCTGCTGAGCGGCAATTCGCAGCTGTCGCCTCGCCTCGTCGAGCTGGCCGATCCAGAGCAGTAGCAGGCCCAGATGGAACCGAACGGTCGCCGCGCGCGGGAAGCGGCGCGAGAGCGGCCCGAGCCTGGAGAACGCACGTTCCGGTCGCGCCTTGTCGAATCGGCCGACGGCATTTGCGACCAGAGCTTCGGGGTTCGTCGGCGCGAGCCGCGCCGCCGCCGCGTACTCGCGGCGTGCGGACACCGGCCGCTCCAGCCGCTGCAGGGCGATGCCGTAGAGCAGCTTCCCGCGGACGTTCGAGCCCCTCGCTCCACGCGCCAGCTCCGCGAGCTGCCGCTGCGGCGAGAGGCGTTGCAGCTTCGGGTCGAGTGCGAAGCTGGGGATGAACACCGGGATTCCTCGCGCGAAGTCGCGATAGAGCAGGTCGGACGCGCGGATTGCGTAGGCGCTGTCGGGATCACGCGTTCGCGTCGCCTGCCACGCGTCGACCGCCCCGTCGCGGTCGCCGTCCCAGAACCGCGCGAGCCCGAGGTGGAAGAGCACTGCGCCGCTCCGTGGATGCTCTCGCGCCAGCTCCTCGAGCCGAGCCCGGCTCTCGTCCGGCCACGAGGCCAGCGCCTGCCCGACGCGCGCCTGGAGCGACGTCCGGCCGGCCAGGATCCGCGCGGCCCGCGCACGCTGTTCCCGGTCGTAGGCGCTGGACGCACGCCGCAGGGCGCGCGCCTCGGGATCGTTGCGGACGCCGAGATCGACGACGAAGGGCGGCACGCCTTTCGGCTTCTCCTCGCCGGCGTCGCCGCGGCCGACGAGCGCCGCGCCCGCCGCAACGCCGAGAGCGGCGGCGAGGGCGATCGCGGAGACCAAGATCAGCCGGGCGCGCCTCGACATCGGGGCCCCACGGTAGCCCGAGATCTCGTGGCTATCCTCAATTCATGGCGACGCCGGTGGGCACCGACGAGATCCGGGCCGAGGACGCGCGCGAACGCCTGTCCGAGCCCGACGCGCCGGTTCTGATCGACGTTCGCAGCGACAACGAGCGCCGGACGTCCTACATCCCCGACTCGATCCACCTGCCGATGGCCGAGGTGGAGTCGCGCCTCGCCGAAGTCGCTCCCGAGCCGAGCCGCCCGATCATCACCTACTGCGCGACCGGCGCGAGATCGCGCCGCATCCTCCCGACTCTCGCCGCGCTCGGCTACGAGGACGCCGTCTCGATGGCGGGCGGGATCGTCGCCTGGCAGGCGCTGGGGTACCCCACGGAGTCGCCGAGCGCGCTGGACGACGAGAAGCTCGCGCGTTACAGCCGCCACCTCCTGATCCCCGAGGTAGGGATCGAGGGCCAGGAGCGACTGCTCCAGACGAGCATCCTCCTGATCGGCGCCGGCGGGCTCGGCTCGCCGGCCGGGCTCTACCTCGCAGCGGCCGGCGTCGGCCGACTCGGGATCGTCGACGACGACCGCGTCGACGCCTCGAACCTGCAGCGCCAGGTGCTGCATTCCACCGCGGAGCTCGGCCAGAGCAAGGCTGAGTCGGCGCGGCACTCGCTCGAGGAGCTGAACCCCGATGTCGAAGTCGTCACCTACGAGGAGCGCTTGACGTCCGAGAACATCGACCGCATCCTGGCCGACGGCTGGGAGCTCGTCGTCGACGGCGCGGACAACTTCCCGACGCGGTACCTCCTGAACGACGCTTCCGTCTGGCACGAGATTCCGGTCGTGCACGGCTCGATCTACCGCTTCGAGGGCCAGGCCACCGTCTTCAAGCCGTTCGAGGGTCCTTGCTACCGCTGCCTCTTCCCGCAGCCTCCACCGCCGGAGCTCGCGCCGAGCTGTGCGGAGGGCGGCGTGCTCGGGGTGCTCCCGGGCGTGATCGGCTCGCTCCAGGCGAACGAGGCGCTGAAGCTGGCGCTCGACATCGGCGAGCCGCTGATCGGCCGGCTGCTCCTCTTCGACGCCCTGACGGCGCGCTTCGACGAAGTCAGCGTGCGTCGCGACCCCAACTGCCCGGTCTGCGGCGACAACCCGACGATCACGGAGTACGTCGACTACCCCGCGTTCTGCGGCGTGCCGGCGTGACGACAGTTCGCATCCCGCCGACGCTCCGCGAGCAGACCGACGGCCAGGCGGCCCTCGAGGCGAGCGGCGAGACGGTCCGAGAGCTGCTCGACGACCTCATGAGCCGCTTTCCACAGCTCCGCGAGCGCATCTACACCGAGGGCGAGCTCGCGCGGTTCGTGAACGTCTACGTCGAGGGCGAGGACGTCCGAACGCGCGAAGGCCTCGAGACAAGCGTCGATGATGGCTCCACCGTGATTCTCCTGCCGGCAATGGCCGGTGGTTCTGAGGCGCCGCTTGCGGCGCCGCCTTCAGGATGCCGGGCTCGGCCCGGCATCCGTCTGAAATGACCGGTCGAGCCGAGCTGAGGACCCGGAACGGCCGCTAGCTCGCTGTTGGAGCTCGTCGGGAACACGCCTCTCGTCGAGCTGAGCAGGCTCTCGTCCCCCGGCGTGCGCCTCTACGCGAAGCTCGAGGCGCAGAACCCGACGGGCTCGATCAAGGACCGGGTCGCGGTCGCGATGATCGACGCGGCCGAGGAGTCGGGGGAGCTCGAGCCCGGCCGGGAGCTGCTCGAGCCCACCAGCGGCAACACCGGCATCTCTCTTGCACTCGTCGCGCGGGTCAAGGGCTACCCGCTCACCTGCGTCGTGCCCGAGAACGTCACGGAGGAGCGCCTGAGGCTCCTCCGCCTGTACGGCGCGGAGATCATCACCTCGCCGGGCGCGGAAGGTTCGAACGGAGCTGTCCGGAAGGCGCTCGAGCTCGCCGAGCGCGAGCCGCGCTACTACCTCCCGTTCCAGTACGGCAACGACGCGAACCCGCGCGCCCACTACGAAGGAACGGGCGCAGAGATCGCCGCCGAGCTCGATCGCGTCGACGTGGTGGTTGCCGGCCTCGGCACAGGCGGGACGTTGATGGGAGTCGGCCGCCGCCTGCGGGAATCGTTCCCCGACCTCGTCCTCGTCGCCGCCGAGCCGCTCCCCGGGGACCCCGTCATGGGGCTCCGCTCGCTGGAGGAGGGCTACGTCCCGCCGATCCTCGATGTCTCGCAGCTCGACCGGAAGCTGCTCGTGTCGAACGCCGAGTCCGTTGCCGGCATGCGCGAGCTGCTCGAGAACGAGGGGATCTTCGCCGGCATCTCGTCCGGCGGCGTCATCCACGTTGCGCGGCGGCTCGCGGCGGAGCTCGACGAAGGGACCGTGGTCGCGATCCTGGCCGACGGCGGGTGGAAGTACCTGTCGGCGCCGCTCTGGGAGGCCGATGACGTCGAACGGGCGATGGAGCACGCCGTCTGGTGGTAGTGCCCGCCGAGATTCGCGCGCAGCTCGTCGAGCACGCGCGCGAGGAGGCGCCGAACGAGGCTTGCGGCCTGATCGCGTTCCGCGACGGCGTCGCCGAGCGCTACCTGCCCGGGGAGAACACGCTCCAGAACCCCTACCGCTTCGAGCTGCGGCCGCGCGACCCCGCGGACTTCTTCCTCGAGGACGAGGGTTACGAGCTGGCCGTCTTTCACTCCCACCCCGAGACCGCGCCACGGCCGTCCCGGACCGACATCGAGAACATCGGCCTCTGGGAGGGACGCCCCTACGTGATCCTCGGCCTCGCGTCGGGCGAGCTCGCTGCCTGGCGCATCGAGGAGGGTGGCGTGAAACCATTGGCGCTGGAATGAGCCGCAGCGCCGCCATCGTCGGCGCCGGGATCTTCGGCGCCTCGCTCGCCTACCGGCTTGCGCGCGACGGCTGGAACGTGCGCCTCTACGAGCGCCACGAGCCCGGGCATCCGCGGGCGGCGTCGGGAGGCGAGTCGCGACTGATGCGCTACTCCCACGGAGCCGGCGACTGGTACACGCGCTCGGCGTGGCGAGCGCGCGACCTCTGGCGCGAGCTCGAGTCCGCGACAGGGCGCGAGCTCCTGGTGGAGACCGGGATCGCGTGGTTCGCTCGCTCCGAGGACGGTTGGGAGGCCGAGAGCGAGCGCGTGCTTCGGCGCGAAGGCGTTCCGGTCGAGCGGCTGGAGCCCGATGCGGGACGAGAGCTCTTTCCGTCTTTCGAGCCCGGCACCCTCGCGTTCGTCCTCTGGGAGCCAAACGCCGGAGTCCTGCGGGCCAGCGAGGCGACCAAAGCGACCGCCGAGGCGGCTCAGCGCGCCGGTGTGGAGCTGATCAACGCGACGGCGGAGCCGGGATCGGTCGACGGCGACATCGTCGTGTGGGCCTGCGGAGCCTGGCTGCCGGGGCTCTTCGACGTCCCGATCCGGGTCACGAAGCAGGACACGTTCTACTTCGCGGCTGATGAGTGGGCCTCACCGCCGGTTCCGGCGTTCGTCGACTACGACGCCGCGATCTACGGCCACGGGAACCTGGACGGCCTCGGCGTCAAGGTCGCTCCCGACCAAGAGGGGCCCGCCTTCGATCCGGAACGCGGCGAGCGCGCCGTCTCACCGGAGACGGAGAGCGCGGCCCGTGCGTATCTGAGCGAGCGGTTCCCGGCGCTGAAGGACGCGCCCCTCAGCTACGAGACCGTCTGCCCATACGCACTGACCACGGACACGAACTTCGTGGTTGCTCCCCACCCCGATCGGGACGGCGAGTGGATCCTCGGCGGCGGCTCGGGCCACGGCTTCAAGCACGGCCCGGCGCTGGCCGAGTACGCCGCCCGAGTGGTGTCAGGTGACCAGGAGCCCGAGGAGCAGTTCGGCCTCGGCGCGCGACAGCGCGGGCCGAGCCTCCGAACCGCGGGAACTACCTGACTCGCGATCTCTGCGAGCCGTCCGGCCATCCTGGCTCCGACGGTAGTGCCGGCGAAGCCAGGTGGCTAGAACGGGCGTTGCGCGTCTATTTGACCGTGATGAAGCCCTTCATCCCGAGGCTTCGGTGGGGCGTGCAGTAGTACTCGTAGCGGCCCTTCTTCAGCTTCACGGTCACCGTCTTCGTGCCCGTGAAAGCGAGGGTGGTGACCTGCTTCTTCTTGATCCCAGGGCCCGTGAGGACGAAGTCGTGGCTGCTCGACTTGTCGCTGACGGTCAGCGTGTACGTACCGGCGGTCAGCGTCTTCACTTTCTTGCCGGCCTTTTTGACCGTAATCGTGAAGCCTGGGCCGGTCGTGCCGGTCAGCTTCGTGGCCGAGAGGACGGCGAACGCCGTCGGCGGCACGGCCAGGGCCAGCACCACGAGCAGAGGCAGTAATCGTCGCATTGCGGTTCAACTCCTTTTTGCCGCGTTGAGAGACTCCCGAGTTCTACGTGGACCGTGGGTCTTGCGGATGAGGGAACCGACGCTAGACCGCAGGTTCCGGGGCCGCCGGCGCCGGCGCCTCCTTGGCGCGGCGGAGGCGGAAGTAGAGCAGCGTCCACGCGATGACCGCAAACGGCGTCGCGACGGTGCCCACGACCAGCTCGGTGACGAAGCTCTGGACGGCATTCGAGAGCGGGAAGAGCACGAGCTCGAGGACGATCCTGAAGCCGAACAGGATCAGGATCGTCAGCAGGATCACGCCGAGGACGCGCCAGCCGTAGCCCGAAACGAGCTCGCGGCTACGGCCGAACGACTCGCCCGCGCCTCGTCCTTCGATCACGATCACGGGAACGATCAGGATCCACCAGGTCAGCAGGAGCAGGCCCGGGGCGATGAGCAGAAGGAATCCGATCGTGATCGCGATCGCTGCGACGACGCCCGCCACGATGATCGCCACCAGGTGCGGCCGCACGCTCCCGAAGGTCTCCGCGAACGACAGATCGGCCCGGCCGTCCCGCACGTCATCGACCGCCTTCACCAGTGCGCCCTGGAGCCAGAACGTCGCGACGAGCGAGACGAGGGCGATCAGGATCGCAGCGGCCCAGCCTTCGAGGACCAGAGCCAGCAGGAGGCTGATCACGGCAACCGTCGCAAAGACCACGAGGGCGATGGTCACGAAGTGCTGCCAGTGGGCCTTGTAGAGGTTCCAGGCCTCGGAGAGGACGCCTTCGGTCGGGCTCACGGGTGGGACCTTAACGCGCTGCGGCGTCGCGGATGGCGGCAACGATCTCGTCCAGCTCCTGGTCCTTCGTCAGGCAGGCGACGGCACCGGCCTCCTGGAGCGCCTTCATCTCGCGGACGTTCGCGGAGGCCGTCAGGCAGACGACGGCCACTTCCGGGCATGCTTTCAGTAGCGCGATCGTCGCCTGCACTCCGTCCAGGCCGGGCAAGCGGTAGTCCATGAGGACCACATCCGGCTCGTGTCGCCGGCAGAGCTCGACGACCTGCTCGCCGTTCTCGACGGACGCGACGACGTCGATGTCGGAGCGGAGGCCGAGCAGGAGCTCGAGCGCCTCGCGGAAGACCTTGTTGTCCTCGACGAGGGCGACTCGGACTAGAGGGCCTTCTGGACCTTGCCGGCTTTCAGACAGCGGGTGCAGACGTAGGCACGCGTCGGAGCGCCTTTGAGGATCACCCGCACGCGCTGGAGGTTCGGGTCGAAGCGTCGCTTCGTGGCGACCATCGAGTGGCTCCGGCTGTGACCGAAGCTCGGCTTCTTCCCGCAAACGGCACAAACTCTCGACATTTCGGCGGCGCAGTCTAGCGGAGAGCTATTTGGCGGCCGACCGCAGCTGCGAGAAGAGGCCCGCCATCTCGAGGGCGCTCTGCACCGCATCGGCGGCACGGTCGATGCGGGCTTCGGCCTGCTCGACGGACTCGGTCGTCAGCACGCCCAACGACACCGGAACACCCGTCTCGATCGCCGCGAGCTGAAGACCGCTGGCCGCTTCGGAAGCGACGAAGTCGAAGTGCGGCGTCTCCCCGCGGATCACGCAGCCGAGGGCGACGATGCAGGCGTACTTGCGGCTCTTCGCCAGGGCGATTGCGGCCAGTGGGAGCTCGAATGCGCCCGGCACCGGAACGATCGTGACCGCCTCGCGCTCGACGCCCGCCTCCTCTAGCTCCTCGAGCGCCCGTTCGAGCAGGCGGCTCGTGATCTCGCCGTTGAACTTCGCGACGACGACCGCGACGGCATGGCGTCCGCCGGGCGTGCCGGTCAGGACCTTGTAGCCCGACGGGACCTCGAACCGCCCCGGTGCGTGCTCCTCCGGCCGGCCCTCGTCTTCTGCCGGCTCGATCGCGGGCAACTCCGTCACGAGCCCTCCGGCCGGAAGCGCAGATCCTGGTGGTGCAGGCGGTGGCCGAGCTTGTCGCGCTTGGTCTCGAGGTAGCGGCGGTTCTCGGCGGTCGGCGGCGTCTCGATGGGCACCTGTTCGACCACGGTCAGCCCGAACCCTTCGAGCCCGGTGATCTTCTTCGGATTGTTCGTCAGGATCCGGATCGTCGTCAGCCCGAGGTCGGCGAGGATCTGGTTCCCGATCCCCCAGTCGCGCGCGTCGGCGGGAAAACCGAGCTCGATGTTCGCCTCGACGGTGTCCAAGCCGTTCTCCTGCAGCTCGTACGCCTTCAGCTTGTTGAGCAGGCCGATCCCGCGCCCCTCCTGCGCCATGTAGAGCAGGACGCCGCGCGCCTCTTCGCCGATCTGGGCAAGCGCCTGCTCGAGCTGCTCGCCGCAGTCGCAGCGCAGGGAGTGGAAGACGTCGCCGGTGAGGCACTCCGAGTGGACGCGGACGAGCACGTCCTCCGCGCCCTCGACCTCGCCCTTCACGAGCGCGACGTGGTGCTTCCCGGTCAGCTTCTCGCGGAACGCGATCGCGGTGAAGTCGCCGTAGGCCGTCGGGAGGCGGACCGAGACCGTGCGCTCGACGAGCTTCTCAGTGCGGCGGCGGTACTCGATCAGGCCCGCGACCGTGATCATCTTCACGTCGTGGCGCCGGCAGAACTCGACCAGGTTCGGGACTCGCGCCATCGTGCCGTCCTCGTTCATCACCTCGCAGACCACGCCCGCCGGGATGAGCCCTGCGAGCCGCGCGAGGTCGACGGCGGCTTCCGTCTGCCCCGTCCGTTCGAGGACGCCGCCGGGGCGGGCGCGGAGCGGGAAGACGTGGCCCGGATGGACGAGGTCCGCCGCCCCTCGGTGCTGGTCGATCGCCGTCTGGATTGTGCGGGAGCGGTCGGCGGCAGAGATTCCCGTGGTCACTCCTTCACGAGCCTCGATCGAGACCGTGAACGCGGTCTGGAGCGGCGCCTCGTTGTTCTCCGCCATCGGCCTGAGGGCGAGCTCGTCGCAGCGCTCCGGCGTCAGGCAGAGGCAGATCAGGCCCCGGGCATGAGTCGCCATGAAGTTGATCGCCTCCGGCGTCGCGAACTGCGCGGCGATCGTGAGATCGCCCTCGTTCTCGCGGTCGGCGGCGTCGACCACGACGACGAACTTGCCGTCGCGGATGTCGGCGATCGCCTCCTCGACGGTGGCGAAGGCGGTATCCGTGTCGATCGCCATTGGCGCTAGATCGTATCCGGGCGGATGAGCTTCTCCACGTACTTGGCGAGCACGTCGACCTCGAGATTGACCTCGTCGCCCGGCTCTCGCACGCCCAGCGTCGTCACCTCGAGCGTGTGCGGGATGAGGGCGACTTCGAACGTCTCCTCGGTGATCGCGGTCAGCGTGAGCGCGACGCCGTCTACCGCGATCGAGCCTTTCTCGACGCAGTAGCGCAGCACCTCCGGCGGCGCCTCGATCGTCAGCCGCTCGCCCTCGAGGTTTCGAACGCGGCCGACGCCGTCGACGTGGCCCTGGACGAAGTGGCCGCCGAGCGGCTCTCCGGCGGCGAGCGCCGGTTCGAGGTTCACCTCGGCGCGGTACGCCTTTGCGCGCTCCGTCGTCTCGGCCATGACGTCGAAGGACAAGGTGCCGTTCGAGGCGTCGACGACGGTGAGGCACGTGCCGTCGACGGAGATCGAGTCGCCGACGGCGGGCGCGAGGTTGGACTCGACCACCAGCCGGCCGTTCTCGAACGAAGCCACGCGCGCTCGCTCGCGCACGATCCCGGTGAACATGGTTAGAGGCTAATCACGATCGGCTGGATCACGGCTCGTGGATGTATCCGCTCAGCAGGACATCCTCACCGACCTGTTTTGCCTCGAACCGCGTGAGACGGAGCTGCGGGATCGCTTCTTCGAGCAGATGCGGGCCCCCACCGGAGAGTGCCGGCGCGACGAACACGAGCAGCTTGTCGATCACACCCTCGCGGAGGAAGGCCGAGGCGAGTGTCGGACCGCCCTCCAGGAGCAGCGACTGCACCCTCTCCTCGGCGAGTGCGGCGAGCTCGTCCGCGAGCGGGCCGCTCCGGAGCTCCAGCTCGGAGTCCTCGGGCAACGGGCCGCGGCCGAAGGCGAGCCGGCGAGGTTGCCGCGTTGCTCCGACGTCACGGGCGTCGAGCCGCGGGTCGTCGGCGCGGACGGTTCCCATCCCGACGGCGACGGCATCCGACGCGGCGCGGAGCTCGTGGACGAAGCGACGGCTCTCTTCGCCCGAGATCCAGCGTTCGCCCGGGATGGTCACGTGGCCGTCAAGGGTCATTGCCGCCTTGTAGGTGACGAATGGACGGCACTTGGATACCCACGTCCGCCAGCCCTCGTTCTGGGCGCGTGCGGCGAAGCTCTCCACGAGCTCGACGTCGACGCCTTCGGCACGGAGGAGCTCGAGCCCGCCGCCGGCCTTCGGGTTCGGATCGATCGACCCGGCGACGACCCTCGCCACGCCCGCCTCGAGCACTGCGGTCGTGCAGGGCGGCGTGTCGCCGTGGTGCGTGCAGGGCTCCATCGTCACGTAGAGCGTGGAGTCGCGCGCCCGCTCGCCGGCAGCCTCCAGAGCGACGACCTCGGCGTGGGGTCCGCCCTTCCGCTCGTGCCAGCCCTCGCCGACGACCTCGCCTTCGCTGACGACCACGGCGCCCACGACCGGGTTCGGATGCGTTGTGCCCCGGCCGCGCTCGGCGAGCTCGACCGCCCGCGCGATGGTCACGTCAGCGCTTCGAGGGTGCGATAGGCATCGGCGATGTCGTCCGCGCCGAAGATGCTCGTGCCCGCGACGAGGAGATCGGCGCCGGCGGCGCGCAGCCGCGGGATGTTGTCGGCCCCCACTCCGCCGTCGACCTGGATGTGCTTGCCCGGCGGAAGCGTGTCGCGTAGGCGCTCGACGCGCCCGATCGCCTCCGGCATGAACGCCTGCCCCGAGTAGCCCGGATGGATGCTCATGCACAGGACGAGGTCGACAGGGCCTGCGACACCGGCGACGTCCTCCGGCTCGCTCTCGGGGTTGAAGGCGAGGCCGACCGCGAGCCCGAGCTCCCGCGCCTGCGCCGTCAGGCTTTCCACGTCGTCTGCGACCTCGAAGTGGAACGTGACGCTGTCGCCGCCCGCTTCCGCGACCGGCTCGAAGTGCTTGGCGGGCTCGTCCACCATCAGGTGGCAGTCGAGCCGGCCGCCGGCGCGATGGACGATCGGCGAGATCCACCGGAGCACGATCGGGCCGATCGTCACCGGTGGGACGAAGTGCGCGTCACCCACGTCGAAGTGGAAGATCCTTGCTCCTGCGGCCAGCAGGATCTCGATCTGCTCGCCGAGGCGAGAGAAGTCGGCCGCATAGAGCGACGGCTCGACCTGTGGCCCCCGGATCCATTCGTCCCACATCAGGGACGGATTCTGGCGATGAAGAAACCGGACGTGCCGTCTCTGTGCGGCAGGGTCAGCTGGAACTCCGGCCGGCGCGGATGGCGGAACTCGCCGTCGAGCGGCTCGACGGGGAGCCCGCTCGCGTCGATCACGTCCTCGTTCTCCGCGGCCGCGATCGTGCAGACCGAGTAGGTGATCGTGCCGCCGGGCTTGACCCGTTCCGCGGCGACCCGCAGGAGCTCCAGCTGAAGCTCAGGCAGCGGCTGCGCGCGCCAGCGAAGATCCGGCCGTGAGGCGAGCACGCCCAGGCCCGAGCAGGGCGCGTCGACCAGGACGCGGTCGAAGCCGGCAAATTCGGCCGGGAGCTCGCGGGCGTCGGCCTGGACGACGGTCACGTTGTCGAAGCCGAGCCGCCGGACGTTCCGCTCGAGCTCCCGCGCCCGGCCGGGGTGAAGCTCGACGGCGACGACCTCCGCGGCCCGCTCGACCAGCTGGGTCGTCTTGCCCCCGGGCGCGGCGCAGAGGTCGAGCACCCGCTCGCCTTCCTGCACGCCGACCGCCAAGCCCGCCAGCTGCGAGCCGCGGCTTTGCGGCCAAGTGCCCGTTCCCGCGGGGCGAACCACGACCTCCGCCGGCTCGTTCTGCGCGCGCATCAGCCCCAGCGCGTCGTGCGCGCCCCACTCGCGCCACCACGTTTCCGCGACCCAGTCCGGATACGAGTGCTTCAGCGCCGCCTCCTGCGACGTCGCTTCGGGCAGCGCCTCGAGGAGCGGCCTGATCTCGTCCGTCGCGCGCCGAAGGATCGCGTTGACGAGCCCGGTCGCACGACGGGCGCCGCTCGCTCGAACCAGCTCGACGGCCTCGTTGACCGTGGCCCGCGCCGGGATCCCGTCCATGAACGCGAGCTCGTAGGCGCCTAGTCGCAGCGCCGCGCGAACGGGGACGTCGAGCTCGGCCACGTGCCGGCCCCCGATCTCCTCGAGGGCGTGGTCGAGCGTCCTCACCCGCTGCGTCGCGCCGTACGCGAGCCGCTGCGCCAGCGCCCGGTCACGCCCGTCCAGCTCCGCCGCGTCGCCGCTGAAGGCGCGGTCGGCGTACGCGCCCTCCTCGAAGACGCGTACGAGCACCCTGTGCGCGACGCGCCTGCTAGCGGAGGCCACGCTCGAACTCGTCCAGCGTCATTCGCCGCCGCCCCTCGGGCTGTAGCTCGAGGATCTTCAGCTCGCCGTCCTCGATGCTCGACCGCCAGACGATCACGGGCCGGCCGTAGAGCTCGGCGCGCGCCCCGATATGCGGGGCGAGCGCACGGATCAGGTTGTGCAGCTCCTGCGCGGGGCGGGACCAGTCGAGCTCGCGGTCGGCCGGCCCGATCTTCTCGGCGTAGGTCGGCTCGCCCTCCTGCGGGCGAAACTCCGCTCCGCTCAGCGTTTGGTCGATCAGGCCGGGCGCGACCTCGGCGGCGCGGTCGTACACGGCGCCGGCGTCGTCATGGGGGCCGATCCGGAAGCCTTGCGCGGCACCCACGGGACCCGCATCGAGCTCCTCGACGAGCTGGATGATGGAGACGCCGGTCTCGTCGTCGCCGGCCATGATCGCGCGCTCGACCGGAGCCGCGCCGCGCCAGCGCGGCAAGAGCGACGGGTGGACGTTCAGCCACAGCGCCTGCTCGAGCAGCTCCGACGGGATCAGTGCGCCGTAGTCCACCAGCACGACGGTGTCGACTTCGAGCTCCACGCCGGCCAGTCGTTGGGGCTGGCGCACTTCGAGGGCCAGCCGCTCCGCGACTTCCTTCGCCGCGGGCGGAGCCGGCTGGCGGCCGCGGCCCTTCGGCCGGTCGGGTCGTGTGAGCACGTAGTCGACGTCGTGGTCGGCCGCGAGCCGCGTCAGCACGTCTGCGCCGAATGATCCGGTCGCCGCGACGGCGAGCTTCATGGGGTCAGGTCTTGCACTGCCACCGCCGCAGCGCGTCACAGAGCGAAAACTTGCAGTGCAAGACCTGACCCCTACGGGGTGAGCATGGCGCGCGGCCGAAGGATCGAGAGCGCCTCCTTGCGGGCCTCGTCGGTCGTCCGCTCCAGGATCAGGACGCCGTCGAGGTGGTCGAGCTCGTGCTGCACCACGCGCGCACCGAGATCGGCCAGCTCATACGTCACCTGGTTCCTCTGCGGATCCCGCCCCTCGATCCGCACCGTCACCGCCCGCTCGACCGGGACCTGGACGCCCCGGAGCGAGAGGCAGCCTTCGTCTTCGGTGACTGCCTCGTCCCCACGCTCGACGATCTCCGGGTTCACGATCGCAACCGGGTCGGTGTCGGCATCCGGGTGGAAGACGAAGACCCGGCGTACCACGCCCACCTGGTTCGCGGCAAGCCCGGCGCCATTCGCGTCTTCCATGAGGCGCGTCATGCGTTCGACGAGCCGCACGAGATCCTGGTCGAAGTCCTCGACCTCGCGCGCCCGCATCCGGAGCACGGGGTCGGGATACTGCCGAATCTGCGCCAGCGCCGCCTGCCGCAGCGCTTCGCGCTCGGGGTCGAGCTCTTCTTTCCGGACCTGTCCCGCCTCTTCCATCGGCGACTGTGTATCAGAGACCCTGGGGGTCGACATCGACGACCGCCGTCACGTTCTGGCGGCGCATCGCCGGCGCTGCGGCGGCGAGTAGGTGCGCGACGCGGGCGGCGACCTCGCGCGGCCTCTCCGTCTTCGCGAGGAGCTGGGCTCGATGCCGGCCCCGCAGCCGCAGCAGCGGCGCCGGGCCGAGGACACCGCCGCTGAGGCCGGCGGCGACCTCTTCGAGCAGCCGTAGCGGCCCTCGCGCCTCGTCGCCTGCCGCAACGACGCGTACGAGGTGCCGAAAGGGCGGATAGCCGAGCTCCCGGCGCCGCTCGAGCTCCTCGGCGAGGAAGCGCGGCACGTCGTGACGCGCGGCGTGCACGATCGCCCGCGCGTCGGGCTGGAAGGTCTGGACGAGAACCTTCCCCGGAGCGTCGCGGCCGCTCCTCCCCGCGAGCTGGGTCAACAGCTGGAAGGTCCGCTCCTCCGCGCGGAAGTCCGGCATGCCGAGGCCGGTGTCGGCATCGACGACCGCTGCGAGAGTGACGCCGCCGAAGTGATGGCCCTTGGCGACCATCTGCGTGCCGACGAGCACCGCGCGGTCGGCCTGGGCGAACCGGCGCAGCGCTGCCGCGAGCTCGCCCGGCCGCCGGACGGCGTCCGTGTCGAGGCGAATCCGCTCGAGCTCGGGGACGAGTGCCTCGAGCTCGCGCTCCAGCTTCTGCGTCCCGGCGCCGATGCGCGCCAGCTCCCCGGAGCCGCACTCCGGGCAACTGCGCGTCGGCGCCTCCGTCCACGAGCAGTGGTGGCAGTGGAGCTGCTCGTCGCCGTGGAGGACGAGCGCGACGTCGCAGTTCGGGCAGCGGCGGGTCGTGCCGCACTCGCGGCAGTGGATCGCGGGCGCGACGCCGCGCCGGTTCAGGAGCAGGATTGCCTTGCCCCCGTTCTCCGCGATCGCCCCCAGCTCGGCGAGCAGCGGCGCCGAGAGCGGGTAGCCGCGTTCGCGCCGAAGGTCGACCACGCGCACGGGCGGGAGCGGGCCGGCAAGCCGCCCGCCCAGCTCGAGCCGCTCGAGCCGCTCCCAGCTCTCCGGGCGGGGCGTCGCCGAGCCGAAGATCGCGACGGCGCCCTCGAGCGCGGCCCGTTTCGCCGCCACCGTCCGGGCGTCGTAGCGCGGGTCCGACTCCTGCTTGTAGGCCTGGTCGTGCTCCTCGTCGACGCAGATCACGCCGACGCGCTCGAGCGGCGCGAAGACGGCGGAGCGGGCGCCGACGACGACCGGCGCCGCGCCCGTCGCGATCCGTTCGCGCTCGTCGCGGCGCTCGGCGTCGCTGAGCGCCGAGTGCAGTACCGCGACGCGGTCGCCGAAGCGCGCGCGGAGGCGGCCGACGGTCTGCGGCGCGAGGGCGATCTCCGGGACGAGCACGATCGCCGTCTGCCCGCGCTCGAGCGCGGTGCTGCAGGCCTGGATGTAGACCTCCGTCTTGCCGCTCCCCGTGGCGCCGTGGAGGAGGAACGCGCCGCCTTCCTCGTCCATCGAGCCGATGATCCGGTCACGCGCTGTCCGTTGCGACGCCGAGAGCTCCGCGGGCTCGGCCTCTCCCGCCAGTGCGTCCCGGGCCGCCGGCGACTCCCGCTCGCCGCGCGGCTTTCGCTTCAACGGCGCGATCAGCTCGAGCGCCCGCGCCGGGGTCGAGCCGTAGTAGTCCGCGAGCCAGAGCGCCAGGTCGACGAGCGGCTCGGGCAGCGCGTCGACGACGTCGCCAACCGGGGCCGTCTTGATCCCGACGGGAGCCGCCTCCTCGAGACCCACGACGACCCCGCGCCGGGTCGCCCCGCTGAAGCGGAGCGAGACGACCGACCCCTTCCCCACGTCAGGCGGCACCTCGTAGGTGAAGGGCCGCGCGACCGACCGCGAGGAGACGAGCGGGTAGACGGATGCGTAGCGGGGCGTCACCCCGCCAGCGTAGATGTGCTACCCGAGGGCTTCGGCGGCCTCGAGCACGAAGTCCGTGCCGAAACCGAGGGCCAACCCGAGCAGGAGCATCCAGGCGACGAGCACCGGGAACCCGAACCGCTGGTTGACGCTGAAGAGCACCTGCACGACGTAGAGGATCGAGCCTGCGGCGACCGCCATGAACGCCACCGTCATCGCCTCGCTCACCCAGGCCTGCCCCACGATCGTCCCGAGGAACGTCGGCCCGCCGCCGATCAGCCCGAGCAGCGCGAGGAACGACCAGCTCGGGCGCACGCCGTCACCCGAGATCGGCCCGACGATGCCGAAGCCCTCGGTGGCGTTGTGGAGGCCGAAGCCGATGATCAGCGCCAGCGCGAGGCTGAGCTCGCCGGCCGCCCCCGCCTGGCCGATGGCGAGTCCCTCGCCGAAGTTGTGGAGGCCGATGCCGGTCGCGATCAGCAGCGCCAGCCGGTGGCCCGGACCCAGCCGCATGAACCACGAGCGGGCTTCGTACTCGGCGACGGCAGCCGCGCCGGGGCCGACCATCGGCTCAGACGGCCGCCTCTTCATCCAGCGGTCGTAGTAGACGAGGCTCATCAGCCCGAAGATCAGCCCGGCTGCAAGGAGGAAGCTGAGGCCGGTGAACTCCGCCCACGAACCACCCTCGCTGACCGCCTCCTCGAGCGACTCCTCCACCGGATGCACGCCGTGCACGAGCACGTCCCAGAGCAGGAAGATCAGGATCCCCGCGGCGAGCGCGCTGAGCGCCGCGCGAAGTCGGGCGCTGGCGGTCTGCACTCGCCCCAGGGGCAGACCGAGGAAGATGGTGAAGCCGGCGATCGCGCCGAGGACGAGGATCTGGGTCGAGCTCATGAAGTCGCGGCGTCCTTTCGTCGGGTTGTAAGGCGCACCTTACACAGTGCGCGGGCGACTATAACGGAGGCTGCATGGCGCACCGACACTCGGTCGACGAGTACCTCGAGACGATCTACTTCCTCGCGTTCCCGATCGGCGAGTACGCGCCACCCGGAGGCCGTACACCGACGCTGGCTGCGCGCGTCGCCGAGATGCTGGGCGTCTCCCGCGCCTCCGCGGGCGAGATGCTCAAGCGGCTCGAGCGAGAGGGGCTCGTCCGGCGCGGCGAGCACAAGGAGGCGCTTCTGACGCCGAAAGGCCGCGCGCGGGCCGAGCGGGTGGTGCGGAAGCACCGGATCATCGAGCGGATGCTCACGGACTTCATGGGCTACACGGCGGCGGAGGCCCACGTCCACGCCGACGAGCTCGGCGACACGTTCAGCGACGAGATGATCGAGCGAGTGGCCGAGCGGCTCGGCAATCCCGAGCGCTGCCCGCACGGCTGGCCCGTCGACCCCGACTTCGAACAGGCCGAGAACGCGGAGCTGGTTGCGCTAGCCGAGCTCGACGAAGGCGCGAAAGCCGAGATCGTCCGCCTGGCCGAGCACGACGGCGAGCTCCTCCACTGGTTCTACGACCAGGGACTCGAGCCCGGGCGGTCGCTGCAGGTGAAGTCCTCGGACCCGACAGCGGGAAGCTTCCGCGTCAAGATCGGCCGCCGCGAGGAGACACTCGGCGAGAAGGCCGCCGCGGGGCTCTTCGTCAGGCCTTCGTAACAGCCAGCAGCTTCGCGAGCATCGCGGCGTCGAGCTCGCCGCGGTTGCGCGCCAGCGCGAGGAGTGCGGCCTGCTTGCTCATGCGCGCTCGTTTCGGAGCGCGTGGCCGGAACCCTCCCTAGGCCGGAGCCTTCTCCGCGGCGCCGGTTCCGGCGGCCGCACGCAGCGCGTCGGCCTTATCTGTGCGCTCCCACGTGAAGTCGTGGTCGTCGCGGCCGAAATGGCCGTACGCGGCGGTCTTCGCGTAGATCGGGCGATGAAGCTCGAGGTCGCGCTGGATCGCCGCAGGGCGAAGGTCGAAGTGCTCGCGGACGAGGTCCTCGATCTTGGGCACGGGGATCTGCTCGGTCCCGAACGTCCGCACTGCGATCGAGACCGGGCGCGCGACGCCGATCGCGTACGCGACATTCACCTCGCAGCGCTCGGCCAGATCCGCGGCGACGATGTTCTTCGCGACGTAGCGCGCCGCGTAGGCCGCCGACCGGTCGACCTTCGTCGGGTCCTTGCCGGAGAACGCGCCGCCGCCGTGCCGCGCCGCGCCGCCGTAGGTGTCGACGATGATCTTGCGGCCCGTCAGACCGGTGTCGCCCATCGGCCCCCCGAGCACGAACTTGCCGGTGGGGTTGACGTAGACGAAGTCGCGGTCGTCGTACAGGCGCCGCTCGTCGTACAGCCGCGGGTCGAGAATCGGCCTGAGGACGTGCTCGATCACGTCCTCCTTGATCGTGTTCGCGTCGACGTTCTCGGCGTGCTGCGTGGAGACGAGGAGGCGCGAGATCTCGACCGGCACCTGGCGGTCGCGCTCGTCGACCTCGTAACGGATCGTCACCTGCGCCTTGCCGTCCGGCCGCAGGTACTTCAGCTGCTCCGACTTCCGGACTCCCGCGAGTCGCCGCGCGATCTTGTGCGCGAGCATGATCGGGAGGGGCATCAGCTCGGGCGTCTCCTTCGTCGCGTAGCCGAACATCATCCCCTGGTCGCCGGCGCCGATCTGATCGAGCGGGTCGTCGTCGCCGGGATCGTGCTGCAGCTCGTAGGACTGGTCGACGCCGAGCGCGATGTCCGGCGACTGCTCGTCGATCGCCACGACGACGGCGCACGTGTGTGCGTCGAACCCCCATTCGGAGTGCGTGTAGCCGATCTCGGCGATCCGCTCGCGGACGACGCGCGGGATGTCCACGTAGGTCTCCGTCGAGATCTCGCCTGCAACGACCACGAGTCCCGTCGTGATCAGCGTCTCGCACGCGACGCGCCCGCTCGGATCGTCGCGGAGCACTGCGTCGAGCACGGTGTCCGAGACCTGGTCGGCGATCTTGTCCGGGTGGCCCTCGGTGACGGATTCAGACGTGAAGAGGAACTCGCGCGACATCGGCCGGAACGGTAACCGAATCATTCGCCCGTCGGGGGACGGCTCATGAACTCCGCGATCACATCTTCGATCGAACGACCTTCGAGGGCGTCGGCAATGCCGTTCGTGATCGGGAGCTCGATCCCGAGGCTGTGCGAGAGCTCGCGCAGGATCGGGGCCGTCGTCAGGCCTTCCACGGTGCCGAGCTTGCGCCGTGCGTCCTGCGGCGTCGCGCCTCGCGCCATCAGCGCGCCTGCGCGGCGGTTGCGACTGTGCCGGCTCCAGCAGGTGACGAGCACGTCGCCCGTGCCGGCGAGGCCGGCGAACGTCTCGGCTCGCGCGCCGGTCGCCACGCCCAGCCGGCGCATGTCCGCGAGCCCCAGCGCGATCAGCGCCGCCTTCGCGTTGTTGCCCAGCTGGAGGCCGTCCATGGCACCGGCGGCGAGCGCGATCACGTTCTTCGCAGCCGCTGCGAGCTCCACCCCCGCCGGGTCGTTGTTCACGTAGACCCGGAAGGTCGGCGAGTTGACGGCGTGCTGGAGCTCGATCGCCAGCACCTCGTCCTCGCTGGCGATCACTGCGGCCGCGGGCAGCCCGGCAGCGATCTCTGTGGCGATGTTCGGCCCGGAGAGGACGGCGAACGGCCGGCCCCGCACGCGCGAGGAGAGCCTCCCGCCGGTGTCGGGGTCGAGCCCCTTCGTGAGGCTCAAGACGGGCGCCCCGCCCGGGAGCGAGTCCACGACGTCGCCGAACGAGCGACTCGGGACGGCAATCACGACGAGGTCCGCGCCCTCGAAGTCCCCGTCCCGGCGGTCGCGGTCGAGCAGGACGACCTCGTGGCCGCGATCCTGGAGCAGGCGGGTGAAGACGGTGCCCCACGCACCCGCTCCGACGACCGCGGCCCTCATCGACGCGTCATGAGCGGCGGACGAAGTCGATCGAAACCGGGACCCCCTCCAGCTCGAAGCGCTCGCGCAGCTTGTTCTCGACCCAGTAGCCGTAGTCCCGCGTGACGAGGCCCGGGTCGTTGACGAAGAAGCGGAACCGGGGCGGCCGCACCTGCGTCTGCGTGCCGTAGAGCAGGTTGAGCCGTTTGCCGTTCCGCGACGGCGGCTGGCGCGTCTCACGCAGCTCCCGCAGGAAGCGGTTCAGCTCCCCGGTGGTGACGCGCGACGTGTGCTTGTCGTAGAGCTCCTCGATCCGGTCGAGCATTCGCCCGATGCCTCGGCCGGTCTTCGCCGAGACGGCGACGAGCGGCGGGCGCTGCTTCAAGCGATCCTGGAGCCGCGGCCGCAGATCCTCGATCCCCACCGCGCCGATGTCCCACTTGGCGGCGACGACGAGCGTGGAGTCCTGCGCCTTCCGCGCGACGTCGGCCACGGCGAGGTCCTGGTCGACGAGCCCTTCGCTCGCATCGACGAGGACGAGTGCCACGTCGGCGCGCTCTGCGGCCTGCAGCGCGCGGAGCTCGGAGTAGTACTCGATCCCCTGCCGCTGGCGGCGCTTGCGCCTGAGCCCGGCGGTGTCGACGAACACGAACGTCCGGTCGCCGCGCTGGATAACGGTGTCGATCGCGTCTCGCGTCGTGCCCGGCGTCTCCGACACGATCACGCGCTCCTGGCCCACGAGCGCGTTGACCAGGCTCGACTTGCCGACGTTGGGCCTGCCGAGAATCGCGACGCGGATCGTGTCCTCGGTCACGTCGGGGCGCGCGGCCCGGCCTGGGAGCCGCTCGAGGATCGCGTCGAGGAGATCGCCCGTGCCGTGGCCGTGCAGCGCGGAGATCGGAACCGGCTCCCCCAGGCCGAGCCGGTGGAACTCGTGGATCTCGTCGGTCCGCGTCGGGTCGTCGATCTTGTTCGCGATCACGAGCACGGGGCGGCCGGAGCGGCGGAGCAGGTCGGCGATCTCCTCGTCGCCGGGGGTTACCCCCGTCTTCGCGTCCACGACAAAAAGGACGAGGTCGGCCTCTTCGATCGCCGCGCGCGCCTGTTCGGCGACCTGGCGCGTGATCGGGGAGTCGTCGGCGAGGTCGACGCCGCCGGTGTCGACGAGCAGGAACCGACGGCCGCGCCACTCGCAGACGAGCTCCTTCCGGTCGCGCGTGACACCCGGCGTCTGGTGCACGACCGCGTCGCGACTCTCCGTCAGCCGGTTGACGAGCGTCGACTTGCCGACGTTGGGGAACCCGACGATCGCGGCGGTGCCCGCCAGTTCAGCCGTGCTCACGCCGGCGGAGTGG
This sequence comes from Gaiellaceae bacterium, assembly GCA_035264165.1. GTDB lineage: Bacteria > Actinomycetota > Thermoleophilia > Gaiellales > Gaiellaceae > JACDAN01. The sequence continues at coordinate 36,581 of DATFQN010000080.1, forward strand.
CGTGCCGCGGGCGCCCGAGCGCGTGCGCGTCGACGAGGAAGCGCCAGAGGCTGTGGATCTCGCGCTGGATCTCCGCGGACGCCTCCCGGTAGCCCTTGCCGTTCGCCGGCAGGCCCTCGAACGAGAGCGGCCGGCCCCAGGCGACGGAGACCGGCTCGAAGTTGCCCGGCTTCCAGAACTGCGACCCGTGGATCGCCGCCGGGACGATCGGCACGCGCTCCTGTAGACCGACCATGGCCGCGCCGGGTTGCACGTCCCCCGGCACGCCGGTTCGCTGACGCGTGCCCTCGGCGAAGATCCCGAGCGCGTCTCCCTCCTGTACGCATTGGCGCATCAGCCGCACCGCCTCCCGGTCGGACTCGCCGCGGCGGACGGAGAACGTGCCGAAGGCTCGGATCAGCGGCCCGATCGCACTGACTTGGTGGAGCTCGATCTTGGCCATGAACCGCACAGTCCGGGGCGACGCGGCCCCGAACGTCGGTGGGTCCAGCCAGGAGAAGTGGTTCATCGCCAGCACCACGCCGCCGCTGGACGGGACGCGTTCGCTGCCGTAGATCCGAAGCGGCGCGAGCGCCCGGACGGCGGCGCCGAACGTCACGCGGCCGACGGCCCAGACCGCGTCGATGCGCTTCACGCCACCCGGGCGCGGACGAGCTGCTCGATGCGGTCGACCACGTCCTCGACGTCGAGCTCGGTAGTATCGATCCGCTCGGCGTCGTCCGCTGGCTGCATCCGGGCGGCATCGCTCTGGTCGCGCAGCCTCAGGTCCGTGGCGAGCGCGTCCCCGCCGATGTCCGGCCGCTCGAGCTGGCGCCGGCGGGCGCGGACGTCGGGATCGGCGTTGAGGTAGACCTTGACGTCGGCGTGCGGCGCGACGACCGTCCCGATGTCGCGGCCCTCGATGACGGCGTTGCCGAGGTCGGCCAACTCCCGCTGCCGCCGCCGCATGACGGCGCGCACCTCCGGGTGCCGCGCGACGGTCGGGACGAGGCGGTCGATCTCGGCTTGCCGGATCGCCTCGGTGACGTCGTGTCCGGCGATCGCGACCGTGCCGTCCTCGTCGAGGTCGACGGGGTTGTCGTCCGCGAGCTCGCCGAGGGCCGACCCGTCCTCGAGGTCGAGGGAACGCTCGACCGCGAGCCACGTGACGGCCCGGTACATGGCGCCTGTGTCCAGATACCGGAACCCGAGACGCTCGGCGAGCCGGCGCGCGACGGTGCTCTTTCCGGCTCCGGCAGGCCCGTCGATCGCAACGATCATCGCTGGGTTACCGAGTCGAGCAGGTCGAAGAATCCGGGGAAGCTTACAGCGACGCTTTCGATCCCCTCGATCCGCGCGCCCTCGCGGGAGACGAGACCCGCGATCGCCCCGAGCATCGCAATCCGATGATCGCCTCGCGCGTCAACCACGCCCCCACCCTTAGGGCGGGTGGGAACACCCCTCACCCCGAAGCCATCATCGCCCGGCGTGATGCGCACGCCAAGGGCTCTGAGCGCATTTGTCACAGTTTCGATCCGGTCCGTTTCCTTTGCGCGCAGCTCGCGCGCGCCCCGGACGACGCTCTCGCCACGCGCCATCCCCGCCGCCAGCGCGAACAGCGGCAGCTCGTCGATCAGCCCCGGCACCTCGCCCACGCGCACCGCCGTCGCCTGAAGCTGCGCGGGCCGCACCTCCAGATCCGCAACCGGCTCGCCGCTGACCGTCCGCCGGTTGAAGACGGCGACGTGCGCCCCCATCCGCTCGAGCACGTCGAGAAACCCGGTCCGGAGCGGGTTGACGTTGACCCCCTCGACGAGCAGCTCCGACCCATGGAGGAGCGTCGCCGCCAGGATGAACGGCGCTGCCGAGGAGAAATCGCCCGCCACGTCGAGCCGGAACGGCGCGATCCGCTCGACCGGCTGCACCGACACGTCCGCCCCCCGCCGCGCCGCCTTCACGCCCAGCTCCCGCAGCAGCCGCTCGCTGTGATCGCGCGTCGGCACGCGCTCGACGACAGTCGTCGCACCGCCCTCCGCGAAGAGCCCCGCGAAGAGCACGGCCGACTTCACCTGCGCGCTCGCGACGGGCAGCTCGTACCGGATCGGCTGCAGCCGCCCGCCCTCGATCAGAACCGGCGCGCCGCCCTCAGTCGTTTCCACCCGCGCGCCCATCTCCCGCAGCGGCTCGGCGACGCGCTCGTGCGGACGGCGCGACAGCGACTCGTCTCCCGTGAGGACGAAGCGCCCCTCCTGCCCGGCGAGGATCCCCGAGGCGAGGCGGAGCACGGTCCCGGCATTACCGCAATCGAGTGGCTCGTCGGGCTCCCGCACCCCGTGGAGCCCCACGCCTCGAACGCGCACGGTCTCGCCCTCGCCGTCGACCTCCGCGCCGAGCTGACGGACGACCGAGATCGCCGACTCCGTGTCCGCGGAGCGCCCGAAGCCACGGATTTCGCTCTCGCCGTCCGTCAGCGCGCCGAGGAGCACAGCCCGCTGCGAAGTGCCCTTGTTTCCCGGCACGGCGATCGCGCCCTGCACGGACGCCGCGGGCTCGACCTTCACTCGTCTACAGCCGGAGAGACGACCACACCGTAGCCCTGCGCCTCGAGCAGCGCCGCTGCCCGCTCGGCCTCGCCTTCGCCGGAGACGAGCACGGTCAGCGTCCCGCCGCGCTCCGGCGAGACGTGCTGCAGCTCGAAGTCCTCGATGTTGATCCGCTCCGCGCCGAGCGCCTGCGTGATCCCGGCGAGGACGCCCGGGCGGTCCGGCACATGCACCCGAAGCCGGTGCAGCTCGCCCGGATCGCCGTACGCCTCGGTGATCATCCCGCGCCGGTTGCGCGCCGCCTCGCCGATCCAGCGCGCGAGGAACCCTGCGTCACCCGACTCGAGCGCCGACTCGACCTGCTCCAGCCCGCGGCGATGCTCGGCCAGCGCGGCACGCAGCGCTCCCGCGTTCTCCAGGAAGATGTCGACCCAGATCCTCGGGTTGGCGCCGGCCACCCGGGTCATGTCCCGAAGCGACCCGCCCGCCGACGACAGCGGCTCGTGCCCGTCGATCCGCGTCGCCCCGGCCTGGTTCACCAGCACGTTCGCGAGCACATGCGGCAGGTGGCTCGTCAGGGCCACGAGGCGGTCGTGGGCCACAGGGTCGATCGCGACCGCCGTCGCTCCGAGCTGGGCGACGAAGCCGTGCACGCGCCGGTAGCGCGCCGGCTCGCTCTGCGGCAGCGGCGAGAGGAACCAGGTCGCACCCTCGAAGAGGTCGGCGCTCGCGTGCTCAGGGCCCCGCGCCTCGGAGCCGCAGACGGGATGGCCGCCGACGAACCGCAGCGACCCGTCGGCCGCCGCGCAGACCGCCGTCTTCGTCGAGCCGACGTCCGTGACGGTCGTCGTGTCGCCGCTTGCCTCCAACACGCCGCGGACCTGGCTCGCCAACTGGCTGACGGGAACTGCAACGACCGCCAACTCAGCGCCTTCGAGCGCACCGCGGAGGGTGTCGCCGACCTCGTCGACCGCCCCGCGCTCGGCGGCGATCTCCGCCGTCGCCCGCTCGTCGTCGAAGCCCACGACCGTCGCCCCACACCGCTTCGCGGCGAGGCCGACGGACGCCCCGATCAGCCCGGTACCGACGATTGCGACGCGCACTACCCGATCTGCTTGCCCATCAGGGCGACGAGCTGGCCGACCTCCCGCGCGAACTTCGCGAACTCCGCCGTCGGCAGCTGCTGCGGCCCGTCGCAGAGTGCCTCCTCGGGACGCGGATGCGCCTCGACGATGATTCCGTCGGCTCCGACAGCGACGGCGGCGCGTGCCATCGGCAGCACGAGCGCCCGCCGTCCGGCCGCATGCGACGGGTCGACGATCACCGGCAGGTGCGTCTCCTCCTTCAGCACCGCGACCGAGCCGAGGTCGAGCGTGTAGCGGAGCGAGCGCTCGAAGGTCTTGATCCCCCGCTCGCACAGGATGATCCGCTCGTTTCCCTCTTTCGCGACGTACTCGGCGGCCATCAGCAGCTCCTCGACCGACGCCGACGGCCCGCGCTTCAGGAGCACCGGCTTGTCGATCCGGCCGACCTCCGCCAGGAGCAGGAAGTTCTGCATGTTCCGGGCGCCGATCTGGACGACGTCGGCGACCTCCAGGACCTCCTCGACGTGCCGAGGATCCATCAGCTCGGTGACGATCGGCAAGCCGGTCTCCTCCCGCGCCTCGCGCAGCACCTCGAGCGCGTCCAGGCCGAGTCCCTGGAAGGTGTACGGCGAGGTGCGGGGCTTGAACGCGCCGCCCCGGAGCATCGTCGCACCCGCATCGGCGACGGCCCGCGCAGTCTCCAACGTCTGCTCCCGGTACTCGACCGTGCACGGCCCCGCAATGAGGCCGAACGCGTCGCCGCCGATGCGCCTCCCGTCGACCTCCACCACGGTGGCTTCCGGCGTCAGCTCCCGCGACACGAGCTTGTACGGCTTCAGGATCGGGAGGACGCGGTCGACCCCGGGGTAGCCCTCCAGGGGCAGACTCGCGAGCACGTCTCGCTCGCCGATCGCCCCGATCGTGGTCGCCTCCCGCCCCCGTGACACACGTGCGTCCGCGCCGGCCTCCTCCAGCCGCGCGACGACGTGCTCCGTTTGGTCGGGCGTGGCGCCGTTGGCCATCACGATCAGGAGCTCGGGCGAGGCGTTGTTTGTCGCCATAACGGCAAGTGTAGGTTGCGCTCATCGACCCGAACGCCGACCCCACCATTCGCCAGCTCCGCGAGCAGGTCTCGGACAACGACCGCGCATTGGTCGAAGCCATCAACGCCCGCCTGCGCCTCGTCGCCAAGCTGAAGAGCTACAAGGACTCGCGCGGCTTCGACTTCGTCGACCCGAACCGCGAGGAGTGGATGCTCCGCGATCTTTCGCGCGCCAACCGCGGGCCGCTCTCGCAGGAGGGCCTCGAGCAGATCTACACGGCGATCCTCGACCTGACGAAGCGCGAGGTCTCTTGACCGATTTCGGCCCGGCGCGTACCCTGAGGGCAATGACTCCCGACCGCATCTGGGCCTGGGCTTGGCGCCACGAGCGGTGCGGGAGCCTGCGCTAACACAGGCCAACATCCGTACCGCTCGAAGACCTTCCGCCGGAGGGTCTTTTTGTTTGTCCGAATGAACGTTCAAACCGTCATCTCAACCGACCTGATCACGCCGCTCGGGGCGTACCTGAGGCTGCGCGAGGGCGGCCGGGCGAGCTTCCTGCTCGAGTCGGTCGAGCGCGGGAGGCTCGGGCGGCACTCGTTCGTCGGCTTCGGCTCGCGCTTCGTCGACTTCGCGGAGGCCGAGCGCTGCGCGGAGCCTGTCGTCGGCTACCTGGGGTACGACCACGCGGCGACGCTCGAGCCGACGGTCTCGCTCCCGGACGACGGCCCGACTCTCCCCGAGAGCCGCTTCGTCGTCGCGGAGACGCTGATCCGGTTCGACCACGTGCTCGGGCTCGCGGAGGTGCTGCGCGGGAACCCAGACGAGATCGGTGCGCGGCTCGCGGCGAACGTCGACGAGCCCGCGGCAGCGGCTGCGCGGAATGGCAGTGGAACGCGCCGGTTCCCGGGCAGATTCGAGTACGAGCGGCGCGTGGAGAAGGCGAAGAAGCACATCCGCGCCGGCGACGCGTTCCAGATCGTCCTCTCGCAGCGCGCGGAGCGCCCGACGCGCGCGGGCGCGCTCGACCTCTACCGCTCGCTCCGCCGCGTCAACCCGTCGCCGTATCTCTTCCTGCTGGAGCTGGACGAGCTGGCGCTCGTCGGCTCCTCGCCCGAGACGCTCGTCAAGGCCGAGAACGGCGTCGCGAGCCTGAATCCGATCGCCGGGACGACACATCCCGGCGAGGGCGACGCCGAGCGGCTGCTCGCCTCCGAGAAGGACCGCGCGGAGCACGTGATGCTCGTCGACCTCGGCCGCAACGACCTCTCCCGCGTCTGCAGGCCCGGCACGGTCCACGTGCAGCGGCTGCTCGAGCCGGAGCGCTACTCGCACGTCACGCACCTGGTCTCCGAGGTGACCGGCGAGCTGAACGACGGCATCTCGCACTTCGACCTGCTGCGCGCCTGCTTCCCGGCGGGGACCGTGAGCGGCGCGCCGAAGGTGCGCGCGATGCAGATCATCTCGGAGCTCGAGGGCCATCGGCGCGGGCCCTACGCCGGCGCCGTCGGCTATTTCCTGCCGGACGGGCCGCTGGACACGTGCATCGCGATCCGGACGATCGTGCTGCACGACGGCGTCGCCCACATGCAGGCCGGGGCGGGCATCGTCGCCGATTCCTCGCCCACCGGCGAGCACGACGAGTGCCTGCGGAAGCTGGCGGCGCTGGAGCGCGCGATCGAGCTGGCGGAGGGAAGGTCGGCTTCCTCGGGCGCCGCTCTCGGTGCGGGGCCGGAGGGCGCAGTGCGTCGGAGCACGGGCCCGGAAGGCACCGCGCCGTCAGCGGCGTCAGGCGGCGGCGGAGCCGGGCTCCGCCCGGCGGGAGCCGACGCCGGCGAGGGAGACGAGCCGCGCGGATGATTCTGCTCGTAGACAACTACGACTCCTTCACGTACAACCTCGCGCACCTGTTCGGTGAGCTCGGCGCCGAGGTCGACGTTCGCCGCAACGATGCGATCGACGCGGACGAGGCGGAGAAGCTGGAGCCGTCGCACCTCGTGATCTCCCCGGGTCCGGGCCGCCCCGCCGACGCCGGCGCAACGATGGAGATCGTCCGGCGGCTGGCGCCGAACGTCCCGACGCTCGGGGTCTGCCTCGGGCACCAGGCGATCGTCGAGGTCTTCGGCGGCGAGGTCGGGCGGGCGAAGTCGATCGTTCACGGGAAGGCGAGCGTGATCAGCCACGACGGGCTCGGGCTCTTCCGCGGCCTCCCCGACGACTTCATCGCCGGTCGCTACCACTCGCTCGCCGCGACCTCGATCCCCGAGGACCTCGATGTGTCGGCCACGTGCGCCGACGACGAGGTCATGGCCGTCCGCCACCGCGCGCTCCGCGTGGACGGCGTCCAGTTCCACCCCGAATCGGTCCTGACGCCGATCGGCCCCGACCTGGCCCGCAACTTCCTCGAGGGCGTGTGATGCCGAGCGCATCGACCGGTCATTTCAGACGGATGCCGACCACAGCCCGGCATCCTGAACGCGGCATCGCAAGCGACGCCGCGGTCGAGGGCGTCTGATGCCGAGCGCATCGAGTGGTCATTTCAGACGGATGCCGACCAGAGCCCGGCATCCTGACCGCGGCATCGCAAGCGACGCCGCGGTCGAGGGCGTGTGATGCAAGAGACTCTCGCACGGCTGCTCGACGGCCACGACCTCACGCGCGACGAGGCGCGCGAGGCGATGAACACGATCATGAGCGGCGAAGCGACCCCCGCCCAGATCGGCGGCTTCCTCGTGGCTCTGCGCCTCAAGGGCGAGACCGCCGACGAGATCGCCGGCTGCGCCGAGGCGATGCGCGCCCATGTGCTCGCCGTGCGGCCGCAGCGAGAAGACCTCGTCGACACGGCGGGAACCGGCGGCGACGGCGGACGGACCTTCAACATCTCGACCGCCGCGGCGCTCGTGGCGGCGGCCGCGGGGGCCGGCGTGGCGAAGCACGGCAACCGCGCCGTCTCGTCGAACTCGGGCTCGGCCGACGTGCTCGAGGCGCTCGGCTTCACGCTCGACCTGCCGGCGGAGCGAGTGGCGGAATCGATCGACACGCTCGGCTTCGGCTTCCTCTTCGCGCCGACCCACCATCCGGCGATGAAGCACGCCGCGCCGGTGCGCAGGGAGCTCGCAGCGCGGACCGTCTTCAACGTCCTCGGGCCGCTGACGAACCCGGCCGGAGCTCGCGCACAGGTCGTCGGCGTCTACTCGCCGGACCTCGTCAAGACAATCGCGGAGGTCCTCGCCTCCCTCGGCGCGCGGCGCGCGTTCGTCGTCCATGGCGCGGGCGGGATCGACGAGCTCTCGCCGGCCGGCTCGAACCTCGTCTGCGAGGTTGTCGACGGCGGCGTGCGGGAGCGCGAGATCGATCCCCTGGAGCTCGGCATTCCCCGTTGCGCGCCGGAAGAGCTGCGCGGCGGCTCGCCCGAGCAGAACGCCGCCGCGATCCGGCAGGTCTTCGCCGGCGGCGACGGTGCGCACAAGAACTCAATCCTGCTGAACGCGGCCGGCGCCATCGCCGCCGGCGGCCACGCCGCCGATCTGCGCGAGGGGCTCGAGCTCGCGCGCGAGGCAGTCGACTCGGGGACAGCCGCAGAGCGACTGGAGGCCCTGATTGCGTTTCGCTGAGGCCCTCCGAGAGCCGGGCCTCAGCGCGATCGCCGAGGTCAAGCGGCGCTCGCCCTCCGCCGGTGACCTCCGGCCGGACGCCGATCCCGCGGAGCTGGCCGCTGGATTCGAGCGCTCCGGGGCGGCCGCGGTCTCGATCCTCGTCGACGAGCGCTTCGGTGGGTCATTCGACGACCTCCGCGCCGCGCGCGCGAAGGCGGGCGTGCCGCTCCTCGCCAAGGGTTTCTTCTCCACCCGAGCCCAGCTCGAGGAGGCGCGGACTGCCGGCGCCGACGCGGCACTCTTGTTGCTCCGCGATCTCGACGACCAGAGCATGGTGGAGATGATGCAAACGGCGCGGGAGCTCGGCCTCGACGCGCTCGTCGAGGCGCACGACATACGCGAGCTCGAGCGCGCCGTCGCGCTCGGCGCCGACGTGATCGG
>DATFQN010000081.1:0-15495 GCA_035264165.1 Gaiellaceae bacterium
CTCGCAGCAGTCGCCCCGGGGCCAGTCGCGGGAGGAAGTTCTCGGGGGCACCAGTTCCTCTACAACACGTGTCCCGAATTACCGACGTCGCGGTAGAGCGCCTCGATGTTGTTGTCGTCCGGATCGAGAAGGAGCGCGGCGTAGTAGCCGGGGCATGTGGTCGGTAGCCCGGCGCACCGTTGGAGCGAAATCCGGCCTCGACGCCAGCGCGGTGGAAGACGTCGACTGTCTCTCGGCCCAATGTGGGGAGTAGCACTCGCTTGCGACCCGTGCGAGGATCGCGAGTCGTGACGGTCGCCATGACTCGCGGCGCAATCGCCGTTGTCGCGGCGATCGTCGTTGGCGGCTGCGGTGGAGCCAAGGAGCAGGAGCAGGTATTCACGCCCGCTGACGCCACGCGGATCGCAAATGTGCGGCCGGTAATGCCTGGCTGGACCTGGCCACAGAATCCGGAGAAGCAGGTCTCGTCGGGCTCGCAGACAGAAGACGAGTCCACCAATCCTCTTCTTGCCGAACTGAGGAGGCAGACGGCGCACATCGTCCCGCTCAGAGAGGCAGGGAAGAAATGGCGGGATAACAACAAACTGGCCAACCTCGTCGCCAACGTCCTCGCGAGCGCCGCCGAGGCGCACGAGCTGATGGCTCCGTTCAACGCCTTCTCCCGCGGGTTTGGCGAGAGCAGTGGACGGATCAGCAAGGACGAGGAGATCGACGGCCTCGGCGACGAGGCTTGGCTCCTCCGGACGGAAAAGGACGAGGGCGGGACAGAAGTGACATACCACTGGCGCCGAGGCAACCTCGTTGTCGAAGCGCACGTTGACTGCTTCGGGTCCTGCCCCGACGACGTCGATGTCGCCGCACGTGCCTGGGTCGATGCGATCGACGAGGCTGCGCGAGCAGGCTCGTAGCTGCGCGCAGCAGCGTCGAGGACTGGGCACTCAGATGGGCCAGTGTTCAGCAATGTCCCCTAGTCCCTGACCCCTGGAAGCTCTGAGAGCGCAGTGGCGAGGGCGTCGATCTGTTCTGGGCTCTCGGGATAAATCGTGCAGAGAACATTGAGAGCGCGTAGGTGCGTCTCCTCGTCGCCTTTGTATCTGAGTCGCCCGAGCTTCGGTCCGAAGGTCTTTCGCCGTTGGACCTGGCAGAAGATGTCGCCCTGAATGGACACCACCCCGTCGTTGTCGTCAGATTCTGCACCGTTTCGGAGCGTGGCCAGCGGCGATCTCGGGTCGAGGCGCTGCGTGTTCGGATTACGGAAAGTCTCGCAGCGGTCATCACGGCGAAGGTTTATCCCGCGCCGAGCAAGGACCGCTTTCAGAGTCGGCTCACTGATCGGGCGGCCTTGTCCTGGACCGCAGGGCGCCGGCTCGGTTAGGGCCTCCTCGGTCTCCGTCCCCTGGGCGCATCCCGAGAGTACTGCCACCACCGCCAGAGTTGCGACCAGTCGCATACTCGCCATTTTTGCTGGTGGGCTCCGAGACCCACGCCACCTAGTTGGTAGGGCCAGTAGGCCGACCTGGGCCAGGGTTCGGGAATGTCACCCGAGCGGCGTCTTCATTCGTCGGCGAGCGGTGAGAAGAGCGTTGCGTCGACACGCCCGCCGCCGTGGCGCAGGAAGCGACGCTTGATGCCTTCATGCGTGAACCCGCGCTAAACTGCGTTCGCATCCTGGGGCCATAGCTCAGTTGGGAGAGCGTCGCGCTGGCAGCGCGAAGGTCGCCGGTTCGAGCCCGGCTGGCTCCACTCTTTTCCCCTGATGGAGATCCGCCGCGCCATCGAAGCCGACTCGGACGCGATGCGGCGGCTCTGGGACAACTTCTCGGCGGAAGCCCACTACACGCCGTACCCATCGTCGCCCTTCGTCCCCGCACTCCTGACCGACCACATCGCCCTGATCGCCGAGGACGACGGCCAGCCGGTCGGCACCGTCTACGCGAACGTCAGCAGCCCGCACTTCGGCTTCGTCTTCGGTCTCTACACCCGCCCCGACGTACGGCGCCGCGGCATCGCGCGAGCGCTGATGCGGGAGGTCGCAACAGTGCTCCGCGACGAGGGGCGGGAGTACGTCGTGCTCAGCGTCGACACGCCGAACGAGGGCGCGCGCTCCTTCTACGAACGCCTCGGCTTCACGGACGCCGCGCGCACGCTGCGCGCCGACGTCGACACCCTCCTCTAGGCGGAGCTCGGCAGCACGAGCTCGAACCGCGCGCCGTTCGGACGCGCGTGCCGGTACCGGAGCTCCCCGGAGTGCGCCGCCGCGTACGAATGCGCAATCGCAAGGCCGAGACCCGTGCCGCCGGCCTTGCGCCGCGACGGGTCGCTGCGCGAGAAGCGCTCGAACAGCCGCGGCACGAACTCCGAGGGCACGCCGTCACCGCGATCCTCCACCGCCACCTGGAGCCGCGTGTCTTCACGCTCGGCAGTGACCCGGATCGGCGCCTGACCGTAGCGCAGGGCGTTCGTGACGAGGTTCGAGATGATGCGGTCGAAGGCGTCGGGATCGACGACCGCCATCAGCCCATTCGGGACCTCGACCTCCACCTCGGCCGCCCGCGAGCCTGCAGTGAGCGAGACGATCTCCTCGACGCGTTCGCGCACCGGAATCCTTGACGGCTCGATCGCGACGGCGTGCGCATCGAGCCGCGAGAGGTCGAGCAGCTGCTCGACGAGGGACTTCAACCCGGCAGCCTGACCGCGGAGCATCCCTTCGAGCTCCGTCCGGTCGCGAGCGTCGAGCTGCTCCTTCCGGCCCTCGATCGTCTCGATCACACCATGGATCACCGCCACAGGCGTCCGCAGCTCGTGGGCCGCCAGCGCGATGAAGTTCATCTTCAGCTCGTCGGCCTCCTCGAGCGCCTGCCGCGCGGCCTGCTCCTGGCTGAACAGCCGGGCGCGGTCCAGCGCGAGCTCGGTCAGCGACCCCAACGTCCTGAGCGTCAGGAGCTCCTCCTTTCCGAAGAACGGTGCATGCTTGCTCGTCCAGACCGAGAGGCTGCCCTCGGGTAGCTCGAGCTCGAGCACCTCGACCTCCTCGTCCTCGCGTCCGTTGTGGGGCCGGTACGAGCCGACGATCTGGCCGGAGTTGTCCCGAAGCTCGACACCCTGGGCACCGACGAGGCCGAGCATTGGGGGAAGCACCCCTCGTGTCACCTCGTCGGGCGTCCCGGCGCGCATGAGTCCTGCGATCGCGTCCTGCATCCGCGCGGTCTCCGGCCGGCGCCAGAGCAGCCGCAGGATCGCCGGTGGCGCCACGCCCGCGATAAACCCGATCCCGCTGAGCGTGGCCAGGATCCCGATCACGAGCGAGAGCGCGGAGTCCTCGGAGCCGAGGCCGGCGAGCAACAGCGCGGCGGTGAGAAGCGCTGCGGCCGCCGCGAGGAAGCGCATCCGCCGCTGTGCGACACTCGGCTGCCCGCGCCCGGCGCGCCAGAGCCGAACCGCGGCGATGGTCGAGAGCACGCTCCAGTGGAAGAGGAAGGCGACGAGGTAGACGACGAAGCCGTTCGACCACTCCTCGTTCTTCCGCGGAACGTTCGGGAGCGCGAACGACCACACGAGCAGCACCGCAGTCATGACGCCGACGAACCGCTCGAGGCCGCGCGGGGCGCGTTCGAACGCCGTCGTGAATCGGTACAGGAAATACGGGAAGAGAACAAGGAGTGCCAACTCGAACTTCGTGACCCAGTCGTTCTCGTCCCACGGCAGCCGCCCGACGACGACGACGATGCCGATCGTTCCGAACGCCAGAGCTACCCAGAGGGCCGGCCGACCGCCGTGCTTACGCCACTGCAGAAACGCCCCGACCGCCAGGATCGTGTAGAGCGCCGCATTGATCCAATCGACTGTCTGTACCGCAGAAGACACTGAGGGCGTATTCCCGTCTGAGTGTACGAGAACCTGATTGGGGATGGCAGACTTTTCGACTATGGGATGGCGATTTCAACGCAGGAAAAAGCTGCTCCCGGGCCTGACGCTCAACGTCGGCAAACGGGGTGGGAGTCTCTCGCTCGGGCGGCGCGGCGCAAAGCTCAACCTCGGGCGCAGGGGCGCGACGGGCACTGTCACGTTGCTCGGAACGGGCCTCTCGTACATGAAGAGACTCGGCCGCCGCTAGCGCGAATCCACCCTAAAATACAGCGATGGTCGAGATCATCTTTCTGATGCTCGTCCTCAAGCTCCCGATTCTGTACCTCGTCGGGGTCATCTACTGGGCCGTGAAGGCCGAGCCGCCGCCGCCGGAGCCTGCCGTGCTGCCGGTCCCGGCCGAAGGCGAGCCGCCGGTGGCGCCGCGACGCCACAAGCCACGGCGGCCGCGCCGTGGCGGTCCGCACGACCGCAGCGCGCACCGGCGTCCCGCCAGGGCGCCGCAGCGGTGAACGCGGTTCCGCCCGTCGCCCGCGACCGTCCCGCCGATACCGTCGCCGGCTTCCTCGCCGCGCTCGCGATGGTCGGCGGCGCCATCGCGGCGATCACCCGCCCCGTGACGGTGGGACTCGTCGCGATCTTCATCAGCTTCCTCGCGGCCGCGCTCGCCGAACGGAACCAGCGGCTCGCCGCTGCCGGCGTCGCCGTCGCGTCGATCGGCTTCCTCACGGGCATGATCGTCTGCGTTATCACCTCCCGCCCCCTCTGGTAAAGCCGCGGGGCCGCGGGAGGGGGAGACGCCCCTGGTACAAAGAACTGAGCAACGTGGCTGAGGTCGACGGACTCAACACCGGGTACGCCCGCGCCCTGCTCGACGAGTACCTGGAAAACCCGGAGGCGGTTCCCTCCGAGTGGCGCGCGCTCTTCGAGAGCGACAGCGCGCTGCTCGTGCAGCATCCGAGCGTCGCTCGGCTGCTCGAGGTCCTAGGCGTCGCCGACAACGGCGAGCGAACCGCAGTCGCAGAGCCCCCGGCGCCGGCACCGGCCGTCGATGAGACGTTGCTCGGTGGTGTCGCGGCGGCGATGGCGCTCGTCAAGGCCTATCGGACGCACGGCCACCTCGCCGCGCGCCTCGACCCCCTGGGCTCGGAGCCCGTCGGCGACCCCGCCCTCGAGCCCGAGCGCCTCGTCCCGCCGCTCACGCCGGAGCTTCAGCAGCGCATCCCCGCCCGCTTTCTGCGCGTGTACTTCCCGGGCGAGACGCTCGCCGACGTCCTCCCACAGCTCCAGGACACGTACGCCGGAACGAGCGCATTCGAGATCGAGCACATCTCCGACCACCAGGAGCGCGTCTGGCTGCGGCAGGCGATCGAGAGCGGGAGGTACCGCTCGCCGCTCGCCGCCGAAGAGAAGCGGCGCCTCCTCACGCGGCTGACTGAGGTCGAGGGATTCGAGCGCTACCTCCTGCGGGCGTTCCTCGGCCAGAAGCAGTTCTCGATCGAGGGTCTCGACGTGCTCGTGCCGATGCTCGATCTGGCGACCGAGCTCGCTGCGGAGGACGGTGCGCACGAGGTCGTGATCGGGATGGCCCACCGCGGCCGGCTCAACGTCCTCGCGCACGTGCTCGGGCGCCCGTACGAGTCGATCCTGCGGGAGTTCGAGGGCGAGCGGACGCTCGAGGCGCTCTCCGCTCGGCCGTCGGGCGCGAGCGGCGACGTGAAGTACCACCTGGGCGACGAGGGTCGTCGGAAGACCCCCTCCGGCGACATCACCGTCGCGCTCGCGGCAAACCCCAGCCACCTGGAGGCGGTCGATCCGGTGGTCGAGGGCCTGACCCGCAGCGAGCAGACCGACCGCTCCACGCGAGACGGCGCGCACGACGCGCGCGTGGCGCTGCCGCTGCTGATCCACGGCGACGCGTCGTTCCCGGGCCAGGGCGTCGTCGCGGAGACGCTCAACCTCCAGGGCCTCGGCGGATATTCGACCGGCGGCACGCTGCACGTGATCGCCAACAACCAGGTCGGCTTCACGACCGATCCCGCCGACGGACGCTCCACGCGCTACTCGAGCGACCTTGCCAAGGGCTTCGACGTCCCGATCGTCCACGTGAATGCCGACGATCCTGAGGCGGCGGTCTCCGCAATCCGGCTCGCGCTCGCCTTTCGCCGCCGCTTCGGCCACGACGTCGTCATCGACCTCGTGGGCTATCGCCGACACGGCCACAACGAAGGAGATGAGCCGGCGTACACGCAGCCGCTGATGGCGGAGAGGATCAAGGAGCATCCAACGGTCCGCGAGCAGTACGCCGCCAGGCTGGTGGAGGACGGCACGATCACGCGGCAGGAGGCCGACAAGCTCGTCGCAGCTGCCGAGCAGAGCCTTCGCCAGGCACACGAGAACCTGAAAGCGACGTTCGGTGCGCCCACTCCGCCTCCGCGCGAAGGGACTCCGCCGACGAACGGCGCCGACGTCATCACCGCGGTGCCCGCACAGGCGTTGCGCGACCTCAACGACGAGCTGCTGACGACACCCGAACATTTCACGGTGCACCCGAAGCTCGAGCGACAGCTCGCGCGTCGCCGGGAGGCGATCGACGACGGGCGGATCGACTGGGGTCAAGCGGAGGCGCTCGCTCTCGGAAGCCTGATCGTCGAGGGCATTCCGATCCGGCTGACCGGCCAGGACACGGAGCGCGGCACCTTCTCCCACCGCCACCTCGTGCTGCACGACCCGGCGAGCGGCGAGCAGTACACGCCGATGAAGAACCTTGCGTCGGCCCAGGCTTCCTTCGAGGTGTTCAACTCGCCGCTGTCCGAGTACGCGACGCTCGGCTTCGAGTACGGCTACTCCGTCGGCGCGCCGGAGACGCTCTTGATCTGGGAAGCGCAGTACGGCGACTTCGTCAACGGCGCGCAGATCATTGTCGACCAGTTCCTCGTCTCAGGGCTCTCGAAATGGGCGCAGACGTCACGGCTCACGCTCTTCCTCCCGCACGGCTACGAGGGCAACGGGCCCGAGCACTCGAGCGCCCGGCTGGAGCGGTTCCTTCAGCTCGCGGCCCAGGAGAACATCAGGATCGTGAACCCGAGCACGGCCGCGCAGTACTTCCACGTCATCCGCCGCCAGGCTCTCGATCCCAATGCCCGGCCGTTGATCGTGATGACGGCGAAGGGGCTGCTTCGCCTGAAGGAGGCAGCGGCATCACTCGAGCAGCTCAGCGACGGCCGCTTCGAGCCGGTGCTCGACGACCAGGTCGACCACGCCCAGGTGCGCCGGCTCGTGCTCAGTTCCGGGAAGCTCTACTACGACATTTCAGGCCACGAGGAGCGCCAGGCACATCCCGAGCTCGCGCTCGCGCGCGTCGAGCAGCTTTATCCGTTCCCGGTCGAGGCGGCGAAGGCCCTCGTCGCCTCGTACCCCTCGCTCCAGGAGGTCGTCTGGGCGCAGGAGGAGCCGCAGAACATGGGCGCGTGGCGCGCCATCCGCCACCGGCTCGAGGAGGCGATCGGCGGCCGCGTGCCGCTGCGCTACACCGGCCGGCCCTGGAGGGCGAGCCCGAGCGAGGGCTACCCCACCGCGCACCTGCAGGAGCAGGAGCGCATCGTCGAGGACGTCCTGACTAGCGCCTAGCGGCTCGTGCGCGCCTGACCTCGCGCTGGACCGCGCGGGCGACGGTCGGTGCGTGCTTGCGCACCTCACCATAGATCCGGCGACGGTGCTGCTTCGGTATGCGGCGCCAGATGTCCCAGGCGGTCAGGACGAGACCGAAGGTGCCCATCCGGCGGAAGGCGAGGTAGCGGGCGCGCAGCACGGCGCGCAGCTTAGTCGCCGCCGCCGCCGCCGTCGTGCTTCTTGTGTCCGTTGCCCTGGCCGTTCCCGTGGTCGTCGTGGCCATGGTCGTCGCTGTCGCCGTCGTCGTCTCCGTCGTGGCCGTTCCCGCCCTTGTCCTTCTTGTCCTTCTTCTCCTTCTTCGCTTTCTTTGGCTTCTTCTCTTTCTTCTCTTTCTTGCGCTTGTGCTCGCCTTCGTCGTCGTCGTCGTCGTCAACCGGCGGCTGCGAGAGGACGACCTTCGGGGCCTCGGGCGGGGCCGGAGGCGGGGGCGGAGGGGCCGGAGGCGGGGGCGGAGGAGCCGGCGCGGGATCCGTCTTGGGCTTGGCGAGCGGGCGCGGCGCCGCGGGTTTGGGTGCCGCGGGCTGCGGCTGCCGCACTGGAACGCGCACGTTGACGGGCTTCTCGACGACAACGGTCACCGTGCGGGGCTTCGCGGGTGGCGCCTTCTTCAGCACGAGCGAGCGCTCGACGCGCGGCGAGAGCCGGATCACACGCTCTTTCTGCGGCTTTGCAACGTGCGGCGAGCGAACAGGCGGAATCGACTCCTGATGCGCAACCACGCGCCCCGGCACGTTCAGAAGCCCAGCGAGGGCTGTCCCGAGCAATAGGCCTGTCAAAACGTGGACGAAAGTCGGCCTCATGCTCCTCCCCTCTAGCGCCGACAACGTGTGCAAAGGAGGTATCGGACGCAACCCCGGGAGTCTTGAGGGGAAACGGTATGGGGAGTTTCAAGCTCAAACTCGTCGTCTACTTCTCGGTGATCTCGCTGCTGCCGTTCGCCGCGGCGTTCAGCGGCCTGGAGGCGGTTACGGACCGCAACGAGACGCGCCGTGTCGACGGGATCCTGGAGACGGGCGTGCGTGCCGGCCTGGCCCACTTCGGCGACGAGGTGGCGACCGCGGAGGCTCGAGCCGCCCAGCTCGCGCGCGACCACGCGTTCCAGCGGGCACTCGCTCGCAACGACCGGCGCGCGCTGCGCCGCATCCTCCGTGGCAGGCCGAACCTCCGCGTCGAGACGCATAAGGGACTCGCCCTCGGCGCCAAGCAGACGTCGGCTGTTCAGCGGGTCGTCGCCGTTCGCGGGCGCCAGGGCCGGCTCGGCCGGGTCGTGGCGTCGGTGCCGCTCGACGACGCGTTGGCGCGCCGGGTTCGTCGAAGTGCGGGCATCCGCCGCGGCGGCCACGTCGCGTTCGTGCGCGACGGCCGCATCGCGGCCGGGAGCGGGATGCTCGGCGGTCGGGTCCAGACGCCGACGGACCCGACGCGAGTCGACGTCGGCGGCCGCGAGTTCAGGGCACTCGCGTCCGAGCCCATTCCGGACGATCCCGAGCTCAGGCTGCTCGTGCTCGCGCCGCAGGCACGGATCGATGCCTCAACCGACTGGGCCCGCTCCAGGATCTTCCTGGCGATGCTGGTCGTCCTCGCCCTGATCGCGCTCGTGGCGTACCTCGAGGGCCGCTCGATCGTGCGGAGCGTCGCCCAGGTCGCCGACGCTGCGCGCGGCATCGCGCGAGGCCGGCTCGGTGACCGTGTCGGCGTCCGCGGCCGCGACGAGTTCGCGTCCCTCGGCGTCGCCTTCAACGACATGGCCGACCAGCTCGAGGCCAGGCTCCGAGAGCTCGAGGAGGAGCGCCGCCGAGTCCGTGAGACCATCCTGCGGTTCGGGGAGGCGCTCGCCGCGACCCACGACATCGATCAGCTCCTACGCGTGATCGTCGAGTCCGCCGTCGAATCCACCGGTGCGTCGCTCGGACAGCTCGTCGACGGCGACGAGGTGCTGATCGAGTTCGGCGAGAAGCGCGGGTCGGAGCGGCTCGAGTTTCCGCTGTCAGCCGGCCACGAGACGTTCGGTGCCCTCGTCCTCTACGGCGACGAGTTCACCTCGGAGCAGCGGGAGAGCGCCGGCTGGCTCGTCGGCCATGCCGTGATCGCGCTCGCGAACGCCCACCGCCACCGGACGGTCGAGCAGCAGGCCTTGGTGGACGGGCTCACCGGCCTGGCGAATCGCCGGCTCTGCACCGCCGCGCTCGAGAAGGAACTCGCGCGTGCCAAGCGCTTCGGCGAGCCGCTCTCGGTCGTGCTCACGGACATCGACGACTTCAAGCGGATCAATGACCGCTGGGGACACCCCGCCGGCGACGACGTGCTGAAGGTCTTCGCCGCCGCGCTCCACTCGAGCGTCCGCGAGATCGACCTCGCCGGCCGTTGGGGGGGCGAGGAGTTCGCGCTGCTGCTGCCGGGCACCGACCTCGAGGGCGCCCGCGAGGTCGCTGAGCGCGTTCGACGCAAGCTGGCGCGCAAGAAGATCGACGCCCCCGACGGCGCGCGGATCCGTGTCACCGCGAGCTTCGGCGTCGCGTCGTTCCCCGAATTCGGCTCTCAGGACCAGCTCGTCGCTGCGGCGGACGGCGCGCTCTACGACGCCAAAGGGGCCGGTAAGAACCGCGTGGCGGCGGCGGCTCCGCGGGCCGTCACGACCGCCTCCAGCCAGTAACCACGTTAGAATCCCCCGCCGAACGCGTACGACCCAACGACTGACGGAGACGATGACTGTAGAGACACCATCACTGTTTGCCAGCGTGATCCAGGACCACCTCGAGCTGAAGCGCAAGAACGCCGAGCTCGAGGGCAACATGCCGATCGAGGACTACCGGATCGAAGATCCGTTCGAGAACCATCCACTCTTCAAGACCGAGGAGCAGGCGCGGATCGAAGACACCCTCGACGGCCATCCGGGTGTGGCCCCTGCGGAGTTTCCGGGGCCGCCCGAGGAGGAGAAGGTCGAGTCGGCCGAGGACGGGCTCTGGGGCCGCTCGCGCGACTTCGACTGGGGCGACTAACCCCCCGATCGGCGCGGCGTTTCGCCGGCTGGTGAGGGGGTAGGCTCCCCCGAAGTCAGAGAGCGAGACAAGGGAGAGAGCCGCCATGAGAAAGCTGCTAGGCCTCATTGGACTAGGGGCCGCTTTGACGTACTTCTTCGATCCCGATCAGGGTCGCCGCCGGCGCGCTATGGCCCAGGACCGGATCGCCGCGTTCTTCCGCCAGCGGGCGCGTCAGGGCGAGCGCCTCGGGCGGTCGGCGAGCGCGCAGGCGGAGGGCGTCGTGCAGAAGGCCAAGCACCTCGAGGAGGAGCCGAAGCCGCAGCCCGACGACGTCACGCTGACCCGCAAGGTCGAGACCGAGATCTTTCGCGACGCCGACATTCCGAAGGGGCAGATCAACGTCAATGCCGAGAACGGCAAGGTCTACCTCCGCGGCGAGGTCCAGAAGCCCGAACTGATCAAGGATCTCGAGGAGCGGACGCGGAAGGTGCAGGGCGTCCAGGACGTCGAGAATCTGCTTCACCTCCCGGGCACCGAAGCGCCGACGAAGTCCTAGCGATCCGCGATCTTCCGCAGCAGCGGAAGACCCCACCAGAACCAGAGGATGAATCCTGCGACCGCGGCGGTCACGACGGCCGCCGCGGCGGCGTGGAAGAGGAGGTCGGCGACGAGGAACGCGGCGCCGACGAGCGCGAAGGTCAGAAACACCATGCCGGCGATCGACAGCCGGTTCGAGGTCTTGAGCAGCCGCTCCTTGTCGTACTCCCGCCAGCGGATGCGGTGGTAGGCCGATGGCGCGATGAGCAGCGCCGTGGCGGCGGTCGTGCACAGGAAGGTCGCGAAGAAGACGAGCTTCTGCTCGTTCGTGATCTTCGTGAACTGGTTCGTGAATGGCACGGTGAGCATGAAGGCAAAGAGCACCTGCACCCCGGGGAGGACGACGCGGAGCTCGTTGAGGAACTCGATCAGCTCGCGGTCGAGCCGATCGTCATCGCTCTCCTGCTGACTCATCGCCGAGTCTGGATCGAGACGAGGCCGACCGCCGCGGCATGGTCGACCTGGAGCGTCGTGTGCTCGATCCCGTACTCGCGCAGCAGAAAGTCCTCGAGCTCGCGGCGCCGAGCGTGGCAGTCATCGGCGCGCTCGACGAGGACGTGGGCCGCGAGAGCGGGAAATCCCGACGTGATCGTCCAGACGTGGAGGTCGTGCACGTCGACGACGCCGGGGCGCTCGGAGAGGCGTCGGCCGAGCTCGCGCGCATCGAGGCCGCGCGGCGCCGCCTCGAGCAGGATCTGCACCGAGTCGCGCAGCACGCTCCATGAGCTGGCGAGCACGAGCAGGCCGATGAGAATGCCGGCGAGGGGGTCGGCGTAGCGCCAGCCCGTGACGAGGATCACGAGCGCGGCGACGAGAACGCCCGCCGAGCCGAGGGCGTCGGCGAGGACGTGGCGCAGCGCCGCGCGCATGTTCAGGCTCTCGTGTCCTGCGCGGTCGAGGACTGCGGCGGCGACGAGGTTCACCACGAGGCCCGTCGAAGCGACGACCGCGACCCAGCCCGCGAGCACCTCCGGCGGGTCCATCAGGCGACCCCAGGCCTCGATGAAGATCCAGGTCGCGAGGGCCACGAGGATCACGCCGTTCGCGAGCGCCGCGAGGATCTCCGCGCGCTGGTAGCCGAAGCTCCGCTGCGGCGTGCTCGGCCGCCCCGCCAGCCAGACCGCGAGCAGCGCGATTCCGAGCGCGAGGTTGTCCGAGAGCATGTGCGCCGCCTCCGCGAGCAGCGCGAGGCTGTCGGTGAGCAGCCCGCCGACGATCTCCACGGCGGTGAAGGCGAGCGTCAGCCCGAGGACGACGGCGAGCACGCGGGTGTTACGAGCCCTGACGGCGGCGAGGTGGGCCACGGCCTGAGAATATGCGTGCTCATGGACGTGCGGGAGCTGATGAAGCTGGAGGTCGATCCAGCCGAGGTCGCCGCGATCTACGAGCTCTGGAAGCAGCATTCGATCGCCGAGGACGACCGCGATATCGGCGGTCTCCTGGCGACGCTCACCGAGGACTGCGTCTACCGGATCGTCGGCGAGGACGAGGTCTGGGAGGGGCATGACGGCGCGACGCGGTTCTACACCGGCCTGCTCACCGCCTTCCCCGACATCGAATTTCAGCTCACCGACATCGTCGTCGGCCCGCAGGGCGTCTGCGAGGAAGCTCACGTCACCGGCACGCACGAGGGCAACTGGCTCGGCTGGCGTGCAACCGGGGAGCACGTCGAGTTCGACGTCGTCATCTTCTTCCCGTGGGACCACGAGCGGCGCCTCTTCAGGGGCGAGAAGGTCTACGTCCACGGCCAGGCGCTGGAGCGATGAGCGAGCACGAGCACACGGAGCCGGAACCGGATGAGCGCGGGGATGATCCACCCGAGCCGGACGACGAGCTCGAGCCTCCCGAGCCGTCCGACGACGACTCGATGACCGACGCGCCGTAGCGCATACGATCCCCGGAATGGCAACGGCCGCGAAACCCGAGACGACCGAAGGAGCGCAGCCGGAGCACCAGGCTCCGGAGGTCTTTCGCTACTACGAGCTCGCAAAGAAGCGCGAGTGGCAGGTGCGCGAGATGCCGTGGGAGGAGCTGCCGCCGATTCCGGAGAGCAAGGGCACGGCGGAGAAGCAGGTTCGGCGCCGTGATATCTGGCGCTCGGTCATCACCCAGCAGCTCCAGGCCGACTCATTGGCTGTCGAGATGGCGGCGCAGCTCCTGGAGCTGGCGCGGCACCACGATGCGAAGCTCTACTACTCGACGATGGCGCAGGACGAGGCGCGCCACGTCGAGGCGTGGCTGCGGCTGATCCACGCCGCCGGCGGACCCACCGAGCGCGACCCGCACCTCGACACACTCGCGCAGATCTTCCTCGGACTCGACTCGCTCGAGGAGAAGGTCTTCCTGATGCAGGTCTTCTTCGAACGGATGATCATCCCGCGCTTCCGCCTGATCGCCCGCGCCTCACGCGGCACGGTGCTCGAGGATCTCTGCAACCGCCTGACGATCGACGACGGCATCCACCACGGCTCCGGGATGGCCTACGAGAAGGTCCTGCTCCGCACGGCATCCAAGAAGACGAAGGACAAGATGATCAAGGGCGCGAGCAGGATGCTCCCGATCTTCGCGCAGCACGTGCTCTGGCGACCGAAGGAACGGGACTTCGTCAGCACGACGATGCGCTCGAGGGACCTCGACCGTATCCGCCGCGAGATCGAGGAGGGGATCAAGGTCGCGGCGTCGCTCGGCCTCGACGTCAGCGAGATCGAGTACGCGATTCCCTCCTAACGGCGGCGGCGCCTTTGCGGCCGGATCGGTCGCCGCCGCGGGGCGCGCCGGATTACGGTGAGCTCCTCCAGGCTCTGGCCCGCACCGGTCGCAACGCACGTGAGTGGGGAGTCGGCGACGTAGACGGGAAGATTCGTCTCCACGCGCATCAGCTCGTCGAGCCCCCGCAGGAGCGCGCCGCCCCCGAGCAGCACGATTCCGCGATTCATGATGTCGGCGGCGAGCTCCGGCGGTGTCGCCTCGAGCGTCTCCTTGACCGTCTCGAGGATCTGGCTGATCGGCCGCTCGAGCGCCTCGCGCGTCTCTGTCGCACTCACCGGAATCCGCCTGAGGCCGCCGGAGACTAGATCGCGGCCGCTCACCTCGGTATCGGCCAGCCCGTCGACGTCGACCGCGGAGCCCAGCTCGATCTTCACGTCCTCGGCTCGTTCTTGGCCGATCAGGACCTTGCGGTGGTCGCGCAGGTACCGGACGATCGCCTCGTCCATCTCGTAGCCACCCACCTGGAGCGACCTGGAGACGACGATGCCGCCGAGCGAGATGACGGCGACCTCGGTTGTTCCGCCGCCGATGTCGACGACCATGTTCCCGCCCGGCTCGGCAACCGGCAGGTCGGCGCCGATCGCCCCGGCCATTGGCTCCTCGATCACGTCGGCCTCCCGCGCCCCGGCCGTGAGGGTCGCCTCCTTCACGGCGCGTTCCTCGACGTCCGTGATCCCACTCGGAACGCAGAGGACGACCCGGCGGTGGACGCCCTTGTGGCCGTCGACCTTGGCGAGGAAACGGCGGAGCATCTGCTCGGTCACCTCGAAGTCGGCAATCACGCCGTGCCGGAGCGGGCGAGTAGCTCGAATCGATGCCGGCGTCCGCCCGATCATCCGCCGCGCCTCGTCCCCGACCGCCTGAACCCTGCCGGTCGTCTCGTCGATTGCGATCACGGACGGCTCGAAGAGGATGATTCCCTCGTCTCGAACGTAGATGACCGTGTTCGCCGTGCCGAGGTCGACCGCCATGTCTCGGCGTCGCTGGCCCGGCAAGTAGCGGGAGAGGGACATTCCTGAATTTCCACCGCGCAGGTGGAACCGCTCGATCCCGGCCTACTCCTCTTCGAGGTTCAGCGCAACCGAGTTGATGCAGTAGCGCGTGCCTGTCGGGTGTGGGCCGTCGGGGAACACGTGGCCGAGGTGCCCGCCGCAGTTCGCGCATTGGACCTCGGTCCGGATCATCCCGTGGCTCGCATCGCGCTCCTCCTCGACCGCCTCGTCCGCAGCCGGCGCGTAGAACGCGGGCCAGCCGCAGCCGGAGTCGTACTTCGTCTCCGAACTGAAGAGCTCGGCACCGCACCCGGCGCACCGGAAAGTCCCGGGTTCGAACACATGGTCGTACTCGTTGACGAACGGAGCTTCGGTGCCCTTCTCGCGCAGGATGCGGTACTGCTCGGGCGTGAGCTCAGCGCGCCACTCAGCGTCAGTTTTCTCCACCTTTGGCATGTCCCTAGTGTGTCATCCGGCGGAGGGTTGGGAACGTAGGACCCGAGGACAGGGGAAACAGCTAGCTCGAGGGGGGATCTTTCTCTGATGCGACGCAAACTGCTCGTCACGCTCTGGACCGCGGTTGCGGCTTTCGTTCTGGCGGCGCCGCTCGCCGCGAAGGG
>DATFQN010000082.1:0-44319 GCA_035264165.1 Gaiellaceae bacterium
GATCACGGCCGAGCTCGGCATCGACGGCGAGCGGCCGGCGTACGCGCAGCTCGAGCACCTCGCCGCCGAACTCCCGGAGAAGGAGCGCGCCGCCGTTGTGCTCCGCTACGGCTACGACCTTGGGTACGACCAGATCGCCGATGCACTGAACTCCAGCGAGGACGCGGCCCGCCAGGCCACGTCCTCGGGCGTGCGCCGGCTTAGAAGGAGGCTCGCATGACTGTTCCGACCACGCTCGACACCCGCTTCCGCGAAGCCGCAGCCGCGGCGCGGCTCCTGGACGTCTCGTACGACTTCGCGGAGACGCCCGTCGGGCCGCTGCTCGTCGCAGTGACCGATCGCGGCCTCTGTCGAATTTCCTTCGACCCCGAGCCGGAGCGCGAAGCCGAACACCTGGCGCAGACGTTCGGCGTGCGGGTGCTTCGCGCGGCGCGTCCGCTCGACCCCGTGAAGCGCGAGCTCGACGACTACTTCGAAGGGCGCCGCCGCGAGTTCGACCTCCCGGTCGACCTCCGTGGGCGCTCGGACTTCTCGCGTGTCGTGCTCGAGCAGCTCGCGCGCGTCCCCTACGGCGAAGTCACGACCTACGGCGCCCTCGCCGCGCGCAGCGGGCGCCCCCGGGCCGCCCGTGGCGTCGGGATGATCATGAACCGGAACCCGATCCCGATCGTCCTTCCCTGCCATCGCGTCGTCGGCTCGACGGGAAGCCTTGTCGGCTACGGCGGAGGCCTGGAGCGCAAGCGGCAGCTGCTCGACCTGGAGGAAGCTCCCGTCTAGCCAGCAGCTCAGACGTAGCCCCGCGACGCGGCGTACTCCTCGGCCACGCGCTTCGGGACGCAGAAGGCCCACGCGTCCTCGACCAGCTCGCGCATTTCGGCCACGTCGATCGCCGCCAGGCGGACGTGAACCCAGTTGTAGCGCAGGTCGGATTCGCTCGGCAGCTCGAATTTGTCGGGCTCCGACTCGACCAACGCGTGGCGCAGCTCCTTCGGGAAGGCAAACCCCATCGTCGAGCCGTCCTTGGCGAGCGAGAGGTAGACGATCCGGCCGATCCGGAACTTCACACGGCCGCGCACGAGCCCCTCGCTGCTGCGCGGCAGCGTGCTCGCAAACGCGCGAACCTCGTCGATCGTCACCATCGGAACGAGGATACGGCCGTCAGTCGACGAGCGAGTAGCCCACCCCCCACACGTTCCGGACGAAGTCGCCGCCTGCGGCGGCCAGCTTGCGCCTGAGCCTCGAAGCATGAGAGTCCAACGTCCGAGTGCGGCCTAGGGAACGGAAGTCCCAGACCTCGCGGAGTAGCTGCTCCTTCGTGAAGACGCGGCTCGGCTCGCCCGCGAGCTTCACGAGCAGGTCGTACTCCTTCGCCGCGAGCACGACGGCGACGCCGTCCACCGCCACCCGCCGCGCGGCCCGGTCGATCACGAGCTCGCCGACCCGCATCAGCTCCCTCGGCGGCGGCGAGACGCGCCGCAGCACCGCGCGGATGCGCGCAAGCAGCTCTTCGTAATGGAAGGGCCGCGAGACGTAGTCGTCGCAGCCGCCGTCGAATGCTCGCACTCGATCGACTGGATCGGAGTCGGCGCGGCCCAGAACGATCACCGGGACGTCGACGACGCGTCGGCAGAGATCCGCAGCCAGCGAGTCCGCCGCGAGCACGAGATCCGGCCGCTTCAGCTCGAGAAGCTCGAGCGCCTCACCGTCGAGCGCCTCCACCACTTCGAAGCCGTCCTGCCGCAGATGCCGTTCGAGGAACCCGCGTGTCGCTTCCTCAGGCTCCGCCAAGAGCAGGGCGTTCGACATGGCGCCGAAGTTATCCCGGCTTCGGCGACCTAGCTAGATGTCCTTTCGCGCAGATTCGTGACGAAGAATCGACAACGGACTAGGAGCGGAACGTCGAGAGCAACGATCCGAACGTCGGGGGACCACGAGATCCCCACAGATCAGGCGACGAGCTCGAGCTCGGCGTCGACATAAGCGCCGATCAGCGCCTCGACGACGTCGGGATCGAACTGCGTGCCGGCGCAGCGGCGGAGCTCGGCGATCGCGTCCTCCGAGGCCATCGCCGCCCGGTACGGTCGGTCCTCGATCATCCCGAGGAACGCATCGCAGACGGAGATGATCCGCGAGAGGAGCGGGATGTTCGAGCCGGTGAGCCCGTCCGGATAGCCCTGTCCATCAACCCGTTCGTGGGTCGAGCGGACGAGTCGTGCGACCCGCGACAGCGACGGCGCCGCGGGGAGGATCCGCTCGCCGACCAGCGTGTGGCGGAAGATGAAGGGCCATTCCTCCTCCGTCAGCGTTCCGGGCTTCGAGAGGATCGAGTCCGGGATCGCCAGCTTGCCGACGTCGTGAAGCTCTGCGGCGAGGCCGAGGTCGTGTAGCTCGACCGGCGCGAGCTCCAGCCTCTGCCCCACCGCACGAGCGAACTGGGCGACGCTCGTGAGGCGCCCGCGGAGCTCCGCGTCGCGCTCGTTGAGGACGCTGAGCAGGACGTCCTTCGACTGACGCACCGCCGACGCGCGGCGTGAATCCTTGTTGCCGTAGAGGCGGGTGTCGGCGATGCGCAGCGCCTCGGATAGGTCGGAGGTCTCGTGCGGCAAGACGATCGAGCCGCTCGCAGCCGTGATCCGGAAGCCCTTGCCCTCCTCCTCCAGCGCCTTGCTCGCGGTGTGGAGGACAGACGCGGCTTCGCCCGGACGCGCGTCGGCGAGGACGCAGAACTCGTCGCCGCCCATGCGGTAGGCACGCCCGAACGGCTCCGACGCCGTGGCGAGGTTGAGAGCGAGCCGGCGAAGGAGCGCGTCGCCCGCGGGGTGGCCGAAAGCGTCGTTGTACGACTTGAAGCCGTCGAGATCGAAGAGGACGACGAGAGTCGGCGCGCCTGCCTTCAATCGCTCGTCGAGATCGGTCAGGAGCTTCCGGCGGTTGGCCAGACCCGTCAGCGCATCGGTGTCGGCTTCCGTCCTACTGCGCTCGAGCAACTTCGAGTTCTCGCGAAAGGTCAGCGCCATCCGGCCGATCACTGCGGCGATCGACAACGTGGAGAACGCGAGTGCCGTCGTGTTCAGCCGCTCGAAGTGGTCGTAAACGAGCAGCCCCAGCGCGAGCAGCCCGAACCCGACCGGCACTACGAGGATGCGGAACCCCTGCAGCCGCCGGTGAACGACCGCACGTTTCGGCTGCCACGCGGCAAGCGCGAACAGCACGAGGCCGGCGGGCCAGCCGGCGTCGAGGATCGTGCTCTGCTCGTACGTGCCGCGGGCGGTCTGGTAGAGGTAGATGCTGTCCGTCACCGCGAAGACGGCGCAGCCGGCAAGAGCGCAGCCCCAGACGCGGTCGATCTGCCAGCCCGTCAGCCCAAGCGTGGCGAGCACGATCACCATGAGGCCCAGGTCGCCGAGCGGGTACGAGAGATTCGTCCAGATCGTCCAGAAGTCGCCGCCGGTCGTGTCGACGATCGTCGAAAACAGGAGCGCCGCCGCGACGGCGGCAACGGTCAGCCCGGCGACCGCACCGTCGAGCCAGAAGCTCCGGTTGGCGGCCGGCGTCCGCTCGCGCAGCAGCATCCCGAGGCCGAGGTAGACGAGCGGGTAGAGCGCGATGTAGCCGGCGTCGGCGAGCGACGGGTACGGCGGCGGGTTGAGGTCAGCAAGGTAGAAGGTGAAGTACACGTCGCCTGCGGCGAAGCAGGCAATGCCGAGCCCGACCGCGGCCCAGCCGAGCCGGTGCTCGCGGTGCACTACCGCGCGCGCCAGACAGAAGGCGGCGGCGGCGAACTCGAGGGCGGTGTAGAGCGGCGTGTCGAGCCGCCCGCCCAAGCCCGAGTCGTTCAGACCGAGGCCGACCAGAGCGACGTAGGACACCATCAGGAGTCCGAGGCAGGTCCCGAAGAACCTCGGGGTGAAGAGTCTCGCCAAGTGCCGCATGGAACGTGCGCCGCCTACCGCAGGGGGCTCCTCCGAATATCAGCGGAATTCGGAGCTGCGCGTCTCCCCCGATCGAGGGGGTCGACAGCTACAAGCGGCCTGAGCGAATCACGCCCCAGAGCAGCCAGAGCCCCAGCAGCCCCGAGACGACGAACCCGATCACCGAGAGCACGTGGAGGCCGAGGATCTGCGGCCCACCCTCGGCGAAGATCCCGAGCATGCTCGAGCCGATCAGTCCGGACGCGACGACGAGCGCGA
Organism: Gaiellaceae bacterium; assembly: GCA_035264165.1. Classification (GTDB taxonomy): domain Bacteria; phylum Actinomycetota; class Thermoleophilia; order Gaiellales; family Gaiellaceae; genus JACDAN01. The sequence continues at coordinate 4,191 of DATFQN010000082.1, forward strand.
TCACGAGCCGGTTGAAGGCGACGTCGAGCTTGCCCATGAACTCGTCGAGCCCCTTGTGGACGAAGCCGACCTCGATCTGGCCGTCCCGGACTTCCTCGAGGATGTCGTGCACCTGGTACGGGACGTCCCGCGCGATCCGCGCCAGGTTGATCGACTCGCGGCGCGCGCGGGAGGCGATGCGCGCCGGCGTGTAGCGCCCGAGCAGGAGGCTTCGGGCGTACGGCTTCGCAACCTCGAAGACGTTGAACTCCGGCGAGAGCTCGATCCCGACGGAACCCAGCGTCGCAATCGCCTTGTCGAGCAGCACGAACCGCGTCGGCAGACGCAGGTTCATCCGGTAGATCATCGCGAAGACCTCGCGGATCACCTGCTGGGGGTCGATCTCCGCAAGGCTCGCGCCGTAGTACCGGTAGAAGAGTTCCCGCAACTCGGCTGTGAACTCCTCCTCCCGTTCCTTCTCGTAGCGGACGCCGAGCTCGCCGAGCCGCTTCGGCAGCGCCTCGATGTTCTCGTTCGCGACGTCGATGAAGAGCCCGGTCGCCTTGGAGACGTCCTCGTCGGTCAGGCGGCCCGCGAGGCCGAAGTCGACGAGCCCGATCCGCTCCGGCGAGAAGACGAGCACGTTCGCCGGGTGCGGGTCGCCGTGGAAGAAGCCGTGGCGGAAGATCATCGTCATCCAGGCCTCGGTCAGGACCTCCGCGAGCCGGTAGCGCTGCTCCGGCGTCCAGCCGAGGATCTCTATGTCGGCGAGCTGCGTGCCGTCGAGGAACTCGAGCGTGAGCACGCGCGGCCTCGTGTAAGTCCAGTAGACGCGCGGGATCCGCACATGCGGGTGGCCGGCGAAGTTCTTCCGGAAGGTCTCGGCGTTGCGCGCCTCGAGCCGGTAGTCGAGCTCCTGGCGGATCGAGCGCGCGAACTCGTCCACGAGCCCCTCCGCGTCGATGAAGTCCAACGCGCGCACCCGCTCCTTGGCCAGGCGAGCCGCCTGGTACATCAGGTTCAGGTCGGCCTCGATCTGGCGCTGCGCCCCGGGGCGCTGCACCTTGACGACAACGTCGCGGCCGTTGGGGAGCGTGGCTCGGTGGACCTGGCCGATCGAGGCCGCCGCCAGCGGGACCGGATCAAAGTCGAGGAACGCGCGCTCGATCGGCTGGCCGAGCTCGAGCCGCACCATCTCCGCCGCCTCTTCGTACGGGAACGGCGATACGTCGTCCTGGAGGCCGCGGAGCTCGGCGATGATGTCCGGCGGGAGGACGTCCGGGCGCATCGACAGCAGCTGGCCGAACTTGACGAACGTCGGCCCCAGCTCGTCCAGGAGCTCCCGGAGGTGGCGGCCGCGCTCGGACGGCGATGGCTCGATGCCGGGCTTCCCGTTGCCGGGCAGAAGGTCGCTCAGGCGATTGCGGTGGAAGAAGTAGCCGAACCCGTGACGGACGGCCACCTGCGCGATCTCGGAGATGCGCCCCAGGCTTCGGGGAGGCGCTTGAGCCATGGGATCAGTGTTGCACGCGGGTCTGCGGGTGACGTTGCCGCGTCTCTGCCGAGCGAAAAGCAAGCCAGGCTGCGGACTCGGGGCGCGTTCATATCCAGTGATATGGGCGCGCGCCGAGGCTCCAGACTGGCGCCGTCTTTGCAGCCGGCAGAGGCGCGGAGGGCGTCGCCCGCAGGCCCGCTAGGGTACTGAATCCCTTGTGGGGGGCTCCTCGAGCAGGCTGAGGCGGTGCTCGAGCTGTGCGATCCGGAGCTCGAGCTCCTCCAGGTCGTCCTTGGTGGCGAGGCCGAACTCGCGGAAGAGCGTGTCCATCGCCGCTCCCGCGCGCTCCCCGAAACGCACGGCGTCACCGCGCCAGCGCGACGAGATGTCCTCGATGAGCGCACGCGCCTCGTCACGGCGGGCGAGGCCGCGGTCGGCGAGCTCCTCGGCCAGTGCGTCGGCGCGCTCGGCCGTCAGCGCGACGGCGCCGACGGCGGAGAAGACCATCCGCTCGAAGAGCTCGCGCGCGCCGGCGTTGTTATCTCGCTCGTCCATGCGGCCGAGCCCGTCGGCGCTGCCTGCGGCGCTCGCGCTTGTCGTCGCCGACGACCGGCTTGGTCTCGGTCGGCGCGACCGGCGGAGGCAGGTCGGGCGCCGGCTCGGCGGCAGCGACGGCTTCCGCAGCCTCGAGCGCCGACTCGGCTGCGCCGTCCCCACCGACATCCAGATCCTTCTTGCGAGCCCACTCAGGCTCCCGCTCCTTCCAGATCGTCAGCAGCGGTGCGGCGATGAAGATCGAGGAGTAGGCGCCCGAGCCGATCCCGACGAGCAGCGCGAACGCGAAGTCCTTGAGCGTGTCGCCGCCGAAGAGGTAGAGCGACCCGACCGGCAGCAGCGTGATGAACGTCGTGGCCAGCGAGCGGCGGATCGTCTCCCAGAGCGAGATGTTGGCGATCGTCGCGAAGGACGCCCGGCGCATCAGCGGCACGTTCTCGCGGATGCGGTCGAAGATGATGATCGTGTCGTAGATCGAGTACCCGAGCACTGTTAACACCGCTGCAACGGTGGCAGTCGACACCTCCCGCGCCGTGAGGGAGTAGATGCCGACGGTGATTAGGACGTCGTGGAGCAGCGCCACGATGATCGGGATCGCGTACTTGTAGTCGAACCTGAACGACGTGTAGAGGACGATCAGGAAGAGCGAGACGAGGATCGCGATGATCGCGCCCTTCGCGATCTGCCGGCCGAAGCTCGACGAGACGTTGTCGACGCCGAGGATCGTCGCCTGGAACCGGTCCTGCAGCTCGGTGGAGACCTGCGCCTGCTCGGTCTGCGACAGCTCTTCCGTCCGGATCTGGAAGCGCGAGTACTTCCCGTCGGTCGACTCTCCGCGCCCCTGGATGACCGAGTTGCCCTGGCCGAACTCGCGCGCAGCGCCGCGCACCTGCTCGAGCGACTGGGCCTGCTGCGTCGAGAAGTTGATCTGCGTGCCGCCCTTGAAGTCGATGCCGAGATTCAGGCCGCTGACGGCGAGCGAGCCGACAGCGATCGCCACGACGGCGGCCGAGATCCCGAGCCAGATGTAGCGCTTGCCCATGAAGTCGATCTGCAGCCACTTCGCTCCCTGCGGTCCTGACGCGCCCATGAAGCGTGGGTTGTCGAACCAGCGGAAACCGGCGAGCAGCCCGAGCAGCGCTCGCGTCGCGGCGACGGCCGTGACCATCGAGATCGCGGTACCGATCAGCAGCATCAGCGCGAAGCCCTTGACGCTCGCGGTGGCGACCGAGAAGAGCACGAGGGCCGTGATCGCCGTGACGACGTTCGCGTCGACGATCGTGTGGAAGCCCTTGCTGTAGCCGGCGGCGATCGCGGCCCGAACCGACTTCCCGGCCCGGGACTCCTCTTTGATGCGTTCGAAGATGACCACGTTCGCGTCGGCCGCGACTCCGATCGTCAGGATCAGGCCGGCGAAGCCCGGCAGCGTCAGCGTCACGTTGAAGAGCAGCAGCGCGGCGTAGAGGAAGGCCGCGTAGATGCCGAGCCCGAGCACCGCGACGAGCCCCAGGAAGCGGTAGAAGAGGAGCAGGAAGATCGCGACGATGACGAGGCCCGCGATCGCAGCGGTCTTGGCCTCGTTCAGCGAGTCCTTCCCCAGCGTGGCGGAGACGTCGGTACGGTCGATCTGCTCGAACTCGACAGGGAGCGCGCCGGTCTGGAGGACGAGCGCGAGGTCCTTCGCCTCACCCGCGTCGCCGATGCCGGTGATCTGCGCGCTGCCGCCGGCGATGCCGTCAGGATTCTGCACCCAGTCGACCGTCGGCGCCGACTTGATCTCGCGGTCGAGCACGATCGCGAAGCTCTGCAGCGCCGCATCGTGGTTCCCGATCTGGCTGGAGACCGTCTGCCCGCGTGCGGCGAGCTCGCGCGTTATCTCGTGGAACTTGTCGCCGCCCTTGCCCGTGAACTCCATCAGGACGATCGGACCCTCCGTCTGGCTGATGTCCTGGCGGGTGCCGTCGAGCTTGAGGTCGGCGCCCGTCATCTCGGGGATCGGGCGCTTGGCGTCGGGATCGAACCTGAAGAGGTAGTAGTAGTTCCGCGACGGCGGCGCCTCGTTGACTCCCGGGCAGTACCGCTCGCCGATGCCGCAGTTGAGGATGATCCTCTCGTTCGGGACGCCGTAGGAGGCGAGCGACTTCGGCGCAGGCTTGTTGAAGCGCGCCCGGTAGGCCCCTCGGAGGCGCTCCTTCGTGTCCTGCGGGCCGAGCACGACCTTCTTCGTCTTCGGGTTGACGAGGTAGTACTCCGTGGGCTCGCCGTTCTTCGTCTGCGGCTGGATCGTCTTCAGCAGCTGGAAGAGGCTCGTCATGGGCTGGGGCTGGTTGGCGAGACCGCCCTGGCTGACGGCGGTCGGCTCGACGATGTCGGCCTGGAGGTCGAAGAGCCAGAGCTGCGCGGTCTTGCCGATGATGCCCGTGACCGCGTTCGGGTCCTTGACGCCCGGAAGCTGGATCACGATCTGGTCGTCCCCCTGCTTGCGGATCTCGGGCTCGGAGACGCCGAGCTTGTCGACGCGGTTCCGCATGATCTCGACCGAGCGGTCCATGTCGGAGTCGGTCAGCTGGTGGCCCTTCGGCGGGACCGCGCGCAGGACGACCTCGAGACCGCCCTGGAGGTCGAGGCCGAGGTTGATGCTCTTGTGGATCGGCGAGCGCGGTATCGTGAGCGCAACCACGGCGAGCAGCGCGGCCACGATCAGCCCGGTCAGGAGGAGGTGTGAACGGCGGTCAGACACTGTCCGAGGCGCAGGTTAGCCGGGGTTCTCCGGCTCCGAGTCGAGTTTTTCGTCCTTTCGCATCCGGGCGGTCACTGCCGGCTTCGCGACCCTGATCTCGGTGCCCGGCGCGACCTCGAGCACGACGTGGTCATCGGCAATCGAGCGCACCGTGCCGAGCACGCCGCCCGCGGTCACGACCTCGTCACTCGGAGCGAGCTCCGCCATCAGCTCCCGGTGCGCGGCCTGGCGCTGGCGCTGCGGACGGATGAGCAGGAACCAGATCAGCGCGGCCAAGGCGGCGAGGAAGATCAGGGGTCCAGGGCTCATGTCACAGCTGCCAGGCGGTCGACGGCGGAGCGTTTGAAGGTTGCCAGCTCGCCTGTCTCGATCGACGTCCTGGCCTGAGCTGTGACGTCCAGGACGAAGTAAAGGTTGTGCAAAGTCAGTAGGCGGAGGCCGAGGAGCTCCTCCTGGTTGACGAGGTGGCGGATGTACGCGCGCGAGAAGCGCGTACAGGCGGGGCAGCCGCAGTCGGGGTCGAGCGGCTCCGGGTCGCGCGCGAAGCGGGCGTTGCGGAGGTTGAGGCGGCCGGCCCACGTCAGCGCCGAGCCGGTGCGGGCGGTGCGTGTCGGGAGCACGCAGTCGAACATGTCGATGCCGCGTTCGATCACCTCGAGGATGCCCTCCGCGTCCCCGATGCCCATGAAGTAGCGCGGCTTGTCCTCGGGCAGGAGCGGCGCGGCCCACTCCGTGGCTTCCATCGTGAGCGGCCGAGGCTCGCCGACCGAGAGCCCACCGAGCGCGTACCCGTCGAAGTCGAGCGCCGCGATCTCGTCCATCGAGCGGCGGCGGAGGTCTGCGTCGGACGCGCCCTGCGTGATCCCGAAGACGAGCTGGCCGTCCGCCCTCGGGGCGGCGCGTTGGCGTTGCGCCCAGTGGGTCGTGCGTCGGACCGCCTGCTCCAGCTCCTCGCGCGGCACGCCGGCCGGAGGACAGACGTCGAGACACATCGCGATGTCGGAGCCGAGTTTCGCCTGAATCGTCGCGACGGACTCGGGCGTGAAGCGCTCCGGCGATCCGTCGTAGACGGAGCGGAAGGTGACGCCGTGGTCGTCGACGGCGAGGATCGTGTCGAGGAGCGAAAAGACCTGGAACCCGCCGGAGTCCGTCAGGATCGGGCCGTCCCAGGCCATGAACTCGTGCAGCCCGCCGAGCTCCGCGACGACGTCGTCGCCGGGTCGGAAGTGCAGGTGGTACGTGTTGCCGAGCAGGATGTCCGCGCCGAGGTCGCGCACCTCGTCCGGGTGGAGCGTCTTCACGGACGCCTTCGTCCCGACCGGCATGAATGCGGGCGTGCGCACCTCGCCGTGCGCGGTGCGCAAGAGGCCGGCGCGGGCAGCGCCGTCGGTTGCCGTGACCTCGAAGCTCACCTCTCGGTCTGCTCCGTGATCCCGTCGCGGTCGACGTTGACGCCGAGGAGCGTCCGGTAGTCCCCGTAGTCGAGGAGGCACTGGTAGTCCCAGTCGGACAGCTGGCCTTCGGCCTTCTGGCAGCGGACCGATCGCGCGTTCGTGGACTGGGCGAGCTTCGCCTCCGTCTCGTCGGCGCTGAGCTTGCCGCCGCAGCCCGCGGCCGAGAGCGCGGCCGCGCAGACGACTGCGAACCGAAGCTTCATCGGATCAGCATCGCATCGCCGAACGAGTAGAAGCGATAGCGCTCGGCGATTGCGAGCTCGTACACGCGCCGGATCTCGTCGATCCCGGCGAACGCCATCACAAGCGCGAGCAGTGTCGAGCGCGGCAGGTGGAAGTTCGTCAGCAGCGCGTCGACGCGCTGGAACTCGAACCCAGGCGTGATGAAGAGGTCGGTGCGGCCGGAGAGGGGCGCGCCGCGGGCGAGGGTCTCGAGCACGCGGGCCGTCGTCGTGCCGACGGCGAGCACGCGTTCCGCGTCGCGGATGCGTTCCCACGCCGCGGGCGCGACCTCGTAGCGCTCGCTGTGGATCGGGTGGTCGGCCAGGGTGTCCACTTCGACCGGACGGAACGTGTCGAGTCCGACGTGCAGGGTTACCCGCGCGACGTCGAGCCGGGAGAGCAGCTCGGCGGTGAAGTGCAAGCCGGCGGTGGGCGCGGCCGCCGAGCCTTCTTCGCGCGCGTAGACGGTCTGGTAGCGCTCGGGATCGTCGAGCGGCTCGGTGATGTACGGCGGCAGCGGCATCTCGCCGGCGGGGTCGCCTTCGAGCCGGAGCAGCCAGCGGCCGCCGCCGAGCGGCTCGAGCAGCTCGACCGGCCCGAGGCGCTGGCCGGCGTGCAGCCGCCGCGACGGCCGCGCCAAGCCTTCCCAGACGCCGTCGGCACCGGCGTGCTCGAGCAGCAGCACCTCCGCCTCACCCCCACTCTCGCGCCGCAGCCGCAGGCGGGCGGCGATCACGCGTGTGTCGTTGACGACGACGAGCTCACCACCGAGCTCCTCGGGCAGCTCGGAAAAGCGCCGGTGCCGGACGTCGCCGCTCGCCCGGTCGAAGACCAAGAGCCTCGACTCGTCTCGCCGGTCCGCCGGCCGCTGGGCGATCAACTCGCGCGGCAGCTCGTACTCGAGCTGAGCCGTGTCCATCCGCGAGCTACGGTACCCTCCGGCCGTGGACTACAGCGCCGTCGAGCGTGCCCAGGAGCGGCTGGAGGCAGCTGCGCAGAACAAGACCCAACCCGGCGACGTCCAGGCAGCGCTCGATCGCGCTCGGGCCCAGATCGAGGAGCTCGCGGAGCTCGCCGCCAAGCTCGAGGAGACGTTGCCGGCACGAGTCGGCGAGGCCGTCCAAGACGGGCTGCGCGCCGAAGCGATGCCCGTCGCGCGGCAGCTCGCCGAGGTGCGCGGGCTCGCGAACCAGACGATCCGCCGCCTGGAACGAATCGAGGGCGACAACGTGGCGGAGCGCCACGAGCGGGTAGACGACCTGGCTCTTCTCGTCGACCTGATCACCTCGGGCTGGAAGAGCGTCGACGAGCGCCTCTCGCGAATCGAGCGCGGCCTGCAGGATGGCGGCGGCGCGATCGTCTACCGCATCGAAGACGCCCAAGACCGCCGCACCTCCAGCGGCTAGCTGTAGCCGAGGATCACGGCTGACGTCACCGCCCACGCGGCGACGGTCGCGAGAATGGGGACATCGGTCAGCAGCACCCGTTCCGGCTCCTCGCCCAGGTCCTCTCGGTGCATTAACAGCAGGTAGCGGAAGAGCCCGAAGACGACGAAGGGGATCGTCGCCATCATCGCGGAGCCCTCGCGCGCATTGAACGTGTACAGCGAGTACGCGACGATCGTGCAGGCGACGACGACCGTGACGAGCTGGTCGACGAGGGGCAGCGAGTACCCGTCGAGCACCGGCCGCACCCCGGTCTCCGAGACGAGCTCCCCGCGTCGCTTCGCCAGCGCCAGGAAGAGCGCGAGCAGCGCGGTGCACACGATCAGCCAGGGCGAGATGTCGACGTTCACCGCCTCGGCGCCGGCGGCGGCACGGATCACGAACAGCCCCGCGATCGCGATCACGTCGATCAGTACGACGTGCTTGAGCCGAACGCTGTAGGCGACCTGCAGTGCGAGGAAGCCGGCCATGTACCCGAGCGACGGTAAGCCGAGGATGGCCGTGATCGTGAGCGCGATCACCGCCAGCACCGCCGCGAAGCCGAGTGCCCCCTCCATCGGCAGCGCGCCGCTCGCGACCGGGCGGTGGCGCTTGAGCGGATGTAGCCGGTCCTGCTCCGCGTCGAGGACGTCGTTGAAGACGTAGGCCGCGCTGGACCCCGCGCAGTACGCCACGAACGTGGCCGCCGCTGCGGCCCACTTCTCGGGCTCGTCGTATTCCGCGGCGAAGAGGATCCCGGCGAAGACGAGCAGGTTCTTCGACCACTGCAGCGGCCGCGTCGCGGCCAGGAGCGCTGTCAACTGCCGGGCGAAGCAGGCAGGACGAGCTTGAAGCAGGTGCCGCGCCCGGGTTCGGTGTCGAGCACGATCCGGCCGCCGTGCGCCGTTGCGAGCTCGCGCGCGATCGCGAGGCCGAGTCCCGTGCCGCCGCCGTCGCGCGACCAGAAGGGGCGGAAGATCCGGTCGACGTCGTCCTCGGGGATGCCGGGCCCCGAGTCCTGCACCGCAACGGACACGTTTCCGTTCTCCTGCGCGAGGGCGAGATCGACGCGGCCGCCGTCCGGCGTCCAGCGGAAGGCGTTCGAGAGCAGGTTGGAGATGATCTGGAGCACGCGATCGCCGTCCGCGATGATCACCGGCCGCGCGCTGATCTCGTGTTGATAGTCGATCCCACGCGCCCGCGCCTCCTCGGTGAACGTCCTGTATGCGCGCTCGAGCAGCCGGGCCATGTCGACCTCTTCATGCCGGAGCGTGAAGCGACGGGTGTCGAGCTTGGCCAGGTCGAGGACGTCGCCGACCAGGCGCTCGAGACGCGCCGCCTCCGCCGCGATCACCGAGAGCGACTCCGCACGGGAAGCCTCGTCGCCGGCGACGCCCTCGCGAAGCGCCTCGACGTGACCGCGGATCGCGGTCAGCGGCGTACGCAGCTCATGTGAGACCGTCATCAGGAAGTTGCGTTCGAGCTCTTCGGCCTCCTGGAGGCGCGTCGCCATCTCCTCGAAGCTCTCGGCCAGGTGGCCGATCTCGTCACGGCTCGTCACGCGAGGAACGTCGACGTCGTACCGGCCTTCCGCGATGCGGTCGGCCGCGACCGCGAGCGCCTCGACCGGCTTCGTGATCCTGCGGCTCAGATACCAGGCCAGTGCGCCGGCAACCACGATGCCAAGGAGCCCCGCGAGCGCGAGGCGCTCGATCAGGGTCGTCCATCGGTCGCGCAGCTCCGCCTTCGGCTTGGCGACGATCAGCGTGCCGAAGTACGGCTCGCGCTTGCTGAACCTGAGCGGCGACGAGATCGCGAGGTACTCCCGCCTTGCGCCCGGCGGCGTGAACTCGAAGGTGCGAACCCGGCCGTCGCGCCAGGCGACGACGTTCTGGTCGAGCGTCCGCAGCCCCGAGCGCTCAGAGCCGTAGAAGATCTTCTGGCCGGCGTAGTAGATCTGGCTTCCACTCGCCTGCTCGAACTGGCGCGTGGCCCGGGAAAGGCGCTGAAGCGTCGAGTTCGGCTGCCCGATCGCCCGCTCGGCCTGCTCGGCGTAGAGGCCGGTGAGCCCGCGCGCCTCACGCCGCATCTCCGCGATCAGCCGGTCCTCGGTGTAGTCCTGGAAGAGGCCGATCGAGATGATCGTCGAAACGAGCCCGGCGAGGATCGCGCCGGCGAGGAAGAGGGCCGGCAACCGGAAACGCAGCGACCGGAACATGTCGAGCCGTCTTCCCTAGGCGCTGACCGTGTCCTTCGAGGCGTCCTTGGCCGGTGCGGCCTTGTAGCCGACCCCCCACACGGTCACGATCGGGGAGGCGTCCCCGAGCTTCCGCCTGAGCTGGCGGATGTGGACGTCGACGGTGCGCGTGTCGCCCGCGAACGTATAGCCCCAGACGCGCTCGAGCAGCTGATCCCGGGTGAGCACGAGCCCGTTGTGGTCGAGCAGCTCCCAGAGGAGGTCGAACTCCTTGGGCGCCAGCTGGACGTCCTCACCGTCGACCTTGACTTCGCGACGACCGGCGTCCACGAGCAGGACGCCGTGCCGAATCTGCGTCGTCTTGGCCTCGCGGCGCTCCGGCGTCGCGCGACGCAGGATCGACTTGACGCGCGCCACGAGCTCCCGGGGGTTGAACGGCTTCGTCAGGTAGTCGTCCGCGCCGACCTCGAGACCGACGATCTTGTCGACGTCCTCGTCACGCGCCGTGAGCATCAGGATCGGCACGTCCGAGCGCTGCCGGACGCGGCGGCAGACCTCGATCCCATCGATGTCGGGGAGCATCAGGTCGAGGACGATCAACGACGGCGAGGCGGCCTCGGCCTTGGCGAGCGCGTCGCGGCCGTTCGGCGCGACCTGCACCTCATACCCCGCATTGCGCAGGTACATCGCCACGAACGAGGCGATGGACTGCTCGTCCTCCACGACGAGAACCGTCTGCGCGTCGCCCGTGGCCATCGCGCTTGTCAGGATGCCAGACCGCCTACGGGCTGGCGGGTGCGGCGAGCTCGAACCGCATCCGCTCGTTGGGAAGGGAGGCGTAGTCCTCGCCGTTCAGCGAGTACGCGCCGTCGAAGAAAAGCCCCGCGGCCGGGTCGCCCCAGCCGTCCACCCAGCCGTCCCCGCGCCCCACGGCCGAGAAGTTGATGCCCTTGCCGGTGACCTTAACGGTGACGCGTCCGTCGTCGGCGACGCGGAAGCGGATTCCCTTGCCGCCGTACACGGTCGTCTTCTCCGTCGGATACCGCTCGGAGTCGGCGCCGCGGACGATGACCGTTGCGTCGGCGCCGGGATCCGTCACGGTCACCGTGCCCTTCGCAAGCCGGCCGATGATGCTCCCCTTCATCTTCAGGACGATGCTCGCTCGACCGTCGCGCACCGACAGCGTGCCGTCCTGCATCGGCGGGCGGTTCGGGACCGCGGCAACGGCCGCCGCCGCGAGCGAGCCGGCAGAGAGGGCGACAGCGAGCAGAGCCTTGGCAAGGCGCACGGGTTGAGTATCCCCGCCTGCGGTGTTGCTTCGTTGAGTGATTTGTAAGGAAAGGGTTCGGTCGTGGCGGCGGACTCGCCGCAGGACCCGCAGCAGCAGCCTCGTCAGACTGCCCCGCACTCGTGGAGGAACTGACTGTTTTCGGGACGATCGTGCTCGTCGTCTCGGGCGGGCTCCTGCTCGCCCTCGTCGCGACGAAGCTGAACGAGCGTTTCCCCGTTCCCGAGCCTGCCGTCTTCCTCCTGCTCGCCGCCGTCGCCTCGGACCTCTTCCCCGAGCTCGGCGATCGCCTCGCGATCCGGGATGTCGAACGGATCGGCGTCGTCGCGCTGATCGTGATCCTCTTCAACGGCGGCACCCTCGTCGGGTGGCGGCGCTTTCGCGTCGCCGCGGTGCCGATCTTCACGTTGGGCGTTCTCGGCACCTTCGCGACGGCGGGTGTGATCGCCGTGGCCGCCCACTACCTCTTCGACTTCTCGTGGACGATCGCCGGCGTGCTTGGAGCCGCCCTCGCGCCCACAGACCCGGCGGTGATGTTTTCGGTGCTCGGGAACAAGGAGATCGGGGGACGGGTCGGCACGATCCTCGAGGGCGAGTCGGGCGTCAACGACCCCGTCGGGATCGCGCTGATGATCGGGATGATCGAGCTCGCGACCCATGCCGACGCCTCGTTCTGGGTGGTCGTGGAGGAGTTCTCGGTCGAGATGTCGGTCGGCCTTGCCGTCGGGCTCCTTGGAGGCGCCGTCCTCCGGTGGCTACTCGGCTTTTCTCTGCCGAACCCCGGGCTCTACCCACTTCGCACGCTGGCGGCGGCAGGCGTCATCTACGGAGCTGCGGCGGCCCTCGGCGGCTCCGGCTTCCTTGCGGTCTTCATCGCAGGCATCGCCGTCGGCGACGCGGCCATTCCACGCCGCGAACAGATCGAACGGTTTCACACCTCGCTCGCGAGCCTCGCGGAGGTCGTCGTCTTCGCTGCTCTCGGGCTAACCATCGACCTGACGGAGCTCTTGACGAGCCGCCACCTGCTCGAAGGGCTCGTGCTGGCCGTGATCCTCGCCGTCGTCGCCCGCCCGCTCGCCGTCGGCCCGCTCCTTCTTCCCGCGCGGATGCGCCGGAACGAGCGGCTCTTCGTGATCTGGGGTGGGCTGCGCGGTGCGGTCCCGATCCTGCTCGCGGCGTTCGCGCTGCTGGCGGCGGTCGAGGACGCCCGGCGCGTCTACGACATCGTCTTCGTGGTCGTTGCGTTCTCCGTGATCGTTCAGGGCTCGAGCATCCCCCGGGTCGCCCGGAGCCTCGGGATCCCGATGCGTCAGGTGTAGCGGAAGAAGCCCTCGCCGGTCTTGCGACCCAGCTTGCCCTCGCGCGCCATCTCCATGAGACGCTCGGGAGGCGCCATCCGCTCTTCGCCGAGAGCGCCGTGGAGCGCCTCGGACGCATGGATGTGGATGTCGATGCCGACGAGGTCGACGAGCGCGCATGGCCCCATAGGCCAGCCGGCGCCGTTCGTCATCGCCTTGTCGAGGTCCTCGGGGGTCACATCGGCTTCGTCCAGGACGCGCACGCAGTCGTTCAGGAGCGGGATCAGGATCCGGTTGACGATGAACCCCGGCGTGTCGTGGCAGCGCACCGGCTGCTTACCGGCGCGCTCCGCCCAGTCGTAGGCCGCGTCGACGGCTTCGTCGGCGCTGTGCTCGGTGCGGACGATCTCGACCAGCGGGAGCACCGGCGCGGGGTTGAAGAAGTGCATGCCGATCACGCGCTCCGGCCGGTCGACGGCCTCCGCGATCTTCGTCACCGAGAGCGCAGAGGTGTTCGTGGCGAGGATCGCGTCCGGCCGGCAGATCCGGTCGAGCTCGGCGAAGAGCTCCCGCTTCGGCTCGAGCTCCTCCACGATCGCCTCGATGACGAGGTCGCAGTCGGCGAAGCCGTCGAGCGACGTCGTCAGCATCAGTCGGTCGAGTGCCGCGTCCTTGTCAGCCTCCGACATCCGCTCCTTCTCGACAGCGCGGCCCAGGTAGCGGTCGATCGTGGCTCGGGCGCGCTCGTTCAGCTCGTCCGAGACCTCGCGGCCGGCGGTCTCGTGGCCCGACTGCACGCTGACCTGCGCGATTCCCGCGCCCATCGTCCCCAAACCGACCACGCCGACCTTGCGAATCTCCACGGGCGGCGATCCTACTGGTGGAAGAAAGCGCGGCCGTCGCCCGTCTGGAATCGAATGGGACGGAGACGGATCATCTTGGCATTGGCCGTTGCGGCGCTCGTCGCGGTTGCGATCGTAGGTGCGGCGCTACAGCTCGTCCGCGGCGAGCGGCCGGTGCTGCTGGCGACCTAGGCGGCCAATCGCTCGCGCCGAGACACGACGGCAAGAGCGATTAAGAGGACCAGGATGGCGGCGCCGGCGACAACATTGGTGACGCCGGCGATCACGCCGGCAAGGTCGCTCGTGTCGGCCCAGATCAGCCCGATGATCAGTCCAACGACGAACACGACGACCATCGCAGCCAGCCAGTGGAGAATCCGTCGCTTGGTGATGCTGCCGAGCTTACTCCTCGTCGCACGCCGCGCCTAGCAGGCGTTTAGATGCGCTCGACGACGCCGGCGATCGCCTGTCCGAAGCCGATGCACATGCACGCGATGCCGTAGCGCTCGTTGCGGCGCTCGAGCTCGCCGAGCAGCGTCGCCGTCACACGCGCCCCGGTCGCGCCGAGCGGGTGGCCGAGCGAGATGCCACCGCCGTTGGGATTGACGTCGCCACGCCGGTCTTCGAGGCCCGTGTCCTTCAGGAACTGGAGCACGACCGACGAGAAGGCCTCGTTGACCTCGATCACCCCGATGTCGTCCCACGTGAGTCCGGCGCGCGAGAGCGCCTTCGCGCAAGCCTCGGGGTTCCCGTGGAGCATCCGGTACGGGTCGACACCCGACAGCCCGAACGAGACGAAGCGCGCCCGCGGCTCGAGCCCCAGGCGGGAGGCGGCGTCCTCCGAGGCGATCAGCACCGCCGCGGCGCCGTCGCAGATCTGGCTCGAGTTCCCGGCGGTGACCTTGCCGTCCGGCAGGAACGCCGGTGCGAGCGAGGCGAGCTTCTCCGCCGACGTGTCGCGCCGCGGCGTCTCGTCGACGCCGACGAGGGCGCCGACGTGCGGGTTCGTCACCTCGACCGGAATGATCTCGCGCTCGAAGCGGCCGTCGTCGATCGCCGCGATCGCGCGCCGGTGCGACTCGAGCGAGTAGTCGTCGAGTTCCTCGCGCGAGAGCCCCCACTCCTCGGCGATCACCTCGGCGGAGATTCCCTGCGGCACGATTTGCCAGCGATCGGTGAGCAGGTCGGACAGATCGCCGCCGTTCGACCCCATCGGGACTCGCGACATCATCTCCACACCCGCGGAGACCACCACGTCGAGCTGGCCCGACCAGATCGCCGCCGCCGCGTTGAAGTTCGTCTGCATCGACGAGCCGCACTGGCGATCGACCGTCGTGCCGCAGACGGTCTCCGGCCATCCGGCAACGAGAGGCGCCATCCGCCCGATGTTCCAGCCCTGCTCGCCGATCTGCGTGACGCAGCCCATCTGGACGTCCTCGACCTCCGCGGGATCGAGATCGTTCCGCTCGACGAGGCCGTTCAGCACCTGCGCCGCAAGCTCGTCGCCGCGGGTCTTGGAGAGCGCGCCGTCGCGCTTCCCGATCGGACTGCGAACGGCGTCGACGATCAGCGCGTCAGGCATCGACAACAGAGTAGAGCCGCCACGACCCCACGCCCTTGAGCTCGTGCTCGCCTCGGTCCTCGAACTCGAGCCCGGAGCCTGCGACGAGATCCTTGACCGTGCTCGAAACGAGCACCTCACCCGGCCCGGCGAGGGCAGCGACCCGCGCACCCGTGTGAACGGCGATCCCTCCGACCTTTCCGTCCGCAAGCTCGACCTCGCCCGTATGGAGGCCCGCGCGCACCTCGAGGTCGAGCTCAATCACCGCACGCTGGATCGCGTGACCACACCGCACCGCGCGAGCCGGGCCGTCGAACGTGGCGAGGAAGCCGTCGCCCGCAGTGTCGACCTCACGACCCTCGAAGCGCTCGAGCTCGCGGCGCACGAGCTCGTGGTGAGACGCCAGGAGCTCACCCCAGGCGCGGTCGCCGAGCTTCGTCGCGCGCTCCGACGAACCGACGATGTCGGTGAAGAGGACCGTCGCGAGCACACGGTCCGGCTCGCGCGACCGTCGCGTGCCGGTGAGGAACTCCTCGACCTCGTCGAGGATCTGGTCGGCATCCACGAGAGGCACATGCACGTCCCCCTCGAGCTCCACGAAACGAGCGCCTGGAATGTGCTCGGCGATGTACCGCCCCTCCTCCGGGCGCGAGTCCAGATCGCCCTCGCGATGGAGCACGAGCGTCGGCACCGAGATCGAGGACAGGACATGCCGAATGTCGATCTGGGAGTTCATGAGGATCAAGTCGCGCGCGGCGCCCGGGCTTGCGGATGCACGCGTGCGCATTCGCCACCAGCGCCGCAGCGCCGGATCTGCGTTCGGGATCATCTTGTCGATGTCGGAGTCCGCTCCCCAGGAGCGCTCGATCTCCACGGCGTACGCCTGCCGCTCTGCCCAGGAAACACACCAGGGGTAGTCGTCGTCTGGATTGCGCCGCTTGGCATACGTCCCGTACAGCGCGAGCGCCGACGTCCGGTCGGGATGCGTCGCCGCGAAGAGGCAGCACATCGGGCCGCCTTCGGAGTAGCCGAAGAGCGCCGCCTGCTGACTGCCGACGGCATCCATCACCGCCCGGACGTCGTCCATCCGCGTCTCGAGATCCGGTAGGTCTCCCGGACGGTCCGAGAGCCCGGTCCCACGCTTGTCGAAGAGAATCAGGCGCGAGAACGAGGCGAGCCGGTCGAGGAAGTATGCCATTCGTCGCTCTTGCCAGTCCAGTTCGAGGTGCGAGACGAACCCGTGCACCAGCACGAGGTCGATCGGCCCCTCGCCGACGACCTGGTAGGCGATGTTGACGTCGCCGCTTTTCGCGTAGCGCGTCTCAGGAACCGCTGACGGCATAGAGCCTCCACTCGCCCGGCACGCCCTTGAGCTGGTGAGTGCCGCGATCCGCGAACTCGATCCCTGAGCCGGCGACGAGGTCTCTGACGGTGCTCGAGACCAGTAGCTCGCCTGGCTCGGCGACCGCGGCAATCCGGGCGCCGGTCGGCACCGCGATCCCCCCGAGCTTGCCGTCGAGGCGCTCGCACTCGCCTGTGTGCAGCCCGGCCCGGATCTCGAGGCCGAGCGAGCGCACGGACTCGCGGATCGCGCGCGCACATTCGATCGCCCGTCCCGGCCCGTCGAACGCCGCGAAGAAGCCGTCGCCGGTCGTGTCGAGCTCCTCGCCGCGGAAGCGCGCGAGCTCGCCGCGGACGAGCAGGTGGTGACGGGCGAGCAGCTCGCGCCACGCGCCGTCCCCCAGCTCGACGGCACGGGCGGTCGAGCCGACGATGTCGGTGAAGAGGATGGTGGCGAGGACGCGATCCGGCTCCGGCGGCGCAGTCAGGCCCTCGATGAACTGCTGCGTCTCCCGGAGGAGGACCGCGTTTCGCTCCGGATCGGCCCAGCTGAACCAGTCGCCCAGGCCGTCGAGCTCGACGCGCCGTGCACCCTTGATCCGGTCGGCGACGTAGGCTGCCTCCTCGCGCATCTCCGACCGGTGGACGAGAAGCGTCGGCGCGCGCACCGCAGGCAGCACGTCGCGCACGTCGCCCTCCATCGACATGCGATGGAAGGCAACCGCTTCCGCTGGGCTCGCGCTTCGCCGCATGTACCAGACGAACCATTCGCGCCACTCGTCGTTCGCCGCGCCCGTGGGGCTCAGACGGTGCGCGCGCTCCATCAGGTAGTCCCGGTCGCCCCAGCGGTCGTGGATCTCACGCAGCTCGCGCCGCCACTCCTCCTCGCTCGACGCCCACGGGTAGTCGGGCGCCCACCTGCCGCGCGCGGTCGGGTCATAGAGCACGAGCGCCCGCGTTCGCTCGGGGTACGTCGCTGCGAAGAGGAGCGCGATCCGAGTGCCTTCCTGAGCCGCCCAGAGCACAGCGCGTTCGGAATCCACTGCGTCCATGACGGCCCGGATGTCGTCCATCCGCGTCTCGAGCGTGGGCACCTGCCGGACAGGATCCGACAGGCCGCTGCCTCGCTTGTCGAAGAGCAGGACACGGCCGGATCGGGCCAGCCCCTCGACGTGGTCGACGAACAACGGCATCTCCCAGCCGGCGAGGAGGTCCGCGAGCGTTCCTCGGACGAAGACGAGGTCGATCGGCCCCTCGCCCACGACCTGGTAGGCGATGGCGACGTCGCCGCTGCGCGCGTAGTGGACGTCGGGAATCTGCACCAACCTCCAGTTTCCTAGACTGCGTTCGTGGCGACAACAGCGACCGAGCGGCGGCTCCTGATCGGCGGCGAGTGGGTCGAGACGGGCGACTGGCAGGAGGTTCGGTCGCCGTACTCGGGCGACGTCGTCGGCCGCGTTGCCAAAGCGGGCGCGGCGGAGACACGCCGTGCGATCGACGCCGCCGAGGAGGCGATGCGCGAGCCGCTGCCTGCGCACAAGCGCGCGGAGATCCTCGTGCGGGTGGCCGGTGCCCTCGGCAAGCGGCACGAAGAGGTCGCGCGGCTGATCTCGGACGAGGCCGGCAAGCCGATGAAGGCCGCGAAGATCGAGGCCGCGCGGGCGATGTCCACCTACACGTTCTCTGCGGTCGAGGCGCGAAAGCTTGCCGGAGAGATGGTGCCGATGGACGCCTCGCAGGCCGGGGAGGGCAAGCTCGCTTTTACGCTCCGCCGGCCGATCGGCGTCGTCGGCGCGATCAGCCCCTTCAACTTTCCGCTCAACCTGGTCGCGCACAAGATCGCGCCGGCGCTGGCCGCCGGGTGCGCCGTGGTACTCAAGCCGGCCGGGCAGACGCCTCTCTCGGGACTGCTTCTCGCCGAGCTCGAGACCGAAGCGGGGCTGCCGCCGGGCTGGCTCAACGTGCTCGTCGGGCCGGCCTCGGAGATCGGCGACGTCCTGATCGAGGACGACCGCGTGAAGGTTCTGACCTTCACTGGCTCGAGCGGCGTCGGCTGGACGCTCCGGGAGCGGGCAGCCAAGAAGAAGGTCAACCTCGAGCTCGGCAACTCGACACCGTTGATCGTCGAGGGCGACGCCGACCTGGACGCCGCTGTCGCGGCGACCGCCCAGCACGCCTTCTCGTTCGCGGGCCAGAGCTGCATCTCGATTCAGCGCGTCTACGTCGAGCGCTCGCGCTACGACGACTTCATCCAGCAGCTCGTGCCCCGCGTCGAGCAGCTCGTGGTCGGTGACCCGGCCGACGAGGAAACCGACGTAGGCCCCGTGATCGACGAGGACGCGCGAGGCCGCATCCTCGAGTGGATCGAGGAGGCGCGGCGCGGCGGCGCCGAGGTCCTCACCGGCGGCGAGCTAGACGGCGAGCTGATCCGGCCGACGGTGATTGCAAACGCCTCGCCTGAGCTGAAAGTCTCGTGCGAGGAGGTCTTCGGGCCGGTAGTCACGGTCAACCCCTACGACTCGCTCGACGACGCACTCGCGCTGGCCAACGGGACGAAGTACGGGCTGCAGGCGGGGATCTTCACGGCCGACGTCAAGACCGCGCTTCGGGCCGCCCATGAGCTCGAGTTCGGCGGCGTCACGGTCAACGAGGCGCCGACGTTCCGCGCTGACCAGATGCCGTACGGCGGCGTCAAGGAATCGGGCAACACGCGCGAAGGGCCCGCGTACTCGGTGCGCGAGTTCACCGAGGAGCGAGTCGTCGTCCTCGATCTCTAGGAGTAGTAGGAGGGCTTGGCGCAATACAGCTGTGCCGCAGGGCCGCGCTGCTCGCCCCGTGGACGGCGTCCTCAGTCGCGCCCGTATCTCACTGATACGGGCGCTCCCTGCGTCCTTGCCACGGAACGACCATCGCACCCCTGCGACGAGCGGTATCACGCCAAACCCTCCTAGTTTCGGCTCACGGAGTCCGGGAATCAGGACCGCGTGATTGCAGCAGGCATCGGATTGATCCTCGCCGGGCTCATCCTCGGATTGTTCCTCGGCGTCCCCGGATTCATCGCCTCGCTCGTCGGGCTCGCCATCCTCATCTTGGCGCTCGTCGGCGTCGGCCGGCGATCGGCCGAGGGCCCTTCCGGCTAGTTCGGTAGATTCGGCGGGCGATGGCACGCCTGTGGCCGTTCGGCCGTATTCGCGCGCGCACCGCCGAGGGCGAGGCGCCGCGACGCGCCAACCACCCTGCTGCGCTCAAGCGTGAGCGGCGCACGTTGCTGCGCGAGCGCGAGGAGCGCATCCGCGACCTCGGCGGGATCGTCTTCGAGATGTTCCGGCGCGACCGGTTCCGTGTGGAGCTCGTGACGGAGCGATGCGCCGGCCTCGTGGCTCTGGACGAACGATTGAACGAGCTCGATTCGCTGATCTCCGCCGCATCGAGCCGTGGCGGTCTCCGCTGCCAGTGCGGGGCGCCGCTCGCGTGGGGGGCGCACTTCTGCGCGAACTGCGGCAGGCCGGCAGGGCCGCACCCGGTGGTCGCGTGCGCGCGATGTGGGTCTCCTTTGCCGGCCGAGGCGAAGTTCTGCGGGAACTGCGGCAGCACTGTCGAACTCGAGCCGCAACTGCCGGCTGACACGCAGCCGGAGCCCGCGCCCAAGGAACCCGCCGAAGTCAAGTGACCGAAGGCCAGACCTCCTGTCCGCGCTGCGGCACTGCCGTCGAGCCGCACCAGGAGTACTGCCTCGAGTGCGGCCTGAGACTTCACACTCCGGGACTCGTCCCCGCTCTGGCTTCCGGCTGGCGACGGCGCGTCCACTGGTACCCGGGCGATTGGATCTGGCCGTCGCTGCTGGCGCTCGTGATCGCCGTCGTGGCGGGAGGCGCTGCCATCTGGTGGACGCGCGACGCCGAGAGCGCCGCGACCGAGACCTTCGTCGGCGACACGACCCAACTGCCCACGACGCCGACGAACTTGCCGCCCACCACGGCGGCATCGCCAACCGTCCCGACCACGACGACTCGGTCGACGAGGGCGACGACCACGCGACGCCGGTCGTCGCGCAACCGCCTGATCGAGTGGCCGAAGGGGCGGAGCGCATGGACGCTCGTGCTCGTCTCGCTCCCGACGTCCGCAGGGCGGCAACAAGCCGTGGCAAGAGCCCGGCAGGCGCTCGACGCAGGGCTGACCCAGGTGGGCGTGATCGACTCGTCGCGCTATTCGAGCCTGCACCCCGGCTACTACGTCATCTTCAGCGGGATCTACCCCTCGCTGAGCGAGGCGCAGGACGCAGCGTCGAAGGCCGCGAACGCGGGCTACGGAAATGCGTATGCCCGACGGCTCACTTCGTGACCCTTCGCGGCACGAGACGCAGACGCGTTGTGTCGCTTCCTTAACCCTGAGCCGTGTCGGCCGAACGGGCAAAGCCCGTTCGGCGGCGGAACGTCACGCCGCTGCGGCCGTTTCGAGATGCTGGTGGGAGGGGCAGTAGTCGCGCTCGGGGAGTGGCGTGCGCTGGCACGGCTTGCCCTTGCGGGTCGTCGCGCGGCACCGTGGTGCGCCGCCGTCGAAGGCGCCGGCTTCGATCTGCTGCGAGATGTAAGCGACCGCGGCGCCCACACATTCCTCTACCACCCAAGCGACCTGCGCCTGCGCCGTGATCGGGAAGTAGCGGCGGATGTCCTGGAAGAGCGCGCGGTCCGGCTTGGCGAAGTAGAGAGGGTCGCGTGCGAGGCGTTCCATCGTGTCCTCACAGGCAGCGAGGACGGCCTTCCGGTACTCCGTCTGCGTTTCGGCTGGGACGTACGGGTCGACGAGATCTTTGATCGAGCGGTAAATCGCCCGTGAGTATTGATACATGCGGGTTTGAATCGCGAGCTTCTGAGCGTCCATCTCTAGGTACCAGCTCCTCGATTAAGCAGCGGCAAATGTCTGTTAAGCGGGAATTAAATGCCCGCGTCTCCCTGGTCGCGGGCTGAGCATAACGGGTCCGGGCTCCTGTCACAAAGTGGCCGCCGAAATTGCCATCACCGGCAACAGCAGGCAATGAGCAAGAATAGGCCGCCGAGTGTCCCACGACACCGACAAGCTCATCCGGCAGCTCTCGCTCGTCGCCTTCCTGATGGCAGAGCGGCGCGCAGTGACGGCTCGGGACGTCAAGGGCAATGTGGAGGGGTACTCGGAGATGTCGGACGAGGCCTTCGCCCGCCGCTTCTATTCCGACCGCGCCGAGCTGCTGGCCCTCGGTGTCCCGCTGGACTCGCAGCGCGACGAGTTCACCGGCGAGGAGCTCTACAACCTGCGCTCGGAGCGCTACTTCCTGCGCGAGTTCAGCCTCGAGGACGACGAGCTCGCAGCGCTGCAGACCGGTCTCTACCTGCTCGAGGGCACGTTCGCCTACGCCGAGCCGCTGCGCCTCGCGCTGCAGAACCTCGCGCTTGGCCGGCCGGGATTCGAGCAGCCGCCGACGGAGACAGCCGACCGAGTCGTCAAGCGTGAAGCCGACTACTCGCCGGAGACGCCCGGCCGCCTGGCGAAGCTCGAGAGCGCGATCTCCAAGCAGCGGACCGTCAAGTTCGGCTACCACTCGATCTCACGCGACGAAGAGCGAGAGCGGACGGTCGACCCCTACGCGCTCCTGCTCGACGGCGGCCGCTGGTACGTGATCGGCCAGGACCACGACCGTGACGACATCCGCACGTTCCGCGTCTCCCGGATCCGCGGCGACATCCGGCTCGCGACGCGGCGCGAGCGCGATTTCCGGCTGCCGGAGGACTTCGACGTGGAGGCCTACCGGAACCGCGCCGAGTGGCAGATCGGCGACATCGTCGGCGAGGCGCGGATCGCGGTTGCGGGCGACACCGCGTGGTGGGTCGAGCGCGTCTACGGCCGCGCCGGCCGGCTCGAGGACGGCGTGTTCGTCACGGAGTACGCGGGTCTGGACTCGCTGGCGCGCTGGATCCTGCGACAGGACGGCCGCGCCGTGCCGCAGGCGCCGCCGGAGCTGCGCCGGATCGTGAAGAGCGCGCTCAACGCGGTGCGCGAGCGTCACGAGGGAGCCCCGCCGAAGGTGGCGCCTGAACAGCCGCGGAGCGACGAGGAGGCGCCTGAGCGGCCGGGCTCGCCCGTCGCCCCGGAGCGCTTCGGGCTGCTGCAGGCACTCCTCGCCTACCTGCTCGATGCCTGCGGCGAGGGACGCGAGGCCGAGATTCCGGCGCAGGAGCTCGTCGAGCGTTTCCGCATCCCGCCGGAGTCGCTCGAGGAGCACCTCTCGCTGCTGAACCTCGTCAACTTCGGCGGCGGCTGCTACGCCGTCTACACCGAGCTCCGCGGCGACCAGGTCCACGTCGACAAGGAGCTCTTCGGCGACACCTTCCGGGCGCCCCCGCGCCTGACGCCGCTCGAGGCCCGCGCGATCCGACTCGCGCTCGAGCTCGTCGGCCCGATGATCGCAGCGGACACGCACACGCCGCTCGAGCGCGTTCGGCGCAAGCTCGAGGAGACGTTCGGCGAGTTCGCGCTCGCGCAGACACCCGAACCGGACGTGCCTCGCGCCGAGGAGGATCTCGTCTCGACCTTCAGCGACGCCATCCGCGACCACCGGCTCGTCGAGATCGAGTACCAGAAGGAGGGTGAGAAGGAGCCCCGGCGGCGGACGATCGAGCCCTACCAGCTCGAACGGGAGCTCCCCTTCTGGTACCTCCACGCGTTCGACGTGGACAGCAACGCTTCGCGGAGCTTCCGCCTCGACCGCATCCGCACCGCGAAGAAGCTGCGCGAGCGCTTCGAGCCGCGGCCGGAGTTCGATCCTCAGCGCTTCGGCGGGACGCAGACGGTTCGGATCTGGTATTCGCCGAAGGTCGCGCGCTGGGAGACGGAGCGTGGCGCGACGCCGCTCGCCGACGGCGCGGCTGTGAAGGAGGTTCAGGCGGGCGAGGACTGGCTCGTCGGCGAGATCCTCTCCTTCCGCGGCGAGGCCGTCGTGGTCGAGCCCGACGAGCTGAGGGGACGCGTGGCGACGCGGGCGAGGGAGCTCGCGCGAGAGCTCAACGTCTCGCGCGTGGCGGCCGCGGCAGGCTGATGGGCTTCCTCGACCGGTTCCGCCGAAGCCGCGAGCCGGCGGCACCCCTGGCGAGAGAGCCCTTTACCGACGATCCGGACAAGGCGCTCTACGTCCATCTGGCCTCCGACGGCGGGATCCTGCTGATTCGCGGCGCCTCCGGCGAGCAACTATGGACCGACCGCGAGGGGCTTCGTGCCGAGCTCGAGCAGCTCAAGGAACGGCGTGGACTCCTGCTCTACTCGCGCGAGGCCGGTGACACGGAGCCACCGGCGCACGTCGAGGAGACGTTCAAGATGATCGTCGACCTGGAGCCGGCGGCGATCCAGCTCGTCGAAGAGCCGCATCCGGAGGCGCTGGTCCCTCCCGAGCAGCGACGGACGCTGACGCGCTAGACCGGCAGAGACAGCGTGAAGGTCGCGCCCTGCTGCTCGGGGTGCGACCGGACGGCGAGTGAGCCGCCGTGGGCCTCGGCGATCGAGCGGGCGATGAAGAGGCCGAGACCGGTGCCGGGCTTCGCCGTCTCTCCGTGGACGCGGCCGAACTTCTCGAAGATCACGTTCTGGTGCTGCGACGGGATTCCGGGCCCGCTGTCGTGCACCTCGATCAGGACGCGGCCGTTCATGGCGCGCGCCTCGACCTTCACCGCCTCACCCGGCCTCGAGTACTTGACCGCGTTGTCGATCAGGTTCACGAGCACCTGCCGCAGGCGGTCGCGGTCGCCGCGGATCGTCGGCAGCGGCTCTCGCACGTGCGCCTCGACCGCAACCTCGTCCTGGCTCTGCCCCGCCGCAGCCGCGGTGTCACGGATCACCTGGGCCAGGTCGACCTCGTCGAACGAGTAGCTGAACGTTCCAGCCTCGATGCGCGAGGTGTCGAGCACGTCACCGATCAGCTCGGCGAGCCGTGCCGTTTCATGGGCGATGAGGCCGAGAAACGACTCGCGCTGCTCGGGCGAGAGCTCTCGCCAGCGGAGCTGTAGCGTCCTCGCCGAGCCGATGACCGATGCCATCGGGCTCCGCAGCTCGTGTGAGACCAGCGAGACGAAGTCCGCGCGGAGGGCGGAGAGCCGCCGGAGCTCCTCCGCCGTCGTTCGCTCGGCCTCGTAGGCGCGGATGTTCTGGACGGCGCTGCCCGCCAAGCGTCCGAGCACGCTCAGCAACTCGATCTCGTCCGGCGTGAAGGCCGACGGCTCGCGCCGCACCACCGACAGCGCGCCGATCGTCTCCGGGCCGCTCAGCAGCGGGACGAGGACGCGCGAGCGCAGGCCGAGCGTGTGGAACTCCTCCTCCTCCTCGAAGCGGCGCTCGACCATGTCTTCGCGGTAGAGGACGTGGCCGCTGCGGACCTCGGTCATCGCTGAGCCCGCGATGGGGACCACCGTCCCGGGTGGAAACACGGTCTCCGCCGCCTCACCGGCAGTTGCGAAAACGCGGAGGTGCGCGTCCTCGACGAGCAGGATCGCGGTCCGGTCGAAGCGGACGAGACCACGGAGCTCACGGATAAAGGCGGCGAACGCCTGCTTGATCTCGAGGGAGGAGGAGAGGGCGCGGGCGCAGCGGTTGGTGGCGTCGAGGAGGTCGGCGCGCCGGCCGAGCTCGTCGCGGAGAGCCTCGGCCTCCGACGCGCGCGCCGCCGCTTCGCGGCCCTCGCCGCGCAGGCGCTCGACGAGCGTGCCGATCACCGCGCCGAGGATCAGCTGGATCCCGACGGGAAACGTGATGTTGTCCACGTCGTAGTCGACGTCGAAGCGCAGGACGCGCCACCACTCGAGGAGCGCGAGCGCAGCGGCCGAGACAAGCGGGGCGATGAGCCCACCGCGGAGCCCGTAGCGCATCGCCGCCTCCACCAGCGGGATGAAGACGAGCTGGCGGATCGTGCCCGGCTCGAATTCGAAGACGGCGATGTACGCATAGACGATCGCGAAGTCGAAGGCGAGCGCCGCAAACCCGATCGCGTGCCACGCGCGCCGGGGCGCCCGGTAGGCGAGCACGAGAAGGGCAACCGCGCCGACGGCCAGGGCGGCGGTGATAGCGAACGCCCACGCCTCGTACCCGGGCGGGTACCCCTCCTTCAAGAAAGCGACCTCGAGCACCGCGAACGGGACGGCGGCAAGCCGTACCCACGACATCCAAATCTCGGTCGTCGAGACGCTGCGGCTGTCCGCAGTCACGCCGTTACTGATTGTGCCCGGCGGCCAGGCGGGTCAACGCCCACTCCGCGTGCTCGCTGAGCAGTGGGTCATCGGAGCGGGCGTAGCGCTCGAGGATGTCTCCGTGCGCTGCTGTGCCGTTGTTGCCGGCCGCGACGATTGCGTTGCGACGCAGGTAGCGCGGGTCGTTCCGCGGCACGAACAGCCGCTCGTAGCGGACGCGTAGCTCGGCATCCTCAGCCTCGAGCCAGTCTACGAGCGAGATCGTCGGCTCGGCGTCTTCGAGCACGGGATGGGTGCTGCGGCGCTTCTCGATCCCGCGGTTCCAGGGGCAGACGTCCTGGCAGATGTCGCAGCCGTAGACGCGGTCCTCGAGCGCCTCGCGATAGGCCTCCGGGATCGAGTGCTTCGACTGCGTCCAGTACGAGAGGCAGCGGTTGGCGTCGAGCACGCCGGGCTCGTCGAGGGCATTCGTCGGGCACGCGTCGATGCAGAGCCGGCAGGAGCCGCAGTCGAGCTCGAGCGGCGGCGTCGGTTCGAGCTCGGCCGTCGTAACGAGCGTGCCGAGGACGACCCACGAGCCGTGGCGACGCGTGATCAGCATGGTGTTCTTCCCGTAGAAGCCGACGCCGGATCGGGCGGCGGCTTCACGGTCGACATGCTGATTGGCGTCGACGAGGACGCGGTACTCGGCGCCGAGGCGCCGTCCGAGATCGTCGAGTTTCTCGCGGAGTTCCGCGTAGGCGTCGCGCCACGTGTAGCGAGGCATGCGCCCCTCGCCCGGTGCGGGCTCGGGGCCCGGCGCGTAGTAGCAGAGGGCCGCGGAGACGATCGTCCGCGCTCCTGCGAGCAGCGTCTCCGGATGACACGAGACCTCGGGCTGGGCCATGGTGAAGCGCAGGTCGGCGAAAAGCCCTCGGCGGCGGCGTTCGGCGATGTGCGCCTCGGTCGTGTCGTAGGACGCGGCGGGTGTCGCGCCGACGGCGTCGATCCCGAGCTCTTCGGCCAGCCGCTCCAGCTCCTGGGCGGTCATGGCATCAGTCTGCCTACGATCCGCGGCCGTGAAGGCAATTCGCATCCACGAAGACGGCGGGCCGGAGGTGCTTCGCTACGAGGACGCACCGGACCCCGAGCCGGGCGACGGGGAGGTGTTGATCCGCCTCCGGGCGGCGTCGCTCAACCGCCTCGACCTCTGGGTCCGGCAGGGGCTGCCGTCGGTTCCGAAACCGCGCATCCTGGGCGCCGACGGGGCTGGAGTGGACGAGTCCGGCCGCCGTGTCGTGATCAACCCGGGCATCGAGCACGGCGACAAGATCACGGTCATCGGCGAGCACACGGACGGTACGCACGCCGAGCTGATCGCGGTGCCCACCTCGAACGTGTACGAGCTGCCCGATCAGATCTCGTTCGAGGCGGCCGCGGCGTTCCCGCTGGTCTTCGAAACCGTCTACCGGATGCTCGTGACGCGCGCCGGCCTCCAGGAGGGCGAGTGGGTGCTCGTCTGGGGCGCCGGCAGCGGTATCGGCTCCGCGTCTCTCGTGATCGCAAAGGCGCTCGGTGCGCACGTCGTAGCGACGTCGTCGAGCGACCAGAAGCTCGAGCGAGCGCAGGAGTTGGGCGCCGATGCCGTCGTGAACCATCAGGACGGCGACGTTGTGGCGGCGGTCCGGGACGCGACCGGCGGGCCGGGCGTGGACGTGGTCGTGGAGCACGTGGGCGAGGCGACCTGGCAAACCTCGTTGCAGGCCGTCCGGCTACAGGGCCGGATCACCGTCTGCGGCGCGACGAGCGGGCCGAATCCGAAGGCCGCGCTGCACCGCGTCTGGTGGAAGCAGCTGACGATCCTTGGGTCGACGATGGGGACGAAGGCGGACTTCGAGGCGGTCTACGGGCTCGTCACGAGCGGCAAGGCGAAGCCGATCGTGGACTCGGTGTTCCCGCTCGCCGACGCGCGCGCCGCCCATGAGCGCATGGAATCGGGCGAACAGTTCGGGAAGATCGTCCTGTCGATCCCTGAGTAGCGGCGCTCCTAGTAGTCCCCGTTGAGCGCTTCGTTCGCCCTGTCGGCAGCCGCGTCCCGCGCGGGAAAGGCTGGTCGATGACGGTCACCGCCGCTCCTCTCGATAGCGCCCGGCCTCTTCGACCAGCGCGTTGAAGAGGGCGAAGTCCTCCCCCTCCTCCGGGTGCCAAAGGACGCCGAGCGCGAAGCGCTTCTGCGGGTCTTCAAGCCCTTCGACCACCCCGTCCTCCGCCGCCCAGGCGACCTCGCGCAGGCCGTCGCCGATGCGGCCGTAGGCCTGGTGGTGGTGCGACTTGACCGGCGCGCGGTCCCCCAGCAGCGCGCCGAGGCGGCTTTCGGAGGCGACGGTCACGTCGTGCTCGGAGAACGACCCCGGCTGGTGCCTGTGCCGGTCGTGGCCGAGTTCCTCGGGGAGGTGCTGTACGAGGTCGCCGCCGCGCGCGACGTTCAGCACCTGCGACCCCCGACAAACCGCCAGCACCGGCATGTCGCGCTCGAGCGCGGCCTCCAGCATCCGGAGCTCGGCCGCGTCGCGAGCGGCGCGCGGCTCGTCCGTCTCCGGGTGTGGCTCCGCGTCGTACAGCCCCGGATCGAGGTCGCCGCCGCCCGAGAAGATGACGCCGTCGAGCGCGTCGAGCGTCTCCTGCAGCCCGTCCTCGGACGGCGGCACCACGAGCGGCCGCCCACCGGCTCGGTCCACCGCGCGAACATACGAGAGCGGGATGAGCGCCGCATCCTCTGTCCAGACGCCCCAGCGGATCTCCTCGGCGTACGAGGTGATGCCGATCAGCGGCCTAGCCACACTCGGCGCCTTTCCATCACCCTGCCAGAGCTACAGGCCTCTAGCCGAAGCCGAGGATGAACTTGGCGTCGTCGGACATCTTCTCGGGCGACCACGGCGGATCCCAGGTCAGCTCGGTCTCGACCTCCTCGACGCCGGGCAGCGCCCGCGTCACCTCTTCGATCTGCTGCTCGATCATCGGGCCGACCGGGCAGCCCATCGAGGTGAGGGTGAAGAGGACGTGAACCTTGGGACCGTCGACGGTGACGTCGTACATCAGGCCCAGGTCGACGATGTCCATCCCGAGCTCGGGATCCTCCACCTGCCGCAGGGCCTCGACGACGTCGTCTCGCGTAGCGGTGCTCATGAGTTAGAAATGTAGCCCAGCGCCGCGCAGCAGCGTGGTTCCGCTACCCGATGCTGATGGTGGAGCCGGTGCCGTCGGTATAGGTAACGCGAATGGCGTCATCGGGCTCGCGGGAATCGAGCTCCACGAAAAACGCGTTCGTCGAGAGATCGAGCGGACGCTCAGTCTTTCCCTGCACAAGCGTCACGTCTTTCACGTTGTCCGCGACGAGCCCGATGATCGCATCGGGAATAGCTACGCCGTCAGTTCGCGCCCACGCGGGATACCCGCCGCTGATCATCCACAAGACGCCGGGCGATGAGCTGTCCACGGTAGTTGGGCAGATGCTACTTCGTTTCCACAGCGACAAGCACGTCGCGGTTCCGTCCGGTTTAAATGCATAGAGCGTGGAGTGATCGGTGCCGATGTCTGCGCGGACTACGCGAATTGTTTCCACAGCGGTTGACGGATCGCCGCCTGTTGCCTTTGCCATACGACCCACGGCCTCGTCCACCGCAGAAGGCCGCGTCGCCGGTGAAAGTGCGTCTATAGCCGCAACTGGAGCGGCTTTGCCGGGCGCCCAGGCCGCGTATGTTCCGTCCTGTGCGCCGAGTCTGGCGACTGCACCCGCAGCGCTGGACACCGCGCCAACGAGCAAGACACAGGCGAGCACAGCGATCCAGCGCCGACGTGCGATCGTATCCAGCTTACGCCCTCGCATCACGATCAATTGGAGATGTAGCAGTAGTAGACATAGATCCACGTCTGATTCGAAGCCTTGGCTGTGCATTTTGCCCGTCCGTAACTGATCGACCGGTACTCAGCGCACGAACTCGGGCACTCGGTATACGGGTAACAAGCGTAACTGCTATCGCACAACGTCATCTGCATTTTGTCGTTTGTCCCGATATATGGGGCGAAGGTCATGACGTGATAGTTCAAGTTGTAATTGGCTCCGGAATAGCGAATGCTTCCCGCGTTTCTCGCCTCTTCCCACGAGTAATACGAACTCCACGCTAACGCGACGGATGGAACCGCGAGTGCGACGGCCGACGCTAATAACGCGAGGTGCAACTGATAGCGCCGCGTCGTGACGTGCGCGACAGACTCACGGTGCCGCGGTTTCGCGGCAAGTCATACATACGGTCAAACGTAATAACGCCGCCTACTCGTGTCAACGTATGTGTGCGTCAGAAGCCGGGTAGCCGAACCTCTTCCCGGCGCTCGCGCTGGAAGAAGTGGATCCCCTCCTCGAACCGCACCCAGTTGCAGCGCGTGCACATGACGAGCGTGTGCGTCCAGGCGCTGTCCGCGCGGAAGCGGACGCCGCGCAGCAGGTCCCCGTTCGACACGCCCGTTGCGGCCACGATCGCCTCGTCCGGCGCCAGGTCGTCGGTCGTGAAGACCTGCTCGACGTCTCCGATCCCGCGCTCCCGCGCCTCGTCGATCTCCCGCCGGGACACCGGCCATAGCTGCGCCTGGAGATCGCCGCCCAGGCAGCGGAGAGCGGCTGCGGCGAGCACCGCCTGGCGCGTGCCGCCGATGCCGATCGCGAGATGGTCGTTCGTCCCTCGGATCGCTGCCGAGATCGACGCGGTGACGTCGCCGTCCTGGATCAGCTTGATGCGAGCGCCGGCCGCGCGAATCTCTTCGATCAGGTCATGGTGACGAGGACGGTCGAGAACGATCGTCGTGATGTCGCCCACCCTCCGGCCGAAGGCCTCGGCGATCGCCTGGACGTTCTCTGCGACCGGCCGGAGCAGATCGATCTTGCCGCGCGCGACGGGACCGACTGCCATCTTGCGCATGTACATGTCCGGAAGGGTCTGCAGGGAGCCCGGTTCGCCGACGGCGATCATCGACATGGCGCCGCTGCCGCCTCGGGCGACGATGCCGCTGCCCTCGAGTGGGTCGACGGCCAGGTCCACCCTTTCGCCGCCGCCGCCGATCCTGTCGCCGGTCTGGAGCACCTCGACCTCGCCGGGGGTTCCGACGACGATCTGTCCGTCGATCGGCAGCAACCCAAGCTCGTGGCGCATGCCGGAGGCGGCTGCCTCCTGCGCCGCGGTTTCGTCAGCGCGCCCGAGCCAGCGGGCGCCGGCGAGCGCCGCGCGTTCCGTCGTGCGCGCATAGCTCTCGCAGAGGCAGCGCTTGCCGGTTCCGGTGCCGGCCTCGGCAGTCTCGGGCTTCGCGGCGACGTCCGTCACGCCGGCACCTTCCGAGCGGCGTCCGCCGCGGCCAGCACGAGCTCCATCACCCGCGCGATCGACTTCTCGCGGTCGCTGTTCTCGATCACGGGAACGCCCTCCACCTGCGCTCGCTCGACGATGAAGTCCTGCAGGTAGCGGATGTCGCCGATCCGCTCGAGGTACTTGTCCAGCGGCCGCATGCCGTCCGAAGACATGTCCCGGATCCAGAAGTGGCCGGCATGCGTCTCCTCGTTCTCGATCGCGACGACGCACTCGACGACCAGCGCGCCTTCGATCTGGCGGGGAAGCATTCCCGGGACGATGTGGACGCCCTCGAGCACCATCGACCACCCCTCCTCGAGCGACCGGTCGATCGCAGCCTGCACGCCGACGAGGACATGGCGGGTCTGCTCGAGGAAGCCGTGGAGCAGCGGGTCGATCTCCGCCTCCTGCGCCGTCGGCAGCGCTTTCCCGGCGTCGAAGCTGGACATGTGGATCGCCGGCAGGAACTCTTCGGTGAAGAGCGCGCGCATGGTCTGGCGGACGAAGTCCGTGGATGTCACGCGGGTGATCCCGAGGCGGTAGGCCACCTCCGTCGCGACGGTCGATTTGCCCGTGCCCGTGGCGCCGCCGATCAGCACGATCAGCGGCAGATCGAGCTCGGTCAGCTCGTGGTAGCGCCGCAGGTGGTTGATCACGCGCTCGCCTTCCGCGTCGCCCACGACCTCACCCGCGAGCTCGCGAAGCCGGTCGAGGTCGGCGATGTGCTTCCCGCGCTGCGACAGATCCTGCTCGACGCGGCGGGCGAGCTCGACCGCGCGCTCGGCGGTGACGCCCGCCCGGATCAGCGCGCGCGCCATCAGCCCCTTCGAGTAAGGCTGCTCGTCGCTCCCGAGGGGCAGCGGGTCCGTGTACCGGCGTTCGGGCATCAGGCGACGGCCTCCGCCGCCGGCAGCAGGTCACGGAGCGCATGGTCGAGGTCGGGCTGGCCCGGGAGCGGGACGATGTCGTTGTCGGCGAACACGACGTCGATCCCGCCTTCCTGCGCCGCCTCGCAGACGACGTCGATCGCGGCGGCCTTGATCTCGACGAGGTAGATCTCCGCGTCGGCGCGCTCCAGGTCCTCTCGGAGCGCCTCGCGATTCGACAGGTTGCACGAGACCGTGACCGCGGCGGCGCCGTGCTCCTCGCGGAGGTGCCGCCCGAGCAGCTCGCGGGCCGAGGAGGACGCAGTGGTGAAGAACGCGACGCGCTTCCCCTCGATCGACTCGACCGGGCGCGGCCGAAGCACCGTCGCCACCACCGGCACCTCCTTGACCTCACGGACCGCCCGGCTGACCTGCTCGTGGTCGGTGCCGTGCTCCGCCATCGTCAGCACGACGAGGTCCGAGATCAGGATGCGGTAGGCGTTCAGGTAGCCCGTGACGAGCTCCGGCTCCTGATGGGCGCCGGCGACAAGGACGCGCCGGTCCGCGTCGACCGGCGGGATCGCCGCGCCGCTCCCGTCGAAGACGACGAGGTCCGGGTCGCGCTCGAGCGCCTTCCGCATCCCCGCAGCGAGGTTCGTCGTCCACGGTGCTCCGGCGAGGCCGCCGCCGGCACGCCGGCACCCGATCGTCGGCACCCCGGCGAGGGCCGCGGTCTCGAGGTAGTCGGATGCGGCATGAGCTCCGGCACGCGAAAGCGCCAACAGATCGTCGACCGTCGGAGCCACCTCGGCGACCTCGGGCTCGGCGGGCCCGCCACGTCCCATCGAGACGACCACGAGGTCGCGCTCCCGCGCGAGCAGGCGCGCGACGTAGCCCGTCACCGCCGTCTTCCCCATCCGCTTGCCGGTGCCGATGATCGCGATCGAGGGCAGCTCGAACGGCGCGAACTCCGGCGGGCGCAGCGAGAAGTCTGCGCCCTCGTAGGCAATGCCGTGCGCCAGGAATCGGCTGGCGAGCCTGAAGCGTTCGCGCGGCCCGAGCACCGGCTCGTCGGATAGGTCGACGGCGACCTCGGGCTCGAAGCGCGCGATCGCCTCCGCGACGTCGTGCACGACCTCCACGCCATACTCGTCCTCCCCTCGAAGCTTCTCCATGCCGCCGACGAGCAGCGCGCCGACGACCTCGTGCGGCAGCTCGCGGAGTGCGTCGCGCACGACCGGCGCGTAGTGCTCGCCGTCGATCAGCGCGAGCGCCTTCACCGCGTCGTCACCTCGGTCTCGATGCGCGCCGTGTACTTCTCGAACGCCCTCGTCTCGAGCGAGAACTGGATGATCTTCTCCTGACCGTGGAACGGGTACTTCCGCCAGACGTCCACGTGGTTGCCCGACACCTCCACGACGTTGTAACAGGGCCTCGTATTGCCGCGGAGACGCAGCGACGAGACCGTGCCCGTGTTGACCACGAACATCTCCTCGAGCTTCCACGCGTACGGCACGTGCTTGTGGCCCGAGAGGACGAGGTCGACGCCACAGCGCTGAAGACACTCGATCACGTCCCCGGCGTCGTAGACGACGTTGCGCTCGCGGCCCGTGCCCGGCACGGGCAGCAGGTGGTGGTGCATGACGAAGATCCGCATGTCCGCCGGAACCGCGAACTGCTCCTCGATCCACGAGTAGCGACCGCGGCCGATCTGACCGTGGTCGAGGTCGGGCTCGCTGGAGTCGACGGCGACGACCGAGACGCCGTCGGCGTGCAACACCGAATGACGCTCTCCGAAGAATTCCTCGAAGTGGATATAGCCGACGTTCCGGGAGTCGTGGTTCCCCGGGATCACGACGAACTGCTCGCACCGGATCTTGTCGAGGTACTCGCGAGCCTGGAGGTACTCGCCCTTGAAGCCGAACGTCGTCAGGTCGCCGGAGCACACGACGATGTTCGGCTCCAGCTCGTTGATCTCCGCGATCGCGCGGTCCATCAGGCTCGGGACGAAGTTCGGATCACCGCAGTGGATGTCCGAGAGGTGCGCGATGGTGAACGTTCCCTTGGCCCCGTCACGACCCATGAACGAAGTGTAGGCCGTCCGAGCGCACGGGTACTCTCTGGCTGGGTGGCCGAAAAAGACCACGATTTCCAGGCATATCGCGGAGAGGGGGAACCGCGCTTCGCGAACGGCGTCGAGCTCGAGTGCGCGAAGCTCCTGGACTACTACGGCATCCCTTGGGCATACGAGCCCCACACGTTCGTGTTGGAGGAGGACGAGGAGGGGCGCATCGTCGAGGCGTTCACACCCGACTTCTTCCTGCCGGAGCAGAACCTCTACCTCGAGCTGACCGTGATGAAACAGTCGCTCGTCACCCGCAAGAACCGGAAGCTGCGGAAGCTTCGGGAGCGCTACCCGCACGTCAACGCCAAGCTCTTCTACCGGCGCGACATCGAGCGCCTGGCCCAGCGATACAGACTCGACCTGGCCTCTTAGACGATCCGAGAGTCGGGGAGATTTACCTCTCGGCCGAAGAGATCGAGAGACGGGTCGCGGAGCTCGGCGCGGACATCGCCCGCGACTACGAGGGTCTCGAGCCCGTGCTCATCGCGTCGCTGAAGACCGCCGTCGTCTTCGTCTCCGACCTCTCACGCGCGATCCCGATCGTTCACACCCTCGACTTCATCGCGCTTGCCGGTTACACGGGCAACAGCGGAAATGGCGGGCAGGTCCGCCTGCTCAAGGACCTCGACACGAGCATCAACGGGCGGCACGTCCTGCTCGCGGAGGACATCGTCGACACGGGCATGACGCTCAACTACCTCGCGAAGACCTTGCAGCTGCGAGAGCCCGCATCACTCGCCGCGGTGACGCTGCTCGACCGGCCCTATCGACGCCTCGTCGAAGACGTGCCGGTGCGCCACGTGGGCTTCACCGTACCCGACGAGTTCTTCGTCGGGTACGGCTTCGATCTCGACGAGCGGTACCGCAACCTGCCCGACCTGAGGCTGCTGCAGCCCGCCGACTAGAACGGCCCCGGCCCGAAGCCGGCGTCCGGTGGGTGGCGGTCGAAGTAGCCCTCGATGTGCCCGCGCTGCTGCGCCATCTCGGACTCGGCCCGGTAGCGCGCCTGCTGCGCCTCCCGGTTCAGCCGCGCGCGCTCGGCCAGCTCCTCCGGAGTCAGCGGCTCTCGCTTGAACAGTCTCCGGAGCCCTTCGAACATGTTCCAAATCATACGACCGGCCGCCCCGTGGGGGACGGCCGGCGCCGTCGGGAGACGACATGCCGCAAGCACAAGCGCGCGAAGCTTGCGGCGCGGAAACTATAAAGGCATTTGTTGAAAGCTGGTGGCACTTTTTACATGCAGCGCCTGCTCGCTCCGTTTAGGGGTCAGGTCTTGCATTGCAACAACGGCACCGACGGACGCGCGGGTGCCGTCAATGCAAGACCTGACCCCACCTCGGCCCGCCTGAGCGACCGTCGTTGCTACAGGTAACCCAGTGGATCTACGGGCGAGCCGTTGATCCGGACCTCGAAGTGGACGTGCGGGCCGAAGCAGTGGCCCGTGCAGCCGACGTACCCGATCGTCTGGCCCTGCGACACGGCGCCGCCGCCGACCGCGAAGCTCGATTGGTGGGCATAGGCCGTCGCCAGCCCGCCGCCGTGGTCGATGATGATCAGGTTGCCGTAGCCGCCCATCCAGCCGGCGTAGATGACGACGCCGGGCGCGGCCGCGGCGATCGGAGTCCCATACCCGACGGCGATGTCGATTCCCTCGTGCATGCGGCCCCAGCGCCACCCGAACGGGCTCACGACGGGTCCGCTGACCGGCCAGATCAGGCCTGAGGCCGAGGGCGTCGAATCGCCCGACGAATACGTGACGGTTGCCTGAGAGGCCTGGATCTGCGCAGCCAGGTTGGCACTCTGCGCCTGGAGCGCAGCCGCCTCGCTCGCGAAGTGCCGGGCGTCGCCGTGCACGTCCACGAGGCTCTCCTTGCGCGCGCTGCGCGCCTGGGCGAGACCCTGCTGACGCGCGACGAGCTGGCTCTTCAGGGCACGCTGCTGCTCGGTCCGAACCTTGACGACACGAGTGATCGCCGCAACGCGCGCCTTCGTCTTGCCGGTACGCGAACGCAGTTCGCGCATGTGGTCGCGCGCGCCCTCGACGTTCCTGACGATCCCGCGATCCTGCGCCGCGATCGAGCTCACATAGTCGAGCTGGTCGAGGACATCGCTGAAGCTGTGCGCTTCGAGAAGCACATCCATCGTCGAAGGCGCGCCTCCCTCGTATACGGCGACGAGGCGGGCGCTCAGGCGGTCGACGGAGAGCTGGTACTGGTCGCGCAGGAACGCGAGCCGCTCGGACTGCAGATCGAAGAGCTCTTGGAGGCGGTCGAGCTTGCGCTGGTGAAGCGCGAGGTCTTCTTCGAGGACGGCGAGGCGGCTCGAGACGTCCCCTACCTCCGACTCGAGCGACTGGATCTTCTGCGAGACCGATGCAATCTCGGCGCTCAGCGAGGCTTCGCGCTCGCGAGCCTGCGCGAGCTTCGACTGGAGCCCGGAGATCTGGTCGTCGATGTCCTGCTTGCGGTCGTAGATGCCGCCCGAAGCGGGGGCCGCAACGAGCATGACGAGGACGAGGCTGCAGACGATTCGTCGAGCCATGGGACCGAGTTCGCGGGCGTTGGAGACCTCCCTCCGAGCCCTTGGGCGCGGAATCCTACAGATCGCGTCGGCTGGACGGCGAAGAACGCGCCGAAAGGTGCTGCTCGCCGGATGATTCTGGCGTCCGCTCTGACAACGAAGCGCCGTTGGTGAGCGTTCGGGCCGCGCGCTGTCTGAGCGGCTGGACAAGGGCGCGGTAGTCCTCGTCGGTGATCTTCCCGGTCCGGTGGTCGAACTCGAGCTCCTTCAGCTCCGCGAGTGCCCGGTCCCGCTCCTCGGCGGCGACGAGCGCTTCTTCGGGGGGCTCGAGTGGCGCCGGCGGCTCACGTTCGCGCAGGAACGGGATGGCGACGAAGACGACGACGGCCGCGGCCAGGACCGCAGCCAGCAGGAGCTCCATCACGCGCGCGCGAGAGCTTCGTGGCGCCCGTACCGCAGTGCCAGCCGCCGCTGCTCGCGCGCATCGGGCCAGAGCGCGATCAGCGAGCCGGCCAGGAACACGAACCCGGCGACCCAGACCAGGTTTACGAGCGGCTTGACGAGTACCTTGAGGAAGACCGCATTCGGCCCGATCTGCTCGGCGATCAGGAAGAGGTCTTCGCCGTTCAGGCGGTCAGAGCGGATCGCGGCTTCGTTCGACACCTGCTGCTCGGCGAAGTACTGGTTCTTGCCCGGTCGCATCGCCCCGAGGTGCTCGCCGCCCCGCTGGACGTCAACCACCGCGCGGATCTCCCTCGCGTTGGCGGCACGCTCGCTCGTGGCGCCGAGGTAGGTCAGCCGGTAGTCGTCGACGGCCATCGTCTCCCCTTTCCCGAGGCGCCGCTCGCGGGTCGTGTCGTAGGCGCTCGACCCGATCACGCCGATCGCGAGCAGGACGATGGCCGCATGCACGACGTAGCCGCCGTAGCGGCGCCGGTTTCGCCCGACGAGTTGCGCGAGGGCCGCCGCCCAGGAGCCGCCGGAGAGGGCGCGGCGCGCGCGGGTTCCGCGCGCGAACTCGAGCGCGATCGACGCAAGCACGAAGGCGCAGAACGTGTAACCGACGAGGCCGGGGAGCGACGATCCCGCGCCGAGTACGAGCAGCGCCACGCCGGTTGCCAGCGCGACGCCGAGCGGCCAGGCGAACGTGCGCCCCAGCCCACGCAGCGACGCCCGCCGCCAGGCGATCAGCGGGCCGATCCCCATCAGCACGAGCAGCGGCAGGCCGAAGGCCTTGAGGAAGAAGTTGTAGTACGGCGGGCCCACCGTGACGGGCTCGCCGCGCACGGCCTCCGTCAGGATCGGGTACGCGACGCCCCAGAGGATCGTCAGGCAGAAGGCGACGAGCAGCAGGTTGTTGTAGAGGAACGTGGCCTCGCGCGAGACCGGCGACTCGAGGCGCGTCTTCGCGCGGAGGAGCGGGAGCCGGGAGACGACCAGTGCGATCGACGCCGCGAGCACAAGCCCGATGAAGCCGAGAAACCAGGGCCCGATCGAGCTCTCGGTAAACGAGTGGATCGAGCTCAGGATCCCGGAACGCGTGAGGAAGGTCCCGAACAGCGCGAGCGCGAACGCCCCGATCACGAGCAGGACGTTCCAGATCTTCAGCATCCCACGCTTCTCCTGGATCATCACCGAGTGCAGGAACGCCGTCGCGGCGAGCCATGGCATCAGCGCCGCGTTCTCGACCGGGTCCCAGGCGAAGTAGCCGCCCCAGCCGACCTCCACGTATGCCCAGTGCGCACCAAGCAGCTGGCCGAACCCGAGGAACGTCCAGGCGACGAGCGTCCAGCGGCGGGTGACGACGACCCAGAGCTCGTCGCTGCGGCGAGCGAGCAGGGCACCCATGGCGAACGCGAACGGGATCGTGAGGCCGACGAAGCCGAGATAGAGCATCGGCGGATGGGCGAGCATGTACGGGTTCTGGAGGCTCGGGTTGAGCCCGAGGCCGTCCGACTGTGCGGCCTGCGTGGCGAAGGGACTCGCCACAGCGACGAGGAGGAACGAGAAGAAGAGGATCACGCCGCCGAGCACGGGCGCCGTCCACGCGAGCAGGCTCGGCGCCGAACGGCGCGCAAGCAAAATCGCGATCGACGAGAAGCCGGTGAGGATCAGCAGCCAGAGCAGGAGCGAGCCTTCCTGGCCGCCCCAAAATGCCGACACGACGTACGGATCCGGGAGCTCGCGGCTCGTGTGCTGCCAGACGTACGTCAGGCTGAAGTCGTGCCGGAGCAGGCCGCCGAGGAGGACGCCGGAGGCGACCAGCGCCGCGGCGAACGAGGCGATGATCGCGTTCTGCGCCGACTCCGCGAGGCGTCGGCGACCGGTCCAAGCGGCGTAGGCACCCCCGCCGACCGCGTACACGGCCAGCCCGAGGCAGACGATGAGCGCTGCCCGCCCGAGCTCAGGCACTAGGACTTCTTTTCAGCGACGTACTTCGACGGGCACTTCGTGCTGAGGGTGTTGGGCGTGCCGACGAAGGTCCCGGTGTGCAGCCGTCCCTTGAGGACGACGTCGCGGCCCGACTTGAAGAGGTCGGGCACGGAGCCCCGATAGACGACCGCAATGCTGGCGCCTCCCTCGACGTCGCGCAGCCGAAAGCGCAGGCCGGACCGCCGCGCGTCGCCCGAGACCTTTCCGACGACCTTCCCCACCAGCGAAACCTCGCCGGTCCGCCCTTTCAGCTCGCTCGGACGGAGCTGCGGCGTCCCGCCCGCGATCGCCGTGTAGACGAGGAAGATCGCGAGCATCGTGGCCACCGCGAGGGCGATGACAAGGCGGGCAGGCGAGGCACGGCGCGCCATGCCGGAAAGTGTAGACCGAGGGTCTTAGGACGCTTCGGGCGAGGGCGCCGGCCGCCGCGCCGGGATCCGGTAGCCATGGTCCTCGCAGAGGGAGCCAGGCTGATCCTCGGTCAGGGCGTCGCAGTACCCCTTGCCGTAGGCGGCGCGCATGAAGGCGGCGACGATGTCGAGGTTCCATTCGGACACGTCGGCCGCCTCACGCCAGAGATCCATGAGGCGCATGTCGATATCGAGCTCGAGGAGGTCGATGCGGGATGGGCTTGTGGGCATGGGAAAAGCGTAGGAAGGAGGTCGGACGGCATATCCGCGAGTGTGAGGCAGTAGCGTTCGGCGGCGTGGGAGAGCTTCGTTTCGGCCCGGCACGCGTGCCGTCTCGGGAATCGCCCGAGGCGGCTGTGCAACTGCTTCTCGAGCGCGGACACACCGCCTGCGAGATCGATTTCGAGGGCAAGTTCTGGATGGACTACGAGTGGGCGGAGCGGTTCGGTCAGCTCGCGCGCGAGAACTCGATCGTCCTGTCGGTTCACGCGCCGATCGCGGGTTTCGTCGGCCACGCCGAGCGCGGCAAGAAGCTGAACATGGCGATCGGGATGCTCGACCACTCGGCCGGCATCGCAGTGGCGGCGGGTGCCGAGCTCGTCGTCTTCCATCCGGGCTTCCTCCTGGGCCGCGAGCGCGAGCAGGCCCTCGACGACGTCGTCGAGCAGGCCGGGGAGCTACGGGAGCGGCTGGAGAAGAAGGGCCGCGGGGTCCCGTTCGGCGTCGAGGTGATGGGCCGCGTGCGGGAGCTGGGGACGATCGACGACGTGCTGGAGATCGCGTCGCGCGTCTCCTGGATCC
>DATFQN010000083.1:0-19196 GCA_035264165.1 Gaiellaceae bacterium
GAGCCCGAGCCACGCAATCGGCGCCTGGTCACGGGACGCCGACGTCGTCGTCTTGTGGACCGGCGGCGAGGCGGTCGACGGCTACTCGTACGAATGGTCGGAAGCGCCGGCGAGCCTCCCGGACACGACGAAGGACGCCGAGGAAACGACGACGACACTCACGTCGACGCGGCCCGACGGCAGCTGGTGGTTCCATCTCCGATCGCTCGACAACGCCGGCAGCTGGAGCGACGCGTCGCACATCGGCCCCTTCTGGATCGACACGACAGCGCCGGAGGGCTCGATCGACGGCACACCGCCGGCCGAGACGGCCGAGCGAGGCGCGACCTTCTCGTTCGCGGCGAACGAGCCTGCGACGTTCTCCTGCTCGCTGGACGATGCGGACTACCTCGATTGCACCTCTCCGCACACGTACGGCTCGCTGGCGGCGGGCGCCCACGTCTTCCGCGTCCGCGCCCGGGACCGCGCCGGCAACGTGGACGCCACCGCTGCGGAGCATCGGTGGACGATCGGGGACGCCGCTCCGGCGCCTCAGCCCCCGCCTCCGCAGCCGACACCGCCTCCTCCCCCGCCGCCGCCTCAACCGCCGGCGCCTTCGCCTCCACCTCCACCGGCTCCGCCTCCACCGGCGCCTCAACCGCCGCCTGCGAGGCCAAAGCCGAAGGCGGCGCCGAAGAAAGTGACGATCTGCCACCGCGGTCGTACGATCAAGGTGCCGAAGTCACAGGTGCGCAAGCACCGCAAGCACGGCGACAAGCTCGGCCGCTGCCGGCCGAAGAAGCGGCGTCGCTAGGCGAGGCGCGCGAGGGCTTCGGCGGCGGGCACGGCGCCCTCCCGAAGCACGACCGGCCCGGCGCCCGTGAGGTCGATCACCGTGGAGGGGGTCCCAGGCAGCTCGCCGGCGTCGAGCACCACGGCGCAGCCGTTACGGATCTCGACGGGGATCTCGTCGACGCCGCGGGGATCCGGCCCGCCGCGCAGGTTCGCGCTCGTCGCTGCGACCACGCCGATCTCCCGCACCACTGCGGCGGCATCCGCAGGGAGGTGGGGGAGCCGGACGCCGATGGTCTCCGGCCGCTCCCCGGTGAGCCACGGATACCGCCGCGCGGGGTTGGGGAGGATCAGCGTGTACGGGCCCGGCAGCAGCGGCTTTCCGCGCAACTCGGGCAGCGCCTCGAGGACGGCTGCCTCGTCGGCCGCGACCAACGCCGTGGGCTGAACCTCCTCCCGACCCTTCAGCCGGTAGAGGCGCCGCACCGCCTCCTCCTG
Source organism: Gaiellaceae bacterium (assembly GCA_035264165.1). Taxonomy (GTDB): domain Bacteria; phylum Actinomycetota; class Thermoleophilia; order Gaiellales; family Gaiellaceae; genus JACDAN01. The sequence goes on from DATFQN010000083.1 coordinate 1,270, forward strand.
GCGCGCGTCCGTACAGAGCCCGTACACCGTATCCGTCGGGAGGACGATGGACTTGCCCGCCCGCATTGCCGCAACTGCCTCGTCGATCACCGACGGCGGCCGTCGACGACCCGTTGGCGCCCCGTAAGGTCGTTCGAGACCTTCACGTCCGCGTAGCCGAGGGCAACGAGCGTAGCGGCGACGTCGCAGGCCCGGCCGTCGCCGACTTCGAGCACGAGCGCGCCTCCGGCACCGAGCGCGCCGTTCGCCGCCCGGGCGATCGGTAGCTCGCGGCCGGCGCCGACGAGCGCCTCGCGGGGCTCGTGTTGCAGCTCCGGCTCGAGCCTCGGCAGCTCGTCGGGAGCGACGTACGGCGGGTTGGAGACGACGAGGTCGAAGGGCCCGGTCTCCCCGGCGAGAAGATCGCCGTAGACGAGCCGAACGCGTTCGTCGAAGCCGGTGCGGCGTCGATTCTCCTCCGCCACCTCCAGCGCCGCCGCGGACGCGTCGGTCCCGACCACGACGGCATCGGGCCGCTCGTCCGCGAGCGCGAGTGCGATCGCGCCGGACCCGACGCCGACGTCCATGATCGCGGGCTCCGCGACGTCCACGAGCAGGGTGAGACAGCGCTCGACGACCGTCTCGGTCTCGGGCCTCGGGATCAGCACTCGCGGGTCGACGACGAGCGTCAGGCCGCGGAAGCCCCACTCGCCGAGGACGTACGCGAGCGGCTCTCGCGCCGCGCGCCGGCGAACGAGCTCGCGGAAGTCGTCGAGGCGACCGTCGAGGTCGGCGCCGTACAGCTCGGAGCGGCGGACCCCAAGCGTGTGGGCCAGCAGCCATTCGGCGTCCACCGCCGGCGATGGCACGCCCGCCTGCTCGAGCGCGCCGGCTGCCTCCGCCAGAGCTTCCCGAACCGTCACACGGCTGCCGCTTCGAGCGCGCGGCGGCGCTCCTCGGCCGAGAGCGCCTCGGTGAGCTCGTCAAGGTCGCCGTCGAGCACAGCGTCGAGGCGGTGGAGCGTGACCTTCACCCGGTGGTCCGTGACCCGGTTCTCCGGGAAGTTGTAGGTCCGGATCTTCTCCGCGCGCTCCCCCGAGCCGATCTGCGAGCGACGCTTGCTCTCCAGCTCGGCCCGCTGACGCTCGCGCTCGAGCTCGTAGAGCCTCGCGCGCAGCACGCGCAGGGCCTTCGCCCGGTTCTGGATCTGCGACTTCTCGTCCTGCATCGAGACGACGAGGCCGGTGGGGAGGTGGGTGATCCGCACGGCCGAGTCGGTCGTGTTCACGCTCTGCCCGCCGGGCCCGGTCGAACGGTAGACGTCGACCTTGAGCTCGTTGGGGTCGATCTCGACCTCGACCTCCTCGGCCTCGGGCATGACGGCAACCGTCGCGGTGGAGGTGTGGATCCGGCCCTGCGACTCGGTGGTCGGGACACGCTGGACGCGGTGCGTGCCGCCCTCCCACTTGAAGATGGAGTAGGCCCCGTCGCCCTTCACCGCGAAGACGACCTCCTTGAAGCCGCCGCCGTCGCTCCCGCTCGCCGAGAGCTGCTCGGTCGCGAAGCCGCGGCGCTCCGCGTAGCGCGTCAGCATGCGGAAGACATCACCGGCCCAGATCGCCGCCTCGTCGCCGCCGACGCCTTGACGAATCTCGACCAGGACGTCCTTGCGGTCGGCGGGATCCGCCTCGACGAGCGCGAGCTTCAGGTCGCTCTCGAGGCGCCCGGCCTCTAGAGCGAGATCGGCTGCAAGTTCGGCGAGTTCTGGGTCAGCCTCCGCCGCCGCGAGATCTTCGCGAACGTCCCGCCACGCCTTTGCCAAGCGATACGGGCCCTCGAGCTCTTTGAGGCGGCGCCCGACATCGGCCGCCTGCCTGTGGTCGTTGTAGACCGCAGGGTCGGACATGCGCTCCTGCGTCTCGGCGTACGAGCGCTCGAGGTCCTCCACGAGTTGGTCGATTCCAGGCACAAATCAAGGTTAACCCCGATGCCTCCGGCCGCCCGGCGTGCCACGATCGTGACGGAGTGAGATGTCAGATGTGTCGGATGAACAGTCGAAAGTCGCTGAGGGCGTCAACCTTGCACTCGCGGTGCTCGTGCACGTCCTCGTCGGCCTCTGGGTCGTGCTCGCGGCGATCGGCATCGTCCTCCTGGCGAGTCCCGTCGCCGCCGCGGTCTGGACGGTGTGCGGACTGGGCCTCTGGTGTGCGGGGATCGTCAGAGCCGTCCGGCGCCGGCACCGCCTCGGCGCCGTCTGGGGCGCGATCCTCGGTTCCTGGCTGCTCGGCGCGCTCGGCCCCCTCGGCGCCCTGTACGCGGCGTTCTTTTGGCGGAAGCACGATGAGCCGGAGGCGGAGGAGGAGCCGGTGAACCCCGAGGTCGAGCGGCGGCTCGAGCTCTTCGAGCGCCGCCTTCGCGAGCTCACGCACGAGCTCGCGGACATCCGCCGGCTCGCCGAGGGCGAGCCCGTCGCCGCTGCGGCGCCGACACCTCGTCCACCCACGGCCGCCCCGGCCGCGCCGCCGCCGGCCCCGCCGAAGCCGCAGCCCCTTCCGGCCTATACGCCGCCGCCCCCTCCGCAGCGGGAGCCCTCGATCTGGGACCGCGAGCTCGACTGGACCGAGCTTCTCGGCGCGAAGGGACTTGCCTGGGCCGGCGGGATCGTGACGGTGCTCGGCGTCGTCTTCTTCTTCATCCTCGCCGTCAACCGGGGCTGGATCGGCGAGATCGAGCGGGTCGGGCTCGGCGCGCTCGCGTCAGCACTCGCCTTCGCCGGCGGAGTCTGGGTGCACCGTCGCTACGGGCCGACGTACTCGGCCTACGGCGCGGTCGGCGCCGGCCTGGCCGGCGGCTACGCGACGCTGGTCGCGGCGGCTGCGCTCTACGGCCTAGTCTCCGATCTCGGCGCGCTGGCGATCGCCGCCGGCATCGCGGCGATCGGGCTCGCGACTGCGCTCGTCTGGGGCTCCGAGCTCATCGCCGGCATCGGCCTTGTCGGCGCGACCCTGATGCCGTTGATGGTGCTGTTCGAAGAGGACCTGTCCCCGATCGGCACGGCTTTTGCGGCCATCGTCTTCGCGGCCTCGGCGGCTGCGGCGGCGCGCCGGAAATGGCCGTGGCTACTCGGGTCGAGCTTCGCCGCGAGCCTGATTCAGATCGCAATCCTCGTAGCCGACGGTGACGTGACCGACTGGGACCGCGTGATCCTCGCGGCGGTGTTCTGCGCCCTCTACACGGGTGCCGCGGCGGCGTTCCACTGGGCGCGCGGCGGGGGTCTCCCCACCCTCTCGGCGACGCTCGTAGTCCTGTCCGGCGTCCTGGCCGGCGCCACAGGTGCCGCGCTCTTCGCAGGCGACGACCGCGGCTGGGTGATCCTGGTCGCCGCGGCGGCGTTCGGCACCGCAGCGGCGGCGCTCTGGCCGCGTACAGCCGATCGCGATCTCAGCACCTTGCTCGGCGCCGTCGCCCTCGCACTTGCCGCCGTCGGGCTGGCGGTCCTGCTCAGCGGCCCGAGCCTCGCGATCGCATGGGCCGCCGAAGCCGCCGTCCTCGCGTGGCTTGCGCGCGGCATCGACGAGCCGCGGTACGCCATCGCGTCGCTCGTCTACCTCGCCGCCGCGGCGGTCGACGCGGTCGTCGAGGCGCCGCCTGAGGATCTGTACGAGGCCGTCTCCGATCCGGCGGCCGGTGCGCTCGCGCCGCTCGCAGTCGCCGTGGGCGCCGCCGTGGTCGCCTTCTACTCACGCCCCTGGGTGAACGAGCGGCCCACGCCCGAGGGCTTCTTCGCGTACCTCGAGCCGGTGATCGAAGGGTTCCGCCGGCAGCACTGGCTCTGGCGCGCCGTCTCGGGCTGGGTCGCAGGGATCGCCGGCGTCTATGCCGCCTCCCTGGGAGCGCTCGCCGTCGCGCAGTGGGTCGACGACTCGCCGGTCCAGCTGGCCTTCGAGCGCGGCCACGTCCTCGTGGCCGGAATTTGGGGGCTGGTGGCACTCGGGCTCGTGCTGGCCGACCGCCGCCTCGAGTCGCCGCACCTCCGCGTCGGCGGGCTGCTGCTGGCGGCTGCGGTCTTCGTGCAGGCCGCGACCTTCAACGGCGCCGAGCTGGCCGGCGATCGCCTCGGCGTTGCGCTCCTCGTCGCCGCGGCGAGCTTGCTCGCGGTCACGTTCGCAGACGTACTCCCGGTGCGGCTCGACGAGCCAGCGATCTGGGGCTCGATTCTCGCCGTCGCCAGCATGGGCCTCGCGTTCGTCGGCGTGGCGACACTCGTCGAGCACGACGGGCTCGCGTGGCTCGCGCTGGCCGCCTTCTTCGGCGTCTTGGCCGCGCTCGTCCTGCGCGCGGAGCGCGACTTCAGCACGGTGCTCTGGGGACTGGCTGCGATCGTCGCGGCGATCGGCTTCGCGGACGTGCTGAGCGGCAACTGGCTCGTCTTCAGCTGGTGCGCGACCGCGACCGGGCTCGCGCTTGCCGGCAGTCTCGTCGACGAAGAGCGGCTTTCCTACGGCGCGTCCGGGTACATCGCCGTATCGGTCGCGTACACGCTTGCCGATCTCGCCGCGCCGAGTGACTTCTTCAGCGCGAACTCGGACCCCGCGACCGGCGTCCCGAGCTTGGCGCTTATCGTCGGCGCGGCCCTCGCCACACTCGTCTACGGGCGCATGCCCGAGCGGTGGGATCGGTTCCGGGCCGCGGTAGTCGCCGGCATCGCCGTGCTGGCGATCTACGGCGTCTCGCTCACGATCCTCGGCGCCTTTCAGTGGCTCGGCACCGCGAGCGTCGAGACCGAGTTCCAGCGCGGTCACTCAGCCGTGAGCGCGTTCTGGGGGCTGATTGGGCTCGTCGCCCTGTACGTCGGACTGACGCGGGAGTCACGCCGTCTCCGCGTTGCCGGCTTCGCCCTCTTCGGGCTCGCGCTCGCGAAGCTCTTCCTCTACGACCTCGCCAACCTGAGCTCGGTCACGCGGGCGTTGTCGTTCCTGGCCGTCGGCGCCGTGCTCCTCCTCGCGGGCTTCTTCTACCAGCGGCTGACGACCGAGCTGCGCGAGGCTTAGGCCATCACTTCGACCCTGCGCTCCTCGGCGTCGAGGCGGCCTTCGCGCTGGAGCACGTCCTTCAGCGCCTGGATCGAGACCTCGAGCTGGTCGAGCGTTGGTTCGCGCGTCGTCAGCCGCTGGAGCCAGAGCCCCGGCGCGAGCAGCGTCATCAGGATCCGGTTGTCGGTGTGCCTGCCGGCGAAGCGGATCAGCTCGTACGCGATTCCGGCGATCACCGGCAGGAGCAGGATCCGGCTCGCGATCAGCCAGTACCAGACCGGCTGCCCGAAGAAGGCGAAGACGAAGATCGCGATCACCATCACCCAGAGCAGGAATGCCGTCCCGCAGCGGGGGTGAATCAGGCTGTGGCGCTGAACGCGATCGGGCACGAGCTCGTCGCCGGCCTCGTACGCGTTGATCGCCTTGTGCTCGGCGGCGTGGTACTGGAAGACGCGCCTGAGGTCCGGCAACAGCGAGATGACGCCGAGATAGGCGATGAAGAGCGTGACGCGGATCAGGCCTTCGATCACAACGAACCCGCCCGTGCTTCCGATCGGCAGCCAGTTCGTAATGAGCGCCGGAGTGACCTTGAAAAGCAGCAGCGTGAAGCCGATCGCGATCACGAAGGCGAAGATCAGGGCGCCACGCCCGATCTCAGTCGAGACCTCCTCGTCGTCCCCCTCTTCCTGCGCGGCGTAGTTCGCGGAGATGGCCAACGCGCGGAAGCCGATCGCCAGCGATTCGCCCAGCGCAACGATGCCGCGGATGATCGGCAGGCGGAAGAACCGGTGCCGCAGCATCACGGACTCGATCTCGCGGTTCACCTTCGCGATCTCGCCGTCGGGCTTGCGCACCGCGAGCGACCAGTTCGACGGGCCGCGCATCATCACGCCCTCGAGGACGGCCTGGCCCCCGATCGGTGCGCTCATGGCTCTAGGTTCTAGCCGCGGCGCGCGCCGCCTGCGCGCTCGAGGCGCCGCTGGAAGCGCTCGACGCGCCCACCCGTGTCGACCAGCTTCTGCTTGCCCGTGTAGAACGGGTGGCAGTTCGAGCAGATCTCGACGTGCAGCTCGGGCTTCGTCGAACGGGTCTCGAACTCGTTGCCACACGAGCAGCGTACGGTAGCGGTGACGTACTCGGGATGGATGTCGGGCTTCATGGTCGGGCCAGGATAGCAGCGGCCGTATCGCTGGAAACGTTGCCACCCGAGACGACGGCGACGACGGTTTCGTCGCCCTCCAGCGGGATCTTCTCGCCTCGCAAGGCCGCTACGGCGGCGGCGCCCGCCGGCTCGCAGGCCAGCTTCGCCCGCTGGTAGAGGAGGCGCATCGCGTCCGCGATCTCGTCTTCGGCCACGAGCACGATCTCGAGGCCTGACCGCTTCGCGACCGCAACTGCCAGTTCGCCCGCGAACGGCGCGTTCAGCCCGTCGGCGATCGAGGTCGGCGAGACGGGCGTCGGCGTGCCGGCGGCGAGCGCGGTCGTGAGCGCCGTCGAGCCCACCGGCTCCACGCCGATCACGCGCTTGTCGGGGAGAGCCGTCGCGATCCCCGAGATCAGGCCGCCTCCGCCGACAGGGACGATCACGACGTCTACGACCGGCACGTCCTCGGCGATCTCGAGGCCGACCGTCCCCTGCCCCGCGGCCACCAGCGGATCGTCGAAGGCGTGGACGAGCGTGCGGCCCGTCGCCTCCTGGAGCTCGTGCATCCGGTCGAAGACCGTTTCAGGCCCGGCTGCCTCCAGGTCGATCCGCGCACCGTAGCCGCGTGTGGCTTCGATCTTCGCCGGGCTCGCCGTCGACCACATGACGAGCAGGGCGTCGAGCCCTTCGACCGCCGCGCCGTACGCGAGCGCCTGGGCGTGGTTGCCGGCGGAGGCGCCGATGACACCGTTCGCGCGCTCCTCGGGCGTAAGCGAGCGGAGCTTGTTCAACACACCGCGCGGCTTGAAGGAGCCGGTGCGCTGGAAGAGCTCCGCCTTCAGGTAGACGCGCGGGCCGAGGGTCGCGGAGCTGAAGACGGGCGTGCGGTGGAGCGAGTCGCCGATCGTCTCGCGCGCAGCGCGGACGTCGTCGAGTGTGATCACGTCAACGTGTATTCGGGCCCGGAACCACCCTCGGGCGGAGTCAGCCGGCCGCCCTTGGCGGTGATCGCGCCGCACTGGACGCAGTTCGAGGGCGTCACCTCGACGCCGCCGTCCTTGGCCTCGTAAACCTGCGCCGGGCACATCCGCTCCCACAGGACGGCGATGTCCTCGGGAACCTCCGTCATCACCCTGAGGTGGTTCGGCGCGTCGTCGCGGGTCTTGTTCCCCGAGAGGTAGACGGACGACAGCTTGTCGAAGATGTACTTGCCGTCGGGCGCGGGATAGCGCCGCGAGCGATTCGTGCCGAAGATCTTCTGCGCCGAGTCGGGCTCGGTCCGCAGGTCGCGCGGCGGGAGCTTCCCGAAGCTCGTGGTCGCCGCGCCGGCCACGGCACCCCCGATCACGAGGCCGTGCGCGAACGCCGGGCGCATGTTGCGCACGCGCTCGAGGTCCTTCCAGATGTACGTCTTGCGGAGCGACTCGTCGTAGGAGGCGAGCGCCCCCGGCGTCCAGGCGGTGCGTCCGGGGTGCAGCGCCGCGAACGCGGCCTCCGCCGCCAGGCGCCCCGATTCGATCGCGTAATGGATGCCTTTCAACGCCGGCACGTTCACGAGCCCGACGCCGTCGCCGCACAGCAGCAGCCCGGGGGCGTGGAAGCGCCGCGGGAAGGCCAGCAGTCCGCCTTCGGGGATCGTCTTCGCACCCCAGCCCACCCGCTCGCCGCCGTGGAGGATCTTGCGGACGAGCCGGTGCGTCTTCAGCTCCTGGAGGAGGTCGTGAACGGAGAGCTCGGCGTCGCGGTAGTCGAGCCCGACGACCATCCCCAGGGTGACCATGTCGTGCCCCATCGGGTAGATGAACGAGCCGCCGAACTCCCGGTACTTGCGCCCCCCGCGCAGCGGCCAGCCCAGCGTGTGGATCACGCGGTCGAGCGGGCGTGCGACCTTCCAGACCTCCTTGACGCCGAGCGCCCAGACCTGTGGGTTCTCGCCGGCGAGCCCGAACTGGTCGATGGCGACGCCGGTGAGATGGCCTTGCGTCCCCTCGGCGAGCACCGTCACCTTCGCCGTCACGTCCGAGCCGGGCTCGAAGTTCGGCAGCCGCTGGCCGTCCCGACCCCGGCCCTTGTCGCCGGTGCGGATGCCGACGGTCCGGGCGCCGGTCATGAGCAGCTTCTCGGCGGCCGTCTCCGGCAGGATCATCGCGCCGCCGGCTTCGGCGTGCTCCGCCAGCCACCGCGAGAGCAGCGAGAGCGAGGCGACGAAGTTGCCGTCGTTGCGCATCGTCGGGGGCGTCGGGATCTTGAGCGCGGTGCCGCCCGTCAGGAAGTAGACCGTCTCGTGCTCGACGGGCCCGTAGGAGGGCGCGTCCTCGATCCGTACATCGCTGCCACGGAAGAGCCTGCGCAGGCCGCGCGGGTTGACGACCGCGCCGGAGACGAGGTGCGCGCCGACACCCTTCCCCTTCTCGAGCACCGCGATCGGCACCTCGCCGAGTCGCTCGGCCATCTCCGGGTTCGCCTCGAGCAGCTGGCCGAGCCTGATAGCGCAGGCGAGCCCGGCGGGGCCCGCGCCCACGATCAGCACGCCGACGTCGATGCGCTCCTCGGGCGGGTCGCTCGGCGCGACCACGTACTCCCGGGGACCGAACGGCGGCGGGTAGTCGGCCGGCCTCGTCAACGCTTCCGGGAGCGGACGAGCTCCGTCAGCTTCGGCACGATCTCGTGGAGGTCGCCGACCACCCCGAGGTCGCAGAACTCGAAGATGGGCGCGTTCGGATCCTTGTTGATCGCGACGATCGTCCCCGCGCTCTGCATCCCGACCTTGTGCTGGATCGCGCCCGAGATCCCGCAGGCGACATAGAGCTTCGGTGACACCGTCTTCCCCGTCTGCCCGACCTGGGTGGCGTACGGGTACCAGCCCGCGTCGACCACCGCACGGGTCGCGGCTACTGCGCCGCCCAGCGCCTGGGCGAGCTCCTCGACGAGCTTGAAGTTGTCGGGCGAGCCGAGCCCGCGCCCTCCGGCGACGATGACGTCCGCGTCCTCGATCGACGGGCCCTCGCTCTCGGCGTGCGCCTGCTCGACCATCGTCGCCTGGAGCGAGAAGTCCTCGAACTCGACGTCGAACTCCTCGACCTCCGCCTCCCCGTCCGTCTGTTTCGGTTCGAACGTGCCGGCGCGGATCAGCGCGAGCCGGGGCTCGGCGCTCCAGCCGACGTCGACGTAGACCGAGTCCCCGAGCGCCGGCCTCTTGCCGACCAGGTTCCCGTTCTCCTGGACGAGGTCGGTGAGGTCCCAGTTGAGCCCGGCGCCAAGTCGCGCCGACAGGCCGGCCGCTACGTCGGCCGACAGGACCGAGGCCGCGAAGAGGACGGTGTCGAAATCTTGCTCCTGGAAGAGCTTCGCGAGCGCGTCCACGCGCGGCTGGGGCAGCGGACGCTCGAGCTCGGTCCTGTCCGCGACATAGACCTTCCCGGCGCCGTACGCACCCGCCCCCGAGGCGACTTCCTTCACGCCTGAGCCGAGCACGACGCCGGCCACGTCCCCATCCAGCTCGGCAGCCTTCGAGAGCACGCCGAGCGATGGCTTCAACAGCTCGCCCTGGTGATGCTCGAGGAAGACGAGCGTCGCCATCAGACAAGCTTCCTCTCCGCGAGGTAGTCGACGATCTTCTCCGCGGCGCTGCCGTCGTCCTCGATCTTGACGGTATCCCCGCGGGGAGGGGGATCGTTCAAGCCCTGGACGACCGTCTTGGAGCCACCTTCTCCCGCCGCACCGGAGTCGATCCCGAGTTCGGAGAGAGAAACCGTCCGCTGAGGCTTCGAACGGGCGCCCATGATCCCCTTGAGCGACGGGTAGCGCGGCTCGTTGATCGCGTCGGAGACGGCGACGACCGCGGGCAGCGGCGCCTCGATCGTGTCGTAGCCGAACTCGGTCTGGCGCTTCCCCGTCACCTTGCCGCCGCTGACCGCGAGCTCGGCGACCTGCGAGATCACCGGACGCCGGAGTCGGTCGGCGACGGCCGCCCACAGCACCGCGCCGTCGGAGTCGCTGGACTGCTGGCCGAAGAGGACAAGGTCAGCCTCCTCGCCCTCGAGCGCCGCCGCGAGCGCTGTCGTCGTCGCGACGAGGTCCGAGCCGGCCGCGCCCTCGTCGCTGATCAGCAGTGCGCTATCGGCGCCCATCGCGAGCGCCTTCCGGACCGAGTCCTGAGCGCTCTGGGGGCCCATCGAGACGATCAGGACCTCGCCGCCGTCGGCCTCCTTCAGCTTCAGCGCCTCCTCGACCGCATGCGTGTCGAATGCGTTGATCGCCCCCTCGCCAGAGCGGTCGAGCCGCTTCGTCTGCGGATCGATCCGGGCATGGGTCGTCCCCTCGGGCACGTGCTTGACGCAGACGGCGATCTTCACGGGGGGAGAACTCTAATCGGCGCCGAATGCGGCTAAGGCCGAAGGCGATTCGCGCCGAAAGGTCTGGTAGCCTCCTGCGCTTCGCGCGCGCACCGGAGCGCTGTCCCAGCCAATGAGCCGCCACCGGACGACAGCCCGACTGCTTTTTCTCGCCGTCATCGTCGGCCTCACTGCCGGACCCGCGGCGGCCCGAATCGACCCCGGGGCGCCGGCGAAGCGGTCGAGGACGACGTCTCCGTCGGATCGGACGATCGGGGCGGGCGCGGGGCAGCGGATCATCTTCCCGGTACTCGGCAAGGCGCGGTACACGAACGACTTCGGCGACCCGCGTCCTCAGGGCCGCCACCAGGGGATCGACATCGTCGCGCCGCGGAAGGCGCTCGCCGTGGCGGCGGAAGCCGGAAGCGTCAAGTACCACGTCACCTCGGCGCGAGCCGGCTGCATGCTCTACCTCCACGGCGACAGCGGCACGACCTACCTCTACATCCACCTGAACAACGACCTCGGCATGACGAACGACAACAAGGGGCGCTGCGCCCCCGGGATTGCGTTCGCGCCGGGCCTCAAGAGCGGCGCGCGGGTCGCGGCCGGGGAGCCAGTCGGCTTCGTCGGCGACTCGGGCGACGCCAACGGGATCGAGCCGCACCTGCACTTCGAGGTCCATCCGGGTGACGGCGCAGCCGTCAGCCCGTTCAAGTTCCTCAACCGCGGCTACCGGCTGCTGTTCGCGGCGCCGCGGAAGGGCCAGACGGCGCTCTGGCTCAAGGGCAGCGTGCTGGCGCAGCTGGCGGAGGCCTTCAAGGTCCAGGTCTCGAGCCTCGGGGTGCGCGCGACAGGGTTGAAGCTCAACGGGATCAGCCGTCCGGTCTCGCTCGGCGTTTCGCCGGCGACGGTGATCGAGTCGGCGGTGGGAAACGTGGCCGGAGACAAGCGCGCGACCGTCTGGACCGAGATCGCTCCCGTCACGCTCGACGCGCAGCTCGGCAAGCCCGGCGCCTTGACGGCGCGGCGCGTCCTGCTCGGGCGCTAGCGGCCGACGAACTTCGGCTCGCGCTTCTCGGCGAAGGCTGTCAGGCCCTCTTTCGCGTCTTCCGAGGAGAAGAGCTCGCCGAAGCGATCGGCCTCGCGGGCGAGGTTCTCCGCGTGGTCGCCGCTCAGGGCGCGATTGATCGCCTGCTTGGCAGCTTCGAGCGCGAGCGGGCTCTTGGCGGCGAGCTGCATGGCCAGCTCCATGACGCGCGGCAAGAGCTCTTCCGGCTCGGTGACGCCGTTGACGAGCCCTCGTTCGAGCGCCTCGTCGGCGTCCACCGTGCGTCCGGTGAGGATCAGCTCCTTGGCGAAGCCGAGCGTCGTCGCGCGCGCGAGGCGCTGGGTGCCGCCCCAGCCGGGGATGATCCCCAGGTTGATCTCGGGCTGGCCGAGCTTCGCGGTCGCTGACGCGTAGCGCAGGTCGCAGGCGAGCGCGAGCTCGCAGCCGCCGCCGAGGGCGAACCCGTTGATCGCGGCGATCGTCGGCTGTGGCATCTTCTCCAGGAGGTTGGCGGCCTGGTGGCCGAGCTCGCCCCACGCCTTGGCCTGGTCGACGTCGAGACCGCTCATGTACTTGATGTCGGCGCCCGCGATGAAGGCGCGGTCCCCGGCGCCGGTGAGCAGGACGACGCGGGTGTCGGCGTCCCGCGACAGCTCTTTCAGGCGGTCCCGAAGCGCCTCGAGCGTCTCGACGTCGAGCGCGTTCAGCGCGTCCTGTCGGTCGACCGTGACGACCGAGACACCGCCTTCCTTGCGGATTGCGATCAGCTGACGGGAACCTTCTGGCGCAGGAAGTCGACGATCTCGCCCATCGGCGCGCCGGGCGTGAAGACCTCCGCCACGCCCTGGCGCTTCAGCTCCTCGGAGTCCTCGCGCGGGATCGTCCCGCCGACGACCACGACGACGTCCTCGGCGCCGTTCTCCTTCAGGCCCTCGAGGATCTTCGGGACGAGCGTCATGTGCGCGCCGGAGAGGATCGAGATCCCGACCGCGTCGGCGTCCTCCTGGATCGCGGTCTCGACGATCTGCTCCGGCGTCTGGTGCAGTCCGGTATAGATCACTTCCATGCCGGCATCGCGGAGAGCGCGCGCGATGATCTTCGCGCCGCGATCGTGCCCGTCGAGACCGGGCTTAGCGATGACGACTCGGATCTTGCCCGCCACGGCGCGGAGTATAGGAATGGCGAGGCGCGAGAAGGTTCGTCGCGCCGCCCGCGTCGGGGGATAGGCCAGACTATGGCGATGAAGCTGACAGTGATCGGTTGCTCGCCGGCCTGGCCGAATCCCGGCGGGGCGCAGTCGGGTTATCTCGTCGACGCCGAGGGCAACCGGGTGTTGCTCGATTGCGGCGCGGGAGTCCTCGCCAAGCTCCGAGAGCAGGAGGACTGGCCGCGGGTCGACGCGATCTGCCTGACGCACTTCCACCTCGACCACTGGGGCGACGTAGTGCCGTGGGTCTGGGCGGCGTCGTTCGGCCCGGCGAGCGAGCTGCCGCCGCCGGAGCTTTGGGTGCCGCCGGGTGGGACGACGACGCTGCGCGAGATCGGGCAGCGCTTGGGCTTTCCGGACATGTTCGAGAACGCGTTCCGGCTCACGGAGTACGAGGAGGGGCGCGAGTTCCGAATCGCGGGGATGACGGTCGTCGCGAGGCAGGTGCTCCACTACGACCTGCTCGCGTTCGGTTTTCGCGTCTCCTGCAACGGCAAGACGGTGGCGTACTCGGGCGACTCCGGTCCGAGCGACGAACTGGCCGAGCTCGCGCGCGATGCCGACCTTTTCCTCTGCGAGGCGACTCTGCTCGAGCCGAACCCCGAGGGCGGCACGCGAGGCCACTTGGCGGCGAACGAGGCGAAGGCAGCGTTCGACGAGTCGGGCGCCAAGCGTCTCCTCCTCACCCACCGCCCGAAGGAACGACCGCTCGAGCCCGAGTTCGAACAAGTCCACGACGGCCAGGTCGTCGAGATCTAGCGGCTCGCCGGGTCCGCGGGGTCAGACCCCGTGACGAACGAGCGCCGATTCTGTGTCGAGAGAGTGACGTGGCTCCGCGGCTTTTCGTTGCCTCAAGCCGGCAGGCACGTCCTTCCGGTGCAGAAAATGTGGAGAGAACGTCACGGTCTCATCACGGGGTCTGACCCGACGGAGCGCGCTGACGCGGGGGGTTTCGCCAGCTGGGGATAACCACGCGGCTTCGGTCAGAAGACCGGGGTCTCACGCCACACGCCCCAGATCTTCCGCAGCGCGTCGCACAGCTCGCCCATCGTCACCGACGCCTTGGCGCAGTCGATGATCAGCGGCATCAGGTTCGCGTCACCCGCGGCGCCCTCGCGCAGCCGCGCCAGCGCCGCTTCCGCCGCCGCCTGATCCCGCCGCTCGCGCACCGACCGCACGCGCCGAATCTGCTTCTCCTCGAGCGCCGGGTCGATCCGCAGGATCTCCAGCTCCGGGTCCTCCGCCAGCTGGTAGCGGTTGACCCCGACGATCACGCGCTGCTTGGCCTCCAGCTCCGACTGGTAGCGGAACGAGGCGTCCGCGATCTCACGCTGGAAGAAGTTCTCCTTGATCGCGGGGACGACGCCGCCCAGCGCTCGGATCCGGTCGAAGTAGTCGTACGCCTGCGCCTCCAGCCGGTTCGTCAGGTCTTCGACGAAGTACGACCCGCCGAGCGGATCGATCGTGTTCACGACGCCCGTTTCGTGCGCGATCACCTGCTGCGTCCGCAACGCCAGCCGCACCGCGTTCTCGGTCGGCAGCGCCAACGCCTCGTCGAACGAGTTCGTGTGCAGCGACTGCGTCCCTCCGAGCACCGCAGACAGCGCCTCCAGCGCCGTCCGAACGATGTTCACCTCCGGCTGCTGCGCCGTCAGCGAAACCCCCGCCGTCTGGGTGTGGAAGCGCATCAGCCACGAGCGCGGGTTCTTTGCCGCGTAGCGCTCGCGCAGCTCGCGCGCCCAGATCCGCCGCGCCGCGCGGTACTTCGCGATCTCCTCGAAGAAGTCGATGTGGGCGTTGAAGAAGAACGAGAGCCGCGGCGCGAAGTCGTCGACGTCGAGGCCCCGCTCCATCGCCGCCTCGACATACGTGAAGCCGTTCATCAGCGTGAAGGCGAGCTCCTGCACCGCGTTCGAGCCCGCCTCGCGGATGTGGTAGCCCGAGATCGAGATCGGATGCCACTTCGGCATGTCCGACGCGCAGAACTCGACCATGTCCGTCACGAGCCGCATCGACGGCTCCGGCGGGAAGATCCACTCCTTCTGCGCGATGTACTCCTTGAGGATGTCGGTCTGGATCGTGCCGCGGAGCTCCGAGCGCGGCACGCCCTGCTCCTCGGCCACGCAGACGTAGAAGGCGAGCGCGATCGGCGCCGTGCAGTTGATCGTCATCGAGGTCGAGACCTCGCCGAGCGGAATCCCCGCGAACAACGTCTCCATGTCCTCGAGCGAGTCGATCGCCACGCCCTCGCGCCCGACCTCGCCCAGCGACCGCGGGTGGTCGGAGTCGTAGCCCATGAGCGAGGGCATGTCGAACGCCGTCGACAAGCCCGTCTGCCCGTGGTCGAGCAGGTAGCGGAAGCGCTCGTTCGTCTCCTCGGCCGTGCCGAAGCCGGCGAACTGCCGCATCGTCCAGAGCTTCCCCCGGTACATCGACGGATAGACACCGCGCGTGAACGGGGAGACTCCGGGGTAGCCGAGGTCGCGTTCCTCGTCGACCTCGACCGATTCCGACGTGTACAGCGGCTCGACGTCGAGCCCTGAGATCGTCGAGAAGAGCTCGCCCTGGCGTTCCGCGGCCGCCTCGTACAGCGCCCGGCGCCACTCGGCGAGCCCGCTCAGCCCGGCGCGATCCTCGGTGGTGGCCATCGTCGAATTGTAAGGAGCGCTCAGGTTCGGGGCGGCCCATCCCCGATAGAGGGACTGATCGTGATGCTGAGCACAACGGTCGTCGCTTCCGGAATCCACACGCTGACGAGCCGCCACCGGCTCTCTAGGTTTCGCCCAGGCGAGGGTGGCGAGCCGTGGATGGCCGGCCCGCTCGCCGTCACGCCCGCCGACCGCTGCGGCTAACTCAACGCGACTTCGACCGCGAACGCGATCGCGATGGCGATCAGCGCGACGCCGATTGCGCGCCGGAGAACCTCCTCGGAGAGCCGGCCCGTGATGCGCGCCCCCAGCCAGCCGCCGGGGAGTGCGCCCGCGACGCCGGCGGCCAGGAGCGCCCACTCGATCTCTCCCAGCAGCACGTGGGTCGCGAACGCGAAGACGCCGAGCGCAAAGCCGATGACGAGGTTCGTGCCGACCGCCCGATGAGCCGTCAGCCCGACACCGCGTAGCAGCGCGGGCATCCGCAGCGTCCCGAGGATGACGCCGACGGCGCCGCCGAGCACGCCGATTGCGAGCCCGAAGACGACGGCGGGCCCAAGGCGCGGTTCGGCGGCGGGGCGACCGCGGATCGGCCGCGCCAAGAGGTCGATCCCGTTCCACGCCAGGATCCCCGCGATCACAGCCAGCAGCAAGCGGGTCGGTAGCCGGTCCGTGAGCAGCGCACCGGCGACGGCGCCCACGACCGACGGCGGCGCCATCGAGGCGACGACGCGCCAGTCGACGCGATCCTCCCGTGCATGCTGGTAGCCGCCGCTCGCCGCCGAGGCGGCGCTGATCGCCACGTTCGTGCCCGCTCCGGCGGCCGCGTCGCCCGAAAGCAGGAGAATCGCCGGGAGGCGCAGCGTCCCGAGCACGAGGCCGACCGCCGCGCCGAGATAGCCCGCGGCGAACGAAGCGAGGAACGCTAGGCCGAGGCCCCAGGCTTCCAGAGCGGTTCGTCCGTCCCGGTGTCGGCATTCGCCGCCCGGGCCAGGATGAAGAGCAGATCGGAGAGCCGGTTCAGGTAGACAGGGACGAGCGGGTTGAGCTCGACCTGCTCCGCAGCGCCGAGCACGTCGCGCTCCGCCCGACGGCAAACGGCCCGCGCGACGTGGAGCCGTGCCGCCACCTCGGACCCCCCGGGCAGCACGAAGCTCTTGAGCTCCGCCAGGTCGGCGTTGAAACGGTCGCAGTCGGCCTCGAGATCGTCGATCTGCGGCTGCGTCACGCGGAGGCGGTCCTCGCGGCCGAAGGGGACGCTGATATCGGCGCCAACATCGAAGAGCTCGTTCTGGACTCGCTCCAGCACCGCCCTCCCCTCGCCCTCGAGGCCGCCCGCGAGTGCCAGCCCGAGCAGGGAGTTCAGTTCGTCGACCGTCCCGAAGGCGGCAATCCGGCAGTCGAGCTTCGGCACGCGGCTGCCGTCCCCGAGGCTCGTCTCGCCGCGATCGCCGCCGCGCGTATAGATCCGCGTCAGGCGAACGGGCTCGTCGACGTTACGGGGCATGCGCGAAGCTTAGGTTCAAGGTCAGCCGATGCGGGTAGTAGCTCGCTGACGTTTGGCAAGCAGCGGCAACTCCACAATCCTCGCCGTCGAGGAAAACGAACAGCTCCATCGGGTGCTTGAGGGCAGCCGATCGTCGGCCGCGGACGCCAAGGAGCGCTCAGCCGGCCTGACGGACCTCTTCATCGAGAAGCCGTTCCGGCACGAAGACGTCGCGGCGACGGTCGAGACGTTGCTGGAGGCCTAAGCACCGGCCAGAGGAAACGTGTGCGTCACGCGCATGCGATCCAGCGCGTACTCCTGCATGAGCGCAACTTCCATGAGCTCGAAGTGCGCCGGGAGCAGCCCTTCCAGCCGCTTTTCCTGCGCGCGCTCGTGTCCCGGCGCGATCGCCGTGGTCGCTCAGCGTCAGCGACGCGTGGGGCGGTGGGTCGCTCCCTGGCACGTGGTACGGCGGGAACTCCGGGAACAGCCGCCAGAGGGCGCGCATGGTCGCGCGCAGGTCGTCGTCCGGCTCCGGGACTGCGTACACGGCGCCGCTCTCGTCCCACTGCGCGAGGCGCGTGAGGTCGAAGACGAGCGGCGGGCGGGACGCGAAGAACCCGCCAACGCGCTCGAGCAGCGACTCGTTCAGCTCCGCAACCGGCGCGAACGGGTAGAGCAGCGTCAACGAGAGCGGGATGTGCTCCGGGATCCGCTCAGGGTAGAGCTCGTCGTGCGCCTCGGCGAGCGCCGGCGCCTGGTCGGCCAGGATCAGCGTGATCGCGGTCTCGAGCGGCCGATCGCCCGCGGCCATTAGCCCGCGGCCAGCTCGCGCTGCTTCAACCCGAGGATCGACCGCGCGATCACGAGCCGCTGGATTTCGCTCGTCCCCTCGTAGATCTCGGTGATCTTCGCGTCGCGGTAGTAGCGCTCGACCGGGAACTCCTTCGTGTAGCCGTAGCCGCCGAGGATCTGGATCGCCTCCGCCGTCTGGCGGCGCGCCATCTCGGAGGCGAAGAGCTTGGCCTTCGCCCCCTCCTCCGTG